>JANXWY010000088.1 GCA_025350905.1 Verrucomicrobiota bacterium
CTGGAGAGAGCAAAGTTGAGTCTAGGACAGTTATCATCGCATGAGCGCAAAATTGTTTGTGGGAAATCTTTCCTTCAACACCACTGAAAACGACCTGCAAGACGCCTTCGCGGCGCACGGCACCGTCGTCGAAACCAACCTGATGATGGATCGCGAGAGCGGCCGTCCGCGTGGGTTCGGGTTTGTCACCATGGGTTCCGCCGAGGAGGCGCAGAAAGCCATTGATGCCTTGAACGGCAAGGAAATTGACGGTCGCGCCCTGACCGTAAATATCGCGCGTCCGCGCGAGGAACGTCCCGGCGGTGGCGGCGGTGGTCGTCGCGAATTCGGTGGCGGTGGTGGTGGCGGCGGTCGTCGTGAATACGGCGGCGGTAGCGGCGGCGGCGGTGGCGGCGGTCGTGGCCGTTACTAAGCTGAACCAAGTTTCAGCGGCGGGGTTCAGCTCAAACCTGAATCCCGCCGTTTTTGTTGGGTAAATTATGAAAGAGGAACCGATCGAGGTGGAAGGACGCGTCCACACGGTTCTGCCTGGTACGATGTTCCGGGTGGAGCTGGACAACAAGCATCTGGTGCTGGCGACGATTTGCGGGAAGATGCGCAAACGTTTCGTTCGCCTCACCACGGGCGATCGCGTCAAGATGGAGATGTCGCCGTACGACTTGAACAAGGCGCGCATCACCTGGCGGCTTCAATAATAACGGCTGGGTTTACGCCGTTCCAAACCTTAAGGGAGCGGAGTGATTCTCACTTCCGGCTCCTTTTTCTGCGCACCGGGAAGCCGGGAAGGGATCAAAAACTTGCTCGGCCTGCAGTCGTTTCGGCGGTTGGATTTCCGCGCCGCCAACTTCGGCGCTCCTTGAAGCTTCCGCGAATCGGTATGGGAGCATTTCCGTGCCGCCGCCGTCCAACCCGGCATGAAACGCATTCTCGCTTTCTCGGCCTGGCTGGTGGTGTTGAGTTTTCTTGCACCCGTTCCACCGTGTCGCGCGGACGGGCTGATCATCGTGGATGAAGTGCATTGGCTGCCCGGCCCGCGCCCACCGCATCCGCTGCCGCCAACCTGGCCCCCCGGACCGCTGCCGCCCGCGCCGCGGCTCTACGCGCCGCTGGAGGTCGTTTATCACCACGTGACCGTCCAGATTGACGGCCAGCTCGCCACCACGTCGGTGGATCAGGAGTTTTACAACCCCAACCCGTCCCGGCTCGAAGGCACCTACCTCTTTCCCATTCCCAAAGGTGCGCAGATTGACAAGTTCACCATGGATATCGGCGGCAAAATGGTCGAGGCCGAGCTGTTGCCCGCCGCGAAGGCGCGTGCGATTTATGAAGATATCGTGCGCAAGCTCAAAGACCCGGCGCTGCTCGAGTACGCCGATCGCGACGTGTTCAAGGTGCGCATTTTTCCCATCGAGCCGAACAGCCGCAAACGGATCCAACTATCCTACACCCAGGTGCTCAAGGCTGATGCCGGGCTGGTGAGTTATGTGTATCCGATGAACACGGAAAAATTCTCCGCCAAGCCCATAAAAAACGTGAGCCTCAAGGTCGAATTGCAGAGCGACCGTCCGCTCAAATCCATTTACTCGCCCAGTCACGCAGTCGAAATCAAACGGCACGGCGCGAACCGCGCGACGGTCGGCTTCGAGGCCCACGACGTGCAGCCCGACGCGGATTTCACCCTCTACTTCGCGCCAGAAAAAGACGAACTCGGCGTCAACCTGATCGCGCACCAGACCCGAGGCGACGACGGCTATTTCCTGCTCCTCTTGTCGCCCGGCGTGGGTGGAAAGGATCGGAAGATCCAGCCTAAGGATGTGGCGTTCATGCTCGACACCTCCGGCTCCATGGCCGGCAAGAAGTTGGATCAAGCGAAGAAGGCGCTGCAGTTCTGCGTCGAGAATCTGAATGACAACGACCGTTTCGAAATCATCCGGTTTTCCACCGAAGTCGAGCCGCTCTTCGACCAGATGGTGCCGGCCTCGGAATCAAACCGCGACCAGGCGAATGCGTTTATCAAGAGTTTAAAACCCATCGGGGGCACGGCGATCGACGAGGCCCTGAAGCAGGCCCTCTCCCTGCGTAGCAGCCGACGTGAGGAGGCTCTAATTCAAGACGGGAAACGCAAGCCAGCTGAGCGAGAAGGACTCCAAGGCGTCGTCACCCCGGCGGCTACGAAGGACAGGCCGTTCGTGGTGATCTTCCTCACCGACGGCCGCCCGACCATCGGCACGATCGATGAGGAGCAAATCGTCAAAAGCGTCGCGCGGCAGAACGAAGACCGGACGCGCATTTTCTGCTTCGGCATCGGCACGGACGTCAACACGCATTTGCTCGACCGGATTACCGAAGCCACACGCGGCTTCAGTCAGTACGTGTTGCCCGAGGAGGATCTCGAAGTAAAGGTCTCCACCTTTTTCGCGAAA
>JANXWY010000092.1 GCA_025350905.1 Verrucomicrobiota bacterium
GCGGTTCAAGACCGCCACCGAACCAGAACTGCGACGCCGAACCAAGCCGTCAGGCGAGTTTCGCGGGTCGCTTGACCATCATGCGCCGTCAGCAATCCGGGAAAATTGAAAACATCGCTTTATTCAGCGTCTCCTTAGTGCCCACCTTTTTGGCCCTGATGCAGATGTTTGGCATTTACACCATCGTCGCTGAGCGGAGTTGTCAGGTGTATGTCCTGTTCGGCAAGGTCGTCGCCACGCTCGAACAACCCGGGCTGCATTTTCTCATCACGCGCCTCGGCTGGAAGGCCCTCGTCATGCGCTGGCTCGGGCGCCGCTACGTGCTCGACATGCGCGTGGACCAGGAATATCTCCGCAGTAATCCGGTCAATTCCGAGGAAGGCGCGCCGATGGGCATCGGCATCTGGTATGAGATGTATATCAGCGACCCGGTGGCTTATCTTTTCAAGAACACCGACCCGCGCGGTTCGCTGGCCGCCAATGTCAGCAACTCCACGGTCCGCTGCCTGAGCAATCTGCCGCTGGACGAAATGCTCGTGAACCGCCACCCAATGAGCCAAACCGTGCGGGCGGAGGTTTCCCCTAAATCCCATGAGTGGGGCTATAAGCTGGGCTCGATCTATATCCGCAAGGTGCATTTTCGTGACCACGAAATGATCAAACAGATCGAGAGTAAAGTGGTGAACCGCCTGCGCCAGGTGACCGGCGCCATCAAGCAGGACGGGGTCAATCGCGTCAGCATCATCGGCAGCACGGCGGAACGGCAGGCGGCGGTGGAATTCGCCAAGGCCGGCGCGATGCGGCCGCGAATCGTGGGCGCCGCGCTGCAGAAGATTGCCACGGACCAGCAAGTTTTCACGGCGCTCTTCGACGTGCTTGAAACTCAGCGTATCATCGCCGGCGAAGCCCGTATCACCTTGCTACCGCAGGGAAATCAGATGCTGGCGGAACTATTGGCGGCGGGTGGAGAAATCCGGCGGCACCAAGCGCCAACGCCTCCCAATACGCCCGGCCATTGATCGACGGTGCGGGGCCAAATCAAAGCGCCCCCGTCGAGCCCTAGGCCCGGATCGGGAGCTCAGGCGGGGCCGTAGTTGGACGCCCTGGCGCCAAGCGCAAAGCCCAGCCAAGAGCGAAAAATGATGGCGAGCTTTTGGGGCTTGTTGAGGCGGGTTGGCTCTGGGCCCAGCACCATGAACTGTTTCGCTTCGAGTTTTCGAAGCAATCGCCAATAAACCGAACCCATCAACTCCGCCGCCACCATGGACCGGCGGTCTTCGGCCGGCAACGTCTCCCGCGCGAGCCGGTAATAATTCCTCGCGCGGGCGGCGACACTGGCGGCGAGCTGCGCAAAGCCGTCGGAGTATTCGTGGCGGAGGACGGCCGCCTCGGTCACCTTAAACTGTTGCAACTCGGCCAGCGGAAGATAAATGCGTCCCCGCCCGGCATCGGTGCGCACATCGCGCAGGATGTTGGTGAGTTGCAGTGCCTGGCCCAGGTGGACGGCGTAGGTGCGACACGCGGGATTCTGATAGCCGAAAATCTCAATGCTCAACAACCCGACGACCGAGGCGACGCGGTGACAATAGCGTTCCAGTTCCGCGTAGGTCTCGTAACGTTGGGTGTCGAGGTCCATCTCGCACCCTTGGATGAGTTCGTCGAACAGATCAAAACGGAGTTTATATTGTTGAATGAACGGCTGGAATTCCTGGTTCACCGGGAACTCCGGCGTGCCTCCGTCACAAGCACGGCGAATGTCCGTGCGCCAGGCCGCCAGCCGCGCGCGCCGTTGCTCGACGGCGACGGAATCCTCATCCGCCACGTCATCCACTTCGCGGCAGAAGGCGTAAAGCGCGGACATCGCGTCGCGTTTGGGCTTGGGGAGCAGCACGAAGGCGAGCGCGAGGTTCGAAGCGCTCTTGCGGGTGATCGCCTGGCTCTGCTGCATGGTCGGTATTACCGGGAGTCCGTCGGTGGAAGCTGCGGGCTGCGCGCCGGAGGCAAACCTTCAGTTGCGTCCCAGTTGGATTTGCCCGAGCGCGAGCGGTGTCGCCGGCGCCGGCGACCGCCGGGAATGGTTTCCGCGGCGTTTGCGGCTGCCTCCGGTTCGGTGCGCCGGTGATGGCGGTGGTAAAGGCGCGTGCGCCGCCGCGAGCGGCGGAAGACCAACACCCAAACCAAGACTGCACCCGTCACCAGCAGGATCGCGCCGCCCAAGATCAGGAATTCGGTGAACGTGCGGCCACCCAGGGTCATACCAAGCACAGGCGCGAGGGGGTCGGAAAGGTTGGCGGCCCGGCGTGCGCTCATGATTCGCGGGCGGCTCGGCTCGCCGGGGCGGGTGGCTCGTCTTCGGCGGGAGTCAGGTTTAATCGCTGCATGCGATAACGCAAGGCGTGCCGGCTGATCTTTAACTGGTCGGCGGTCTTGCTCAGACTGAAATTGTTAGTTTCGAGCGTCGCGTTAATGAGTCCGCGTTCGAAGTCGGCCACCAGTTCGTCAATGGCCCGGTCGCCCGGGGCGGCCAAAATTTCGGTTTTATTAAGGCGCGTTTCGAGCTGGAAATCGGGCAGGCTGGTGGGCTGAATTTCGCGCGTGGTTTCCAGAATCAGTGCGCGTTCGATGACGTTCCGCAATTCGCGCACGTTGCCGGGCCAGCGGTGCGACAGCAACTTCTGCCGGGCCCCCCGCGAGATACTTTTCACGCTCTTGTTCATCGCCGCGTTGAACAGCTTAAGGAAATGTTCGGCCAGCCGCAAGACGTCCTCCTCGCGTTCGCGCAACGGCGGCAGGCGGAACTGCACCACATTGAGGCGGTGAAACAAATCCGCGCGGAACTGTTCGGTGGCGATGGCCTGGACAATGTCGCGATTGGTGGCGGCGATGAAGCGGACGTTGACCCGCAACTCCTGGGTGCCACCCACGCGCGTAAACGTGCCGTCCTCCAGGAAACGCAGCAGCTTCGCTTGCAAGGGGCGGCTCATGTCCGCGATCTCGTCGAGGAAAATCGTCCCGCCGTTCGCCTCCTCCACCCGCCCGAACTTTTGCCGCACGGCGCCGGTGAAGGCGCCTTTCTCGTGACCGAACAGTTCGCTTTCGAGCAGGGTTTCGGGGATCGCCGCGCAATTGATCCGGACATATTGCGCCCGGCACCGCTGGCTCAGGCTGTGCAGCGCGCCGGCGACGAGTTCCTTGCCGGTGCCGCTTTCGCCCAAAATCAGGGCGCGGGCGTCCGTGGGGGCCACGGTTTGGATCAATTGCCGGAGCTCATGCAGCTTTGGTGCGTCGCCGACGATTTGATCCAGTTGGTAGGTTTCCGTCGCCCGGGCGAGGAGTTGGGCGTTCTCGGACATCAGCCGGTGGCGCTCGGCGCAGCGCTCGACGGCATGCACTAATTCCTCCGGCGCAAACGGCTTGCCCAGATAATCCATGGCGCCCGCTTTGATGACTTCCACCGCGAGTTTGGGCGTCGCGTACGCGGTGATCATCAGCACGGGCAACTTGGGCCAGCGGCTCCGCGTCCGGTTCAGGAAGTCATAACCGCTGATGCCGCCCAACCGCGCGTCGGTGATGACCATGAACACGGTTTCCTTCGCGAGCAGCTCCAGCCCGGCCTCGGCCGATTCCACCGCCAACACGGAATAGCCCTCGTCCCCCAGCAGCGTTTGCAGGGAAAGCCGCATGTTTTTTTCGTCATCCACGACGAGCAAAGGCGGAAGCGGGGTGGTCATGAGCCGGGCCGTATCCATGTTTTCGCCGGCCAGCTTAAGGTGAATTGGCTGCCCTTTCCAAGCTCCGATTCCACCTCGACGCGGCCGCCGTAAAGTTCGGCATTGTGTTTGACGACGGCGAGACCGAGGCCGGTCCCGCGCGGCTTGGTGGTGTAGTAGGCTTCAAAAATCCGTTCCCGTTTATCGGCGGCAATACCTGCGCCGTCGTCGCGGACCGTGACTTCGATCGTGTCTTCGCCAGCGAGGTGGGCCCGGATCCAAATATGGCCCCCGTCCGCCAGTACATCCCGGGCGTTTTGCAGCAGATTGCCCACGGCGTCGGCGAAATGTTGCCGTTGCATGAGCAGCGGCGGAAGTTCCGTCGCGAAGTCAGACTGAATCTGGGTCCCGGTCGGCAGCCCGGGGGGAAACACCTCCGCCAGGATCCGCTGCAGTTCCTCCACGACGTTGAGGCGTTCGACGCGGCCTTCGCTCAATTGTGCGTAACCCATGACTTGCGTTATGATCCGATCGGCCTTCGCGATTTCTTCGCGGATGATCTCGAGCTGCTGGGCGACCTCGGGTTTCGCGGGTTTCAGGTTCTTTTGCAGGGAGAAAGTCACGTTGTTGATGATCGCGAGCGGATTTTTGATTTGGTGAGCGACCTCCGCGGAGAGCCGGCCCGCGCTCCGGAGTTGTTCCGTGCGGAGGACAAACTCCTTTTGCTCCTCCTCGGCCAGTTTTTGACCCGCCGCCAGCACCTGCACGCCGTAACAACAAAACGTGAGCAACAGAAGGACCGCCACGCGCGGAATATAGGGATCCGCGGCGTTTTCCGGAATTTCCGTTGGCATCGGCACCAGACGGGGGGGGCCGGCTAAAATGGCGTTCAGTTCCTTCGCCAACGCGAGGCGCAATTCGGCCGGCGCGGCCCAGGTTTCCGGCGGCGCGGAAATTTGGCGCTGAGTGTCCTCGGAGAGCTTCGCCCAGATGAGCTTGTCCAACGGGGGCGGCAAGGCTTTCAGACTCGCGGCGAGGGCGGGAAGATTTTCGATGTCTTCGGCGGCGAATCGTTTGCCTATCCGGCCTCGGAAGCTTCCCAACCGCGGCTCCGGCTCGGTATTGGATTCAATCAAACCGGCGCTCAGGAAAAAAATGCCGAGCAGGAGGTTCAGCACGATTTGGGGTGCGGCCAGGGGAATGGACACGGCGTTGAGGACAATCAATGCCGGATATACCCAGTAGAGGATGCTTTCAAAGCCGCCGGTCAAAACCGTCAACCCGCCGAGGAAGACCCCGTCCCCCAGTCCAATCGCGAACACGATCCAGGGCGCGGTGCCCGGCGGAAATCGGCGCACGACGAAAAAAAGCACCGTCGCCGCGATCACCAAAAAAGCGTAGCCCCAAAAAACATTTTGGACCGTTTCGAACACCACCCCGTACGCATCCACGATTTGGGCGAGCCAAGGCGACGCGTAGAGTTGGAAAAAGACAATGGCGACGACGATGAGCCGGGCGGGCAACAGGACATTGCGTTGGAGGGCGAGCTGACGTCGACCCTGTTCCGCCGGCTCCGGCCGCAAGGCGGCCAGCATCCCGGGCAACCGTTTCAACCACTGCCATTGGCCCGTCCTCATAAACTCGCCCCCGCCGTGAAAAGGTTTAGCGTAGTAATTTCAGCGCCGCGGCCACAATTTTTTCCACCGGCCACAGCCGACCCAAGCCTTCGTAGCCACACGCCAGCCGCCCCGTCTCCGGGCCGATGAAGCGGGCCCCGCGTTGCTGCAGCCGCTTCACATTCGCTTGCGTGGCGGCATGCTGCCACATCTTCCCGTTCATGGCGGGGGCGAGGAGAATTTTTGCCTTGGGATTCAGGGCCAGCGCGATACATGACAGGGCGTCGTTGGCCATTCCGTGCGCCAGTTTTGCGATCACGTTCGCCGTCGCGGGCGCGATCAAGAGCAAATCTGCCTCGTCCGCCAGCCGGATATGAGCGGGTTTCCAGCCTTCCTCCTCTTCATACAGATCGGTGATGACGGGATGGCGGGAGAGGGTCTTGAAGGGCAACGGCGTGATGAATCGCTGCGCATCCGCGGTCATCACGACGCGCACGTTGCATTGCTGCTGAGTCAGCAGGCTCGCCAGGTCCGCCGCCTTATGGGCCGCAATCGAACCCGTCACGCCCAGTACGATGTTCTTGGTCTTGCTCATTTTCTCAACCTTCGCTCTTGAGCCTACTCTTCAACCTAAACGCTCCATTTGGAAGCAAGATTTAGAGTAACCTTACGATTAAGCTCGGGTTAAAAAGCTGGCGCCGGCGCGCGCGCCGTCCGCATCTTCTCCGCTTCCACGATGGCCTGCATCCGGCGCAGATCCTCCGCCACGCTGCGGCTGAGAATCAGGTAATCGAAATTCTTCCATTGCGCAATCTCCTGGCGCGCCACCCCGAGCCGCTTCTGAATCACCGCTGCCGTTTCCGTGCCGCGTTTGCGGAGCCGTTGTTCCAGCACGGTCAAGGACGCCGGGGTGAGAAACACTGACACCAGTGAGCGTCGCAATTCCGGATCCTCCTCGGCGCGTTCCCGGACCGTGGCGGCGCCCTGCACGTCCACGTTGAGCAACACGTCCTTGCCCAATCGCAATTTGCCCAGCACCTCGGACTTTAATATCCCATAACTGTGGCCGTAGACCGTGGCATGCTCCAAAAAATTGCCCGCCTGCACCCGCTTCAAAAACGAACCCGCATCCAAAAAATAGTAATCCTCGCCGTCCTTCTCGTCTTTGCGCGGTTCGCGGGTGGTGCAGGTGATCGCGCGCGTCATGTCCGAACGCGCGGCGAGCAGTTGGTGACAGAGCGTGGTCTTCCCGCCGCCCGACGGCGCGGAGATCACTACCAGCAATGCGTTCACCCCGCCCGGTGGGTTGCTTTTCTCGTCACTCATCGCTTATTCAACATTCTGGGCCTGCTCCCGAAATTTCTCCAGTTCCGCTTTTAGCGTCACCACGGCGCTCGAAATCAACGCGTCGTTCGCCTTGGCCCCAATGGTGTTGATCTCCCGATTCATCTCTTGCGCGAGAAAATCCAACGTCCGCCCGACCGGTTCCTTTGCCTTCCGGCAATCGTCGAACTGCTGGAAATGACTTTGCAGCCGCGTCAGTTCCTCCGTGATGTCCGAGCGGTCCGCAAAATACACAATCTCCTTCAACAGCCGTTCGTCGTCGGCCGCCGGCGCGGGCAGCCCGGCGCTCTGAATGCGTTCGATCAATTGCTGGCGATAGCGCGCCGCCGACTTCGGCGCCTGTTTCGCGACGCGCTCAACACACTTGCGCATCACGGCGACGCGGGCAGCGAGATCCTGGGCCAGATGGTTGCCTTCGCGACTGCGCATCTTCACCAGCGCGGCCAGGGCGGCTTGCAACGCCGGCGCGACGGCGGGCCAGAGATTTTCCGTCTCCACCAGTTCGGCGTCGGTTTGGAAAACGCCCGGCGCGCGGACGAGTTGATCCAACGTGATCGGCCCGGCGAGTTTCAATTCTCGCGCGAGCTTGCCGAGTTCATGCGCGTAGGCTTTGGCGAGCGGGACGTTCAAGTGCATGCGGGCGGACGCCTGGCCGTCGCCGGCATGAATCGCAACCCGCGTCGTGAGCCGCCCGCGCGCAATTTCCTTGAGAATCGCTTCGCGGATGCGCGCTTCAAGCATTTCCAGTTCGCGCGGGAGATTCACCGAAATCTCGGCCTGCTTCCGGTTCACCGAACTGAGTTCGACCGTGACATTGAATCCGTCCCGGGCGCAATCGCCGCGTCCATAGCCCGTCATCGACTTCATAGGGGTGGAATATGCGGAAACCGCCCACTGCAAGCCATGAAATTTTCGCCGCCGGTCAGCCGGTAGGGTCAGCGCGTTGAGTTTGGTAGGGTCATCGCGCTGCGATGACCACCGGCCCGGGCAGGGCCGGAAGGGTTCCGTGGCCGAAGCAGCGGGCGCTTTTCCCGCGCCCACTTCCACCACTGCAAATGGCACCGCTGCACGCGGCGCTGGTCGTCGCAGCGCGACGACCCTACCTTTTCGCGCACCGCTCCTTCTCGTCGAGTCGCGTCGCTTTTGTCTGAACTTGACTTGCACCGGGCATGGAGCGACAACCGAGTCATGCGCGCAAACGGCATAAGGCTGACAGTGGCTCTAGCGGGCATGCTGTTGTCTTCGGTGACCTCTGGCTTCGCTCAGAACTGGACGCTGACCAGCGCGCCGATCACGAATTGGAGTTCCATCGCGATGTCGGCGGATGGCAGCCGACTGGTAGCCGCGGTTCAGAATGGTCTCATATACGTCTCAACGAATGCTGGGAGCAATTGGACCGGCACGAGCGCCCCAGTCACCAATTGGTCTTTTATTGCGTCGTCGGCAGATGGCAACCGGCTCGCCGCGCTGGCGAACGCCGGGGGTCCTGGGGGAGGGGCGATCTGTTGGATCTTCACCTCGGGTGATGGGGGTGCCACTTGGACTCAATGCACGCTGACTGATCCGATGTATTCTTCCCTCGCCCTGTCGGCGGACGGTAACAAGCTCGCAGCGCTACCCCCCAATTACAACTACCACGGCGGACGGATTACATGTTCAACCAACTTCGGTGCGAGTTGGTCAAATTTGCCAGGCCCGTTTCGAGGATTCTCCATAACATGCGCCGCAGAAGGATGGTATCTGTTCGTCGCAACCGCTTCTTCCCCAGGCGCTGGCCAAGTTTGGGCGTCTACGAATTTTGGAATCACGTGGAACCTAGCAGAAAATGGAGCAGATTATTTGTCCATTTTCTGCTCGGCGGACGGGCAATTGCTCGTCGCACAACCGGATCCGGGCTTCGGAGGACAGGTTCAGATTTCGACTAATTCAGGAGCCGCTTGGACGACAGCGAGCTTGCCGCCCTCTAGCACCGTTTGGAATCTAGCCTCTTCGGCAGATGGATCAATCTTGATTGCCGCAAGCGTTCAGAGTTATTGGCCTGTGCAAGTCTCCCTCTTCTACGTGTCAACCAATTCGGGAACTGCTTGGGCTAGTGCCACGCCACCGAGCACGAACGCCGCTTCACTATCCTTGTCCGCAGATGGCAAGCGCATCGCGGCGAGCACCTTTGGCGGCGGCATCTACACCTGGCAAACCACGCCGACGCCGGTGTTGAGCTTCACGCCATCAGCCGGCAGCTTGCTCATTTCATGGATTGTGCCCTCGCTGCCGTTCGTGTTACAGGAGAACGCCGATTTGACGACTAGCGCTTGGACCGACGTGACCGCGACCCCAAATTTAAATTTCACGAACCTGCACCACGAAGTGACCATGCCGCTATCCAGCACCAAGCGGTTTTATCGTCTCAGGAGGAGTCTTTGAAATGAGCAGCGCCGTCCCTCACCTGTCCACGGAAGCCAAAGGTCAGTTGCCCCAGCACGTCGCGATTATCATGGACGGCAACGGGCGATGGGCCAAACAGCGGCACCTGCCCCGCATCGAAGGGCATCGGCAGGGCGCGGAATCGGCGCGCACCATCATTCGCACGGCGGGTGATCTCGGCATCAAGTATCTCACGCTTTACGCGTTCTCCGCCGAAAATTGGAATCGCCCCAAGGACGAGGTGGATGCGTTGATGAAATATCTCATCCACTATCTCAAGTCCGAGACGCCGGACCTGAACAAGAACAATGTCCGCCTCGACGCCATCGGTCAGATTTATCGGTTGCCGGAAAATGTGCAGGAGCAGCTCAAGAAATCCATCGCCACGCTGGGGAAGAACAATGGCCTCACGTTGGTGCTGGCGCTGAGTTATGGCGGGCGCAATGAAATCGTCGAAGCCGTGCGCGCCATCGCGGAAAAAGTGCAGCGCGGTCAGTTGGAGCCGCCGGACATCACCGAGCAAACCGTGTCCCAGCACTTGTGGACGCGGCATCTGCCCGATCCGGATTTATTGATCCGCACCAGCGGCGAGATGCGTATCAGCAATTTCCTGCTCTGGCAGATTTCGTACGCCGAGTTCGTCATCACGCCCACGCTCTGGCCAGATTTCCGCAAGCCGCAGCTGTACGCCGCGCTAGAGGAGTACGCCAAGCGGCATCGGCGGTTTGGGGGGGTGTGATCCGGGACAACGCGGTTTCGCATTTCCATCCCCGGCCGGCTGCGGCAAAATCCGGCCGTGACTGCGCACTCCGATCCACTCCGTCCGCTGCTGAAGCAATACTTCGGCTTCAGTTCGTTCCGACCGTTACAGGAGGAGATCATGCACGACGCGCTCGCGGGCAGGGACGTGTTCGCCGTGTTGCCCACGGGCGGTGGCAAATCGCTGTGCTTTCAACTCCCGGCGCTCGTGCGGCCGGGACTCACCGTCGTGGTCTCGCCGCTCATCGCGTTGATGAAGGATCAGGTGGACGCCTTGCAGGCGGTGGGCGTCGCCGCCACCTTTCTTAACTCCTCACTCGCCGCAGGTGAGTCGCGTCCGCGTTTGCGCGGTTTGCACAACGGCGAGTTTCGCCTGCTCTACGTCGCGCCGGAGCGGCTGATGTTGTCTGGATTCGTCGAGGACTTGCAGCGATGGAACGTGAATCTGTTTGCGATCGACGAGGCGCATTGTATCAGCGAGTGGGGTCACGATTTCCGCCCGGAATATCGGCAGATTGCGAGCTTGCGGGAAAAATTTCCGACCGTGCCGATGATGGCGCTCACGGCCACGGCGACCGAGCGCGTGCGCGGCGACATCGAGCGGCAACTGCATTTACGGGCGCCGCGTTGCTATGTCGCGAGTTTCAACCGCCCAAATCTGACCTATCGCGTTTCGGCCAAGTCCGGTTCGTATGAGCAAATCCTGAATTTCATCCGCGCCCGGGGCCGGGAAAGCGGTATTATTTACTGTCAGGCCCGCAAAACGACCGAGACCCTTGCGGCCAAACTTTCGGCGGATGGAATTCCTGCCGCGCCCTACCATGCCGGCCTGGCGCCGGAGGCGCGCTCCCAGAATCAGGACGCGTTTCTGCGCGATGAAGTGCGGGTGGTGTGCGCCACCATTGCCTTCGGCATGGGCATCAACAAACCCAACGTGCGGTTCGTGATCCATTACGATCTGCCAAAGAACATCGAAGGTTATTATCAGGAAACCGGCCGCGCGGGCCGGGATGGGTTGCCCAGCGAGTGCCTGCTGTTGTTCAGCCCCGGCGATCGCGTCAAGTATGGCAGGTTCATTGACGAAAAACCGGATCCGAAAGAGCGCGAAATTGCCCGCGCCCAACTGGAGCAGATTGTGCATTACGCCGAGGTGGCGAGCTGCCGGCGCGAGTTTCTGCTGGGCTATTTTGGGGAGAAGTTTGGCGCATCACTCGATCTTTCTAGCAGGCGACGTGAGGAAGCTCAAACCGAACCGCCAGGAAGCCAGAGCCTCCTCACGTCGTCGGCGACCGAGCAAATAAATTGTGGCGGCTGCGACAACTGCCTCGCGCCGCGCCAGACCTGGGATGGCACGCTCGCGGCGCAGAAATTTCTCTCGTGCGTTTATCGGATCCGCGAGAAGAGCGGCTTTGGCGTCGGCGTCCAGCATGTCGTGGAAGTGTTGTGCGGAGCGGACACGGAGAAGGTGCGCAAGTTCGGCCATGAATCGCTTTCTACTTACGGCATCGGCCAGGAACTCGACCGGGCGACCTGGGGCGCGGTGGGCCGCGAACTTGTGCGCCTCGGCTACTTATTTCAGAACCCCGACAAATTCAACATCATCGAACTCACCGAAGAGGGCCGCGCCGCGCTGAAATCGCGCCAGAAAATCACGCTGACCAAACCCGTCACGGCCCCCGAGCCGGCGAAACATCGCGCGGGCGAAATTGCCTGCGACGAGGCGTTATTTGAGAATTTACGCCAACTACGCAAAAAGTTGGCCGACGAACGCAGCGTTCCCTCCTATATCATTTTCTCCGACGTTGCCCTGCGGCAGATGGCGCGGTTCTATCCGGCGAATGAGCGGGAGTTTTCCCGCATCAGCGGCGTCGGCGAGAAAAAACAGCGTGAATTTGGGACCTTTTTTCTCCGGACGATCGCGACCCATCTGGAAACTAATCCGCGCCAGATGTTCGCCGAGGATTCCTTCAGCGAGCCGGTGGCCCCGATGCGCTCCCGGCTCACCGACACCGTGCGCGAGACGTTGCATTTCTTCCGGCAGGGAAAAACCGCCGCGGAGATTGGCGCGCTGCGCGGGCTGAAGGACGGAACCATTTTGGGCCACTTCGAAGAGGCGATCCTGGCGGGCGAGGAAGGGGATTGGGACCGGTTGGTGGAAGCGAAAGCGCGAAACGAGATTGTGGCTGCGCTGGCCGGGCATCGCGGGCCGGGGTTGAGTTCACTTTTTGAGCAGTTCGGCGGCCGCTATTCCTACGGCCAACTTCGCGTTTGTCGCGCACTGATGCAGCTCGGCCGGGGCGCGGAACGGTAAAATTATCCCGCGGACGCGGTTGGATTGGTGATCGTGACCGTGGGCTTACGCCACTCGCTGCCCTGTTGACGTGTCGATCGCTGGCGATTCCCGCCTCGCGCCGGTGCAGCGGGCGGCATTCTGGATTTGGGTAATTAAATAAACGGCGCTTCGGCTTTGGTCCACGCGGCCCGGGGAAAATCCCGGAAATATTTCTTGTGTGCAGGGGTTGGTCCGTGTGTTAGAGTTCGTGGCATGTCACGGCCATCGTTTGAATCGTTCAACAGATGCGGCTTGGTCCCGCCGCGTCGCCCGCGTCGGAGGGTGACGATTCATTCGTTGGACCGATTTAGACCGCGCTTGTCCTCTTCCACTGCTTGCCGCTTACTCTTATGAGCCACGCCATTCCCATCCGTGAAATCCTAAGCCAAAAAGGCAGCACCGTCTGGAGCGTCACCCCGGAGTCCACCGTGTTGGAAGCAATCCAGATGATGGCCGACAAGAATGTCGGCGCGCTGTTGGTTACCAAGGAGGGGCGGCTGCTGGGCGTCCTGTCCGAACGCGACTATACGCGCAAGATCGTCTTAAAAGGCCGCTCCTCCAAGGACACGCCGGTACGGGACATCCTCTCGGGCCATGTGGTGTCCGTCAGCCCGGAGCATACCGTGGAGGAATGTTTGCGCTTGATGACCGAGCACCGGATCCGCCATCTGCCGGTGATGGACGGCCCAACAATTCTGGGCGTGATTTCGATCGGCGACTTGGTGAACTGGATAATTTCGGCGCAAAGCTCGACGATCCAGCAGTTGGAGACCTACATCACCGGCTACCCGATTTCGACGACTTGATCGGGCGGGTGGCACTGCGATCCTTCGTCAGCCTGACGGCGACGTAACGGGCCTGCGGGATCGGAAATTTTTTAACCACAACCGTCACACTCGCGGGGTGGAAGTCAGTTAACACCAGATCGGCCACATCCGTCGCCAGTTTTTCAATCAACTTCCAGCTGCGGCCGTCGCCCAGCCGCAGGATCCTTTGTGTGACTGCGAAGTAATCAATCGTCCGGGCGACGCGATCCGTGCGGGCGGCGGCGGAGAAATCATAACTCATGTCCACCGTGAGCAACAGGCGTTGAGGTCGGACGCGTTCCTGCCGCGGCACGCCGACATGAAAATGTACTTCGAGGTCAATGATGGAGATGGTGGACATCGGTTAGCTGAGCGGAGGCTGACGTGGCGCGTTTGGTTTTAGAATTGCCTCCAGCAGTATTCGGGTGGGCAGGTTAATGGCCATGCTGAGGGCGGCGGTCCGGTCCACCCAACGAAACTCCTGCGCCTCGTCATTGAGTTTCACCGCGGGTTCGCCGACGCAACGGCAGGTGTAGTTCAACAAAACAAAGTGGGCTGCGCGATAAAATTCTTTCGAGTGAATGCAATCCTGCACCAGGACGAACTCAATGTCGCTCACCGCGAGATTCGTTTCCTCCTGGAGTTCCCGCCGCAATGCCTCCGTGGCGGGCTCGCCCCATTTCACTTTGCCCCCCGGGATGCCCCAAAGGTTTGACCATTTGTGGGTGCGCACCAGCAGCACTTGGTCAGCGGCGTTGAAAATCAGCGCGACAACGGTGACCACTGGCAAGTGGGCTGCGGCAAAATCCCTCGCGGACGGCTGCCAGTGCCGGCCGCTCTGCGCCAGAATTTCCCGGAGCTCGCCCAAATGTTCCACAATCAAATCCGGCTGGGCCCGGCGCAATTGGTCGAGCGTGTTGTAGCCCGTGAGGACCGCGCAGGAATGGACGCCGCCGTGTTTGGCCGTCTCAATGTCGTGTTCCATGTCGCCGATGAAGAGCGTTTCCTCGGCGGTCAGCTGGTTGTCAGTTAGCAGTTCGTGGATTTTCTTTCGCTTGTCCCAGACGCCGGTGTACGACCGCTCAAGAAATCCTTCCAGGCTCGTAGCCCGTTCCTGGATCACGAAATGTTCATCCGCCACTGCGGTCAACAAAAAGGTCCGGACGCGTTGCTGCCGGCAGTACTCCAGGAACGCCTGTGCGTGAGGCAGTGCGACCACCGAGGACTGGACCGCGCGGAGCCGGGCATGAAACCAAGCCTCCAGTTGCGGCAAGGGGATGTCGGGCGTGTGCTTTTCGTAGAAGCGCGTGAAGGGCAGACAGAATTCGGCGCGGAACTCGGCCAACGACATCTCCGGGCGACCGGCTTGGGTCAGCACATGATTGGTCGCCTCCCAAACGGCGGGCAGATCGTCCACCAGGGTGCCGGACCAATCGAAGATGATGTTGCGAATCACGGGGACATTCTAGCCGGGCGGCCGGCGCGGGGAACAGCCTTGAGATTGGGTTGGGTGCGACTGGAAGTGGCGGTCAGTGTGGTAGAACGGCTCGCGCTGCGAGCCGTCGT
>JANXWY010000115.1 GCA_025350905.1 Verrucomicrobiota bacterium
GACCATGGCGAATCATTGAAGCAATTGCACCGGTTAATGGTGACCAGCGCGGCGTACCGGCAAAGCTCTGCGAACAATTCTGAATTTGCCCGAGTCGACTCGGACAACCGTTTTCTCTGGCGAATGAATCGCGCCCGCCTCGATGCCGAGACCGTTCGTGATTCGATGCTCTTCATCAGCGGTAAACTGGATCTGACCATGGGGGGGCCGGCGGTGCAGCAGTTCTATTTCAAGGACGATCATTCCCCGGTCTATGACTACACGCAATTCGAGGTGGACAGCCCCGCGGGTTACCGGCGCAGCATTTACCGTTTCCTGGTACGGAGCGTGCCCGACCCGCTGATGGATTCGCTCGACTGTCCGGATGCTTCGATTCTGACACCCAAACGCAGTGTGACGGTGACGGCCCTGCAGGCGCTCGCCATTTTGAACAACCCGTTTGTGTTGAAACAATGTGAACTGCTCGCGGCAAGGGTGGCGCCGGCGGGTAAACTGAGGAAGCAGATTGAAGAAATCTATCAACTGACTTTGAGCCGGCGTCCGACCGAGACGGAAATCAAAGAAGTCACTCCGTTCGCTCAGAAGAACGGAATGGCGAGCGTCAGCCGACTCATTTTTAATACCTCGGAATTCATGTTCGCAGATTGATGAGGAATTTGGCCGTCAACACGCATCCTAGCCTGACTGAAGCAGAAATCCGCCGGATGCCCTTCGGGCAGGTTCCGCCGCTGCCGGATTCGGTTTTCAACGCATTCGAGGGGGATTGAGCCTTTCAAGACCCGCGCTCGTCCCGCTTTCCATCTTGCTCATGGCAGAGAATGGCTCTTTGGCAGTGCGGGACCGAATTAACCCTTTTCCTCGATGAGTTCGCGGCGAGCCCCGCTGAGAAGTTGCTCGACGAAATTTGTGGAATAAACGCCGCGCCGGAAGTTCGGGTCTTGCAAGATCGCTTGCTGGAAGGAAATGGTCGTCTTGACGCCGGTAATAAGGTACTCGCTCAGCGCGCGGCTCATCTTATCCATTGCTTCCCGGCGATCTTTGCCGTAGGTGATGAGTTTGCCGATCATGGAGTCGTAGCTGGGCGGAATGGTGTAGCCCGCGTAAGCATGGGTGTCCACGCGCACACCGCGACCGCCGGGTTGATAATACATTTCGATGCGGCCGGGACTGGGACGAAATTCATCAAAAGGATCTTCGGCATTGATGCGGCACTCGATCGCGTGACCTTTGAATTGCACTTCGCTTTGGGACATTTTCAACGGTTCGCCCATCGCAATCATTAATTGCGCGCGGACCAGATCTACTCCCGTGACCTCTTCGGTGATGGGATGCTCCACCTGAATGCGCTTGTTGACTTCGAGAAAGTAATAGTTGGCGTCGTTGTCCACGATGAACTCGACGGTGCCGGCGTTGGTGTAGTTCGCGACTTCCGCGATGCGCACGGCGTCCTTGCCCATTTTTTCCCGCAACTTTTTGAACTTGCTTTCACTGAGGAGCGGGGAGGGGGTTTCCTCCACTACTTTCTGATTGCGCCGCTGTACCGAACAATCGCGCTCGCCCAGATGAATGATGCGGCCCCGATTGTCCCCCAGGATTTGGAACTCGATGTGGTGCGGGTTTTCAATAAGCTTTTCGATGTAAACCCCGGAATTCCCGAAGGCCTTCTCGGCTTCATTGCGTGCGGTGTGATAGCCTTTGACGAGCGAAACATCGTTGTGTGCCGCGCGCATCCCGCGCCCGCCGCCCCCGGCCACGGCTTTGATCATGACCGGGTAACCAATGCGTTTGGCCACGGTCAAGGCGGCCTGTTCGTTGTCCACCACGCCCTCCGACCCCGGGGGGGTGCGCACGCCGGCCTTTTTGGCGAGGGCCCGGCTGACGGCCTTGTCCTCCAATGCATTCATGGCCCGCGAACTCGGACCGATGAAACGGATGTTGCAGCTCTCGCACACGTCGGCGAAGTGGGCGTTTTCGGAGAGAAAGCCGTAACCGGGATGAATCGCATCGACATCCGCGATTTCGGCCGCGCTGATAATGCGGTCAATGCGGAGGTAACTTTCGTTGGCCGGTGATTTGCCGATACAGATGGCCTCGTCGGCCAGTTGCACGTGCATGGAATTGGCGTCTACTTCCGAATAGACCGCCACCGTGCGGATGTTCAGCTCCTTGCACGCTCGGATGATGCGCACGGCGATTTCCCCGCGGTTGGCAACAAGGACTTTTTCGAACATGAGTGGTTAAAGACGGGTTCGCGGGTTGGATCGGTAGGTGGAAGCGCGACTCAAAGCGGACGAAACTTGAACAGGGGTTGACCGAACTCAACCGGCTTGGCGCTTTCCACCAGCACCTGAGTCACCACTCCGCGAACCTCGGCCTTGATTTCATTCATGACTTTCATGGCTTCGATGATGCACACCACGGTGTCCGGGTTCACCTCCGAGCCGACTTCGACATATTCCGCTGACTCGGGCGAAGGCGCGCGATAAAATGTTCCAATCATGGGTGACTTGATTTCGCCATCGACGGAGGCGGCTGGTGATGGAGCGACGGCGGTCGGTGCGGCTCCGGGCAACGCCAGAGGTGCGGGGGAATAATTGATCAGCGGTTGCGAATCCTCAGACGGAGACATTGAAGGCCCGCCACCATTCATTCCGCGCTTGAGTCGGATCTTGAAATCTTGCTTTTCCAGTTCGAACTCCGAGACAGAGTTCTTCTTCATCAAGTCAATGATGGCCTTAATATCTTTGAGATCCACAGTTTCTAATCGTTAAAGTTGTTTGGTTGCCCGATTTCATGCATTGTGGCTTTAATGAAAAAAGCAGTAGTCGGGTGACGACTCTGCTTAACATATTTCTAAGTTGGCAACACCTTAGGGATTTGGCGTAAAGCCGTCAAGAATCAAAACTCAAAAACTAAAACTTAGAGTTCTCACCGCAAAAAAACCATTGCAAGGCTGCTTCGATAACATATCGAGACTCCAATAACGTTACCGGCAGTAATCCGTCGAGATTTAGAAAAATGCCACCGTTTTCTTGATTGGTATGCAGCAAAACCAGACAAAATTGAGGCGATCTACCGATTCCCCCAGCCGAATCGCTTAGTGATCGGCCAGTAGACGAACAGTGATTTACCGATCACGTTTTGCGCCGGAAACGGCCCCCAGCCGCGCGAGTCAAAACTATTAAGTGTATTGTCACCCATGACCATGTAGGTGTTGGGTTCCAAAGTGAATGTCTTTTCCTGGTTGGGAAACAAGGGTGCTAATCCCGGCCGACCCACCCCGTTCACATGCCCGGAGAATTCACTTTCCTCGGGTGGCTTGGCGGGATCGAACGAATAAACATTTTCGAAGTGGGGGGTCGAGGCGTCGAGCCGCTGGCCGTTGATGCGAAGATGTCGGTCGTCGCCGATCTGTACTCGCTCCCCACCAAGGGCCACGAGGCGTTTGATGTAAAACTGATCCTGTGGCATGCGTGGGTGATCAATTCCAGCAGTCTGAAATACGGCGATTTCGCCCCGCGTGGGCTTACGGAAATTGAAAGTCATGCGATCAACGAATAAATGATCCCCCGCTTTCACCCGAAGCCAGACGACGTGATCGCCTTTGCGATAAAAATGCCGTCCATTGAGGTTGGCCCGGTTTGGGTCCTCCAGTTTGGCCTGGCCGTAATCGGGAGGAAAATAGACCGTGTGCGCCATCCCGCCAATGTAAAGCTTCTGCCAAAAGTTGATGACTTTTATCCCGAACGGCTCGTCTATGCGGTCAATGGTCCCGTCAGTCTTGGCAATCACCTCCACATAGCTGACGCCGGCGAACCATTCGCGCAGGCGATTCCAGCCGGTTGGAGACTTAAAGTCTGGTTGTTCCAGCAGGTTTTCCGAAACCACGCCAAACAACGTTGGTTGCATTGAGCCGGTGGGAATTTTGAATGGTTGGGCGAAAAACGTGCGGATCCCCATCGCCACGGCGAGCGCCACGAGAAAAACCTCGACGTTCTCCCGCCAGGCGGCATTGGGATACGATTTTAGCCATTTGTTGGCTACTTCCTCCAGGATGGTCATCTGCTTCAGCACCGCGTCCGCCTTCGCGTCAGAATGAAGCACTCGATTCAAATCGGTCAGTGAGCCATCGACCGCTTGCACCGCTTGCGGGGATAGAATGTCGCGCTGGGCATTCAAAATGTTGCGGACATGTTTCCGCATTGCGGTTGCATGGCGGACCGTTTTTGACAGGAACCAACGTATATTCATGGTCGTGGGTCGTGGCTCGCGAGGTGAAAATCCGAAAGTCCGAACCCGTGCGAACCATCGGCTCGCCCGCGAATCTGGATCTTTGACGTTCGTCTCCGGCTCACGATTTAAGCACTTCAATGAAGGCTTCCTGCGGAATGTTCACGCTACCGAAGGATTTCATCCGCTTTTTGCCTTCTTTCTGTTTCTCGAGCAACTTCCTTTTGCGGGACACGTCACCCCCGTAACACTTCGCGGTGACGTCTTTGCGCAGCGCACTCACGGATTCAGACGCAATGACCTTGCCGCCAATGGCCGCCTGAATTTTGACCTGGTATTGCTGGCGCGGGATGACTTCCTTGAGTTTCAACGCCAGTGCGCGACCGCGTGCCTCCGCCTTGGTGCGATGCACGATACAGGAGAAGGCATCGACCGACTCGTCGTTTACCAGCATGTCCAGCTTGATCATGTCCGATTCCTGATAATCGGCGTATTCGTAATCCATCGAGCCGTAACCGCGGGTCAAACTCTTGATGCGATCATGGAAATCAATCAGGATTTCGCTCAAGGGCAACAAACTCGTCAACATCACGCGCCGCGCGTCCAGAGTTTCCGTGTGGTCGTAGCTGCCCCGCTTCTCCGAAATCAACGCCATCATATCTCCGATGTTTTCGTTCGGACAGATCACGAACGCTTTCACCATTGGCTCCTCCAGCTTCCCAATATAAGTCGTCTCCGGGAGGAACGCCGGGTTATCGACCTCCTTCACCGTTCCGTCGGTCAGCGTCACCCGATAAATCACGCTCGGGTAGGTGGCAATGATGTCCATGCCGTACTCGCGGCGCAGTCGCTCCTGCACGATCTCCAGATGCAGCAAACCCAGGAACCCGCAGCGAAAGCCAAACCCCAGCGCCACGCTGGTCTCGGCCTGATACACAAATGCTGAATCGTTGAGCTGGAGCTTGCCCATGTTCACCTTGAGATGTTCGTAATCCGCCGTGATGATCGGGTAAATCCCACTGAACACCATGGGATGAATCTCCTTGAAACCGGGCAGCACCCCGGAAGGATTCCGCGAATCCGTCACGGTGTCGCCCATCTTTACTTCCTTTGGGCTCTTGATGTTGGCGGTAAAATATCCCGTCTCGCCGACTTCCAATTTCTCGCGGACGTACGGCTTGGGGTTAAAACTTCCGACCTCCTTCACCTCCACCGATTTGCCCGAATGCAGCAACTTCACGTGCATCCCGGCCTTCAGCTCGCCATTGAAGACCCGCACATGCGTGACCACGCCTTTGTACGTGTCGAAGAAGGAGTCAAACCCCAGCGCCTGCAAACTGACCGCGCCCGTCGGTTTGGGGGCGGGAATCCGTTCCACAATCGCTTCGAGAATCTCATCGATGCCAATTCCCTCCTTCGCGCTCGCCAGAATTGCCAACTCGGCGGGAATCGCAAGAATATCCTCCAACTGCTGTTTGGCCAACGGCACATCTGCGTGCGGCAGATCAATTTTGTTGATCACGGGAATGATCAGGAGATTCTGTTTCATCGCCAGATGCACATTGGCGACGGTCTGTGCCTCGACGCCCTGGGCGGCGTCGACGATGAGCAACGCCCCCTCGCAAGCGCTCAAGCTCCGCGACACTTCGTAGGAAAAATCTACATGGCCTGGCGTGTCGATCAGGTTCAACTCGTAGGTCTCGCCGTTCTTCGCCTGGTAGAGCATGGTGACCGGATGCGCCTTGATCGTGATGCCGCGCTCCCGCTCCAAGTCCATCGAATCAAGCAATTGCGCCTCCATGTCGCGCGTGGCGATCGTGCCGGTGCGATGCAAAAGCCGGTCCGACAACGTCGTCTTCCCATGGTCAATATGGGCGATGATGCTGAAATTGCGTATATGTGCGGCGTCCATCCAAATTTAGTCCAGATCCAACCTCGCGAACATTATTCCGATCCTGCTCGTAATCTTCATCGGGTTTTCGTCCCCAACCAGAGCGCGGCAGGATATAGGCAATGCTTGGGAAGAAAAGGAAATTAGCTTGAGCAGGACAAAGGCGCCCAGGAACTCAAACGTGCTTTTAGCACCAGACGGTCGGAGTTTAGCCGAATCCTGGCACCCAGCGACACGCGGAGCCACCGTCATGCCGATCGGAGCATTGTTGAAAGCGTCGCACGATCCGGCGGGGCTTGCGGGTCGCACCGCAGTAGGTTTGGAAATCCACAAAAAATCGAGCCGAGTCAATGACGGATCCCAATGCGCCGCAAAATCGCCCCTTGAAATCCCACGCTGTCCCAGTCCGAAGCAAAAAGACTCGCACATCCTTGGGATTCCGAGCAGGCTGGCCGTATGATTTTGCGGGCCAAATCGGACCGGCTCTTCGCCGAAGCACTCCAGTACATTCCCGGCGGCGTGAATTCGCCCGTGCGCGCTTTCCGCGCTGTGGGTGGCACGCCCTTCTTCGTCAATCACGCCAACGGCTGCCGCGTGTGGGACGTGGACGGCAACGAATACATTGATTACGTCGGCACCTGGGGGCCGGCCATCCTCGGCCATGCGCATCCCAAAATCATTGCGGCCGTCAAAGCTGCCGCCGATCACGGTACGAGCTTCGGGATCCCGAACCCGTGCGAGGTCACGATGGCGAAGCGCATCTGCACCTTGGTGCCGAGCGTGCAGAAGGTGCGCATGACGAGTTCCGGCACGGAAGCGTGCATGAGCGCGATCCGCCTCGCGCGCGGATTTACCCGGCGGGACAAGATCCTCAAGTTTGACGGCTGTTATCACGGCCACGCCGATGCGTTGCTCGTCAAGGCGGGCAGCGGCGCGCTCACCTTTGGTCACCCGGACAGCGCCGGCGTTCCGGCCGATGTGGCCAAGCACACACTCGTTTTGCCGTTCAATAACCCCGAAGCAGTTCGAGCCACCTTCGCAGCCAATAAAAATGAAATCGCCTGCATCATCGTCGAGCCGGTACCGGGCAACGCGGGATTGTATCTGCCCAAGCCGGGCTATTTGGAGTTTCTGCGTCAGATCACCAAGGAAAATGGGTCGGTGCTGATCTTTGATGAAGTGATGACCGGCTTTCGCCTCGCGCCCGGCGGAGCGCAGGAACGCTTTGGCATCACGCCGGATCTGTCGTGTTTCGGTAAAATCATCGGCGGCGGTTTGCCGGTGGGCGCGTTCGGCGGGCGTGCGGACATCATGGATTACCTCGCGCCGCTCGGCCCGGTGTATCAGGCCGGCACTTTGAGCGGCAATCCGCTTGCCATGGCGGCGGGCATTGCGGCACTCGAAGAATTGGGTAGCAGCCGACGTAAGGAGGCTCTGACTGAAAGGGTGGTGGAAAAGGAGCTGAGGGGGAAAGGAACAAAGGGGAAATCAGTTTCCGGCGCTGGAGTCTCCCTTTCTCATGCTACCCTTTTCCCCTCTGCGAAGCCTGGAAGTGCGTACGCGCTCCTCGAACAGCTCGGCGCCCAACTCGAATCCGGAATGCGGGACGCCGCGAACTCCGCCGGTATCCCCGTCGCTTTCAACCGCTGCGGCTCGATGTTCTGTGGCTATTTCACGTGCGAGCCGGTCTGGAATCTCGCGGACGCGATGAAGAGCGACCGCGAGCGTTTCAAGAAATTCTTCCACGGCATGCTGGACTCCGGCGTCTATCTCGCGCCGTCGCAATTCGAGGCGGGATTCATCTCCACCGCGCATAGCGAGGCGGACATTGATAAGACAGTGAACGCGGCGGCGCGGCTTATGAAGTCGCTTTAAGGAAGAGTCACCTCGACTTGGAAGCATCCTTTCGTTTGCCTTGAATTAGGGTCGGGAGATGAAAGGATTGCCGCGAATGTAAAAACGTAACTGACGTTTCGCCCACGCCCCCGCATAATCCACCCCAACACGCGGGCGTTTCACGATCACGAACCGCTCAATCCGGGGAGCTGCCGCGATGAAAAAATGGTCCGAGAGCAGGTCCTGGGCGTTGAGTCGTAGGTCGATGTCCATTGCGCGGCAAAGCAAACCTGGCCCAAAGGTCCGCCCCCCGACATTTTGCACCGGTTCCAGAGCGCGCAACAACACCGCCGCACCGCGCCCTGCGCCCTCGGTCACCACGTTCATGCAATGGTGCACCCCGTAAATCAAGTACACGTAGGCAAACCCGGGCGGCCCAAACATGACTTTCGTTCGACGGGTCAGCCCCCGCGACGAGTGGGAAGCGCGATCCTGCGGGCCGCGATATGCCTCCACTTCCACGATCCGACCGATGCGCGCCGTACTGTGCGTCACATGCACCAGATATTGGCCGAGCAACGCGCGCGCGACCACAATCGTGTCCCGGTCGTAAAATGTGCGCGGCAGTGGTTGCACCATCCAACTATAGCCAGCTGGAAATTTCTGGCCAGCCTGTCGTCCAAACCGGGCACGCTTTCAATGAACGTCCACCAGCGGAGCACTCACCTGACGCTGGTCCAAGGCGACGAATGTACTGCCTGCGTGGATGGGCCACGCATTGCCACATTGACGGCACGCGAAAAAAGTTGCGATTGAACATTGTCGTCGCAGGGCTAGTCCATTACCCTCAAGGCGCTTTGAACTATGGAACCCTAAACGGCCCGTACTGGAGTTTGCCCGGTGCCACAACCAAATGCTTATGAAACATGATTCGAGTTCAGCTCGCGCCGAAACTCAAACCGGCGAGGCCGATTGGAAAAAGATTGTCGTGCGGTACCAAACCCCTTCCATTGGCCGCGCCGTCTGGCAGATCGTTAATACGCTGGTACCGTATTTCGCGCTCTGGTATTTGATGTATCTCGCTCTGCCCGTCTCGTATTGGTTGGTGGTACCGCTGGCCGTTCTGGCCGGCGCCTTTTTGGTGCGGGCGTTCATCATTTTTCACGATTGCGGCCACGGCTCCTTCTTCAAATCGCAACGGGCCAACCATATTTGGGGCGGCATCACCGGAGTGCTGACCTTCACGCCCTATTATCACTGGCGCTGGGAACATTCCGTTCACCATTCGAGTTCTGGTGATCTTGACCGGCGGGGCACCGGCGATGTGTGGACCTTGACCGTGCAAGAGTATCTGGAGTCCTCGCGTTGGAAACGCTTTTCCTACCGCATGGTGCGAAACCCCTTGATTTTGTTCGTGATCGCGCCGCTCTTCTTATTTTTAATCTGGCAACGGCTTCCCAACCCTAAAGCCAACTTGCGCGAACGGCTTTCGGTGTACTGGACAAACCTGGCTTTGCTGGTGATTGCCGGCGGGCTGATCTGGGCGTTCGGCTGGAAGGCGTATCTTTTGATCCAGCTAATTGTGCTGATGGTGGCCGGCACTTCCGGCGTGTGGTTGTTTTACGTGCAGCACCAATTTGAGGGCGTGTATTGGGAGCGGGGCGAGAAATGGGATTACGCCACCGCGGCGTTGCAGGGCAGTTCATTCTACAAGTTGCCCCGTTTGCTCCAATGGTTTTCCGGCAACATCGGCTTCCATCACATCCATCACCTCAGTTCGCGGATTCCGAATTATCACCTGCAGAAATGCCATGATGCGGAGCCGCTGTTTCAAACCGTCAAACCCATCACGCTATTCGCCAGCTTTAAGTCCTTCACCTTCCGCCTGTGGGATGAACAACGTCGCAAACTGGTCGGCTACGGCCATCTCCGGGCCATTCGCAAGCAACGGCGGGAAGCGGCCCGGTCTTGAGCATCAAACCTGCGCCCCAACCGGACTCCGCCCTCGTTCCACGGACGACCCAAAACTATATGCATCATCAAAAACCCGGAGCCCGCGCCGAATACCGTCTGGCGGAATCCATCCGGATCAAGGACTCGGTGAGTCTCGCGGAGAAGTTCCAAAAACTGAAGTCGTTGACCGTGAATCTGGAGTTTTTTGATTCTGAAGGCATCCACCGCAGCAGCCAGGTCAAATACACCGTGAACCTCGCCAATGCCAAGTCGATCTTCTCGTTCGGTTGCCCCAACCATGAATGTGTCCGGGGTGATTTTGACTTGAGCAAGGAAATCGCCGACGCCGTAACTTCCCGCCGTAAAAGCGTGGTCGGTGAGATGACCTGTCAAGGCTGGCGCAATCGGACGACGATCGACACCATCCGTTGCCACAATATTCTCCGTTTCAAGTTCAGCCTGGCGTACTAAAAATCGCCACCCGGCGGTTACCCGCGGAGTGGCGATCGTGATCGGAAAGGCTGCTGGCCTATTTTTAGTGGCAGCCGCAGCCGTGGCCACACGAACCGGATTCCATGTCTTCCGCCGCCGGCAACCGGCCGAGTTCCAGCGTTTTGGAAACCTGCTTCTGGATGGATTCCTGCAATTCATGCAATGCCTCCTGCGCATCGAGGAACCCACGTGCCACCGGATTGTTCAGCATCGCCTCGCGCTGGCGTTCAAATTCCCCGATTTCCTCGCCGCTTAACGGCAGCGATTTATGCTGCTTCTCGTGCAGCTCCTGGCCCCGGGCCATCAGCGATTCGTATTGCGAACGCGATTTCTCGTCCGCCATGAACGCGTCAATATTCTTGCGAATGATTCCCATGCCGGACTGGGCCAGGATGGTACTGCATAATTCTCGTGTCTTCTCGACGACCAATTGTTCTTCAGTTGAGTTCAACATAATGTTCCTGCCCGGGTACACACATTGCGGTGTCCGGCGCGGAAGCAGTTAAACACAGGCCCCCGCCCAAGGCAAATAACTTTGAACCGAGTTGCCTCACTCGAGCGCGAGCGGTGCCGCTTCTGCCACGGACAATCAGTTCCCAATCTGCGGTTGCTTTTCACCCGACCTACATGGGCTGCCCGGCGACAAAAAGTTCAGTTCCGGCGGGATCATCGCCCGCCAAACGCCGGGCTGAGGAATACGCGCAGCCGTTACTTTCGTACCACCAGCGTCCGCAAAAATGCCACGCCTCGATCCGGCTGGTCGGTGAAGACGCCGTCCACTCCCGCTTCGACCAGGCAGGCTCGGAAAAGTTGCTCGCCCGACGTGACGCCCGACGGCAGGTCATCCGTGCGGATGGTGTAGGGATGCACCTGAAGCTTAAACTCGTGCGCTGTCTTGACCAGGTCCGTAAAGGTGAAACCCTCACCGCTTTTGCCGCTGATCACCTGCGCTAGCGACGGGCCGATTCCGTCCGCAACCTTGGCCAATTCCGCCAGCCCGGCGCGGCTGGTCAGGAAAGCGAAATCGGTGCCCGCCTGGCTCGCCTTTGGATCCGCGAGCAACTGAATCAGCCGGCCCTGATAGCCCAACTCCGTCCGCAATCGTTTCACTTCTTGATAGTCGAAGCATTGGAGAAACACTTTGTCCGACTTGGTCCGGTAGCCGTAACGCTCCAGGATCTGTAATACAATGCGGGATATGTCCTGTCGCTGCTCGCGGTGCCAGGCCGGCGATTTGATTTCCGGATAGATGCCCGCCTCGCGCCCGGTAGTGCGGTTCAATCCTTGGATAAATTGCAATTCCTCCTCAAACGTGGGGATCTGAAAAGTCGCCTGCCCGAGCGGAAATCGCGCGGGAAACACCGGCTTGCCCGTCCGGGGATCGAACCGCTCGGTCACCTGGAGCTGTTTCAGCTCGGCCAGGGTGAAATCCAAAGCGTAGTACCGCCCATCCGCACGCTTCCGTTCCGGAAAGCGTTTCGCCACGTCGGTCACTGTGTCGATGACGATGTCGTGGAGCACCACGGGAATACCGTCCTGGCTCAACACGAGATCCTGTTCCAGGTAGTCCGCCCCCATGGCGTGAGCCAATGCCTTTCCGGGCAGGGTGTGTTCGGGCAAATAACCGCTGGCGCCGCGGTGGGCGATGATGATTTTCGGCGCCAAATTCTCCGCGTTGACCGAAGCCAGCCCCGCCAAAAGCGCAATCAAACTCCAAGGTGTCATAAGCCACTGCTAGCGTTGCGAAGAATTGGGCCCAAAAGCAATTTCCATTTCCGAGCGTGGTAGGTTTCGGGAGAATTAATTTCTGCCTTTTCGGGGACCGGGAACCCGGGCCGGATAAGCTCAGGGCTATCTGCCGAATTATCGCCAATGCCAACCGCCGGCAGCTTGTCGGCCTGGCCCTGACGCTTGGTGGAAAACCAGACCGCCCACTCCAGGACGTTTGACATCTCGATCCGCCCCCCTAACTTGTCGCCGCCATGTTGACGCCCGCGCCAGCGCCGGCCATCCGCCTGCGCGGAGTCCGGCACAACAATCTCAAGAACTTTGATCTCGAGCTGCCGTTGCATCGGCTGATCGTTATCACCGGGCTCAGCGGTTCGGGCAAAAGTTCGCTGGCGTTTGACACGTTGTATGCCGAAGGCCAGCGGCGGTACATCGAAACCTTCTCGCCGTACGCGCGGCAGTTCTTCGACCGCATGGACAAGCCGCAAGTGGACAGCATCGAGGGGATTCCACCCGCCATCGCCATCGAGCAGCGCAACGCGGTGCGCTCTACGCGCTCCACGGTCGGCACGATGACCGAGATTTGCGACTACATGAAAGTCCTCTGGCCGCACGTGGCCCGCTTGCATTGCCGCGGCTGCGGTCAACCGGTGCGAAAGGAAACGCCGCAAAAGATTTGGGAAACCATTCAATCATCCACTTTCTCTTCCTCGTCCTCGACCCGACTGGGAAAGCAAATCGAGGACGAGAACAAAGGCGGAGGACGAGAATTTCTCATTACCTTTAATCTGCCGCTCTCCGAAAAGCTCTCGCTGGCTGAATCCCTCGCGCTGGTATCCAAACAAGGTTATCAGCGACTGCTGCTGGAGGGAGAAATCGTGAGACTGGAGGATGCGGCACTGCGTGCTCCCCGCATCGACCTCACCGTGGTTCAAGACCGTCTCCGGCTGTCGTCCGCCCGCCGCGCGCGTTTCGTTGAAGCCTGTGAACAAGCTTATCATTTCGGCAAAGGCAAACTAACACTCCACGAACTTGACGCCACCCGCCCGCTGCGTTCGTTTTCCAACCGCCTCCATTGCGCTGCGTGTGATCTGGAATACCCCGAACCTTCCCCGGCCCTGTTTAGCTTCAATCATCCCCTCGGCGCGTGCCCGGCGTGCAAAGGCTTCGGCCGGACGATTACCATTGATTACCACCTGGCGCTGCCGGACCGCGCGTTGACGTTGGCGCAAGGCGCGGTAAAACCCTGGCGCACCGGCACCGGCGCGGAATCGCAAAAGGACCTGACCCGGTTCTGTAAAACCCGCGGGGTCCCGATGAACGTGCCGTTCGCCGCCCTGTCCGCCGAGCACCAGCGGTGGATCATTGAAGGCGACGCGGACTACGGCCGGGATGAAAACCATCAATGGCCGCGCGCGTGGTATGGCGTGAAAGGTTATTTCCGCTGGATGGAGACCAAGTCCTACAAGATGCACGTTCGGGTGCTGCTCTCGCGCTATCGTGCCTATACCAAATGTGCCGCGTGCGACGGTACGCGATTGAAGTCCGACGCGCTGCTATACCGGCTCCACGGAGCGCCCGCGTTACGCCGGGCTCCACTTTCAAAGCGGGGAACGTCGGAGACCGGCGTGACGCCGAGCCTGATTACGCTCGCCGACGTCTACGCGCTGCCCGTTCGCGCTGCGCTTGAGTTGGTCACCGGTCTCGCGCAGGAAGGAAAATTCTCTTCGAAGGATCCGGTGGCGCATGCTTTCAAGGAAGTCCAGGCCCGCCTTGGCTACCTGAACGAAGTCGGCCTTGGCTACCTGACCCTCGACCGGGCCACCCGCACCTTGAGCGGCGGCGAAACCGAGCGCGTCAATCTTACCACCTGTCTGGGCACGCGGCTCGTCAACACGCTCTTCGTGCTCGACGAACCGAGCGTCGGCCTGCACCCGCGCGACACCGATCGGCTGGTTCGCATCCTTGAGAAGCTGCGCGATACCGGTAATACCGTCGTCGTCGTCGAGCACGAAGTCGGCGTCATGCGGGCGGCGGATCAAATTGTGGACATCGGTCCCGGCCATGGGGCGACCGGAGGGGAAGTGGTGTTTCAAGGCTCGCTCCCCGAAATCCTCCAAGCGGCGGAGTCGCTCACCGGCCAATACCTCAGCGGGCGGAAGCAGATTGAGATTCCGTCCCGCCGACCAGTCGCAAAATCAAAAGTTGAATATCGAATGCGGAAAGGAATCGCCGCCTTGGAACCCGCTGGGGCACTGCGCGCCCTCAGCCTTCAGGATGCAGATTTCACGCTCGCTTCGTCTGGCGCAATTCGGCCTTCGGATGCGAAATGGCTGACCATCGCCAATGCTTCCCGGCACAACCTCAAAAGCCTCTCGGTCGCGATTCCGCTAAATCGCTTCGTGGCTCTCACGGGCGTCAGCGGTTCCGGGAAATCCACGCTGATTCGCGACGTGTTGCTGCCGGCGTTAGCCGACAAACTCAACGGGCAGCAGGCAGCAGGCGGAGATCAGCAAACCGACGGAACTGAATTCGAGGGAGCAGACAATTCTCCGACCTCTGAGCTCCGACCACCGCCGACTGCTCTCACCGGCTTTGAATCCCTCGGCCAGGTCGTGCTAGTGGACCAATCCGCTCTCGGCAAAACCCCACGTTCGAATCCGGCCGTTTACATCGGCGCGTTCGACGATATCCGTGAAGTCTTCGCGCAATCCGAAGCCGCCCGGCAACGCGGCCTCAATGCCAGCGCGTTTAGTTTCAATTCCGGCGTCGGTCAGTGCGAACGCTGCCGCGGCGCCGGCTTCGAGAAGATCGAGATGCAATTCCTCAGCGACATCTTCATCCGCTGTCCCGACTGTGCGGGTCGCCGGTATCGCCCGCACATCCTGGAGGTGAAGATTTGCAGCCACCGACCTGGGGAGGCTCATTCCCTATCCCGGAATGATCAGAGCCTCGTCACCGCGGCTGCCACGAATCAGGAGTGGAGCATCGGCGACCTGCTGGAAGCCACCGTGGATGAAGTGATTGCCTTCCTGGAAACCTTGATCGAATCCAAGTCAGCGTTCCGCGCGATCGCTAGTCTGAAGTTGTTGCAAGAAGTTGGCCTCGGTTACCTGCGGCTCGGTCAGCCGATCAATACGCTCTCCGGCGGAGAGAGTCAGCGGCTGAAACTCGTGCGGCATCTCGCCGCCGCAGTCGAGAGCCGAGCGCCGAGCGTCAAGGATGGCGCCACCAAGCGAAGTTCAAGCCCTCGACCCTCGACCCTCGACCCTCGACCCACCTTGTTCCTCTTCGACGAACCGACCACCGGCCTGCACTTCGACGACGTTCGCGTCCTGTTGAAGGTGTTTCAACGCCTCGTGGATGCCGGTCATTCCGTGCTCGTCATCGAACACAACCTCGACGTCATCAAATGCGCGGATTGGGTAATTGACCTGGGCCCGGAGGCGGGCGATCGCGGCGGTCAAATCGTCGCGCAAGGCATGCCGGAAACAGTGGCGCTGAGTGCCGCCAGTCATACGGGACGATTCCTCCGGAAAATGTTTGAGACGCGGTCCGCCGCGTCTCGCGATCGCATTCGACAAGTCAACCAGGCAGTGGAACGTGTCCCGGCTGCAAATGGAATTACCATCGCTGGCGCCCGCGAGCACAACCTCAAGAATCTCTCGCTCGAAATTCCGCGCAACCAGTTTGTCGTCATCACCGGTGTGAGTGGTTCGGGCAAGAGCACGCTCGCCTTCGATCTGTTGTTCGCCGAGGGACAGCGCCGCTTTCTCGACTCCATGAACGTCTATGCCCGGCAGTTTGTGGAACAGCTGTCGCGACCGGACGTGGATCTCATCACGGGCATTCCGCCCACGGTGAGCATCGAGCAACGCACCAGTCGCGGCGGTGGCAAAAGCACCGTGGCAACGGTGACGGAGATTTACCATTTCATCCGGCTGCTCTTCGCGCGCCTTGGCCTTCAGCATTGCCCGGATTGCCACCTGCCCGTGCAGGCGCAGACGCGGGACGAACTTGCGAAGCAACTCCGGGCCGAATTCGATCAGCGTGGTCCCCTGCGGCTCTTCGCGCCCATGGTGCGAAACCGGAAGGGTTTTCACAGCGACGTCGCTGCGTGGGCCGCGAAACACGGTTTCGCGGAAATCCGGGCGGACGGCAAAATGTTCGCCACGAGCAAGGCCTTCCGACTCGACCGCTTCCGGGAACATGACGTGGAGATCGCCGTGGGGGTATTGGAGTTTGGCGGCCCGCGTTCCCGGGATCGGGGGAAGCGGAACCGATCACCGGAAGACGGAACGCCGGACCCGCAAAAGCTCATCGAGCAAACGCTCGAGCTCGGCCACGGGACTCTGTTCGCCGAGGACACGCGCCAGCGGCTAACCGTGCATTCGACGGAACGCGCCTGCCCGAAATGCACCCGTTCGTTCGAGCCGCTTGATCCCAAGAATTTCAGTTACAATTCGTCGCAAGGGTGGTGTCCCAAGTGTCGCGGGTTCGGCGAATTATTTTACCTGCCGGACGTGGAACGGGGTGCGAACGCCGATGCCGTTGAGGAGAGTTGGTGGAGTTGGGCGCAAGAGCGGGAAGTTTGTCCGGAATGCAACGGGGCGCGACTCAATCCGATCGCGCGGGCGGTGCGGCTAAAAGCCGGGGAATCGCGCCGCGGTCTCCGGTCGGCGCCGCGCCGCGCCCCGACCATCGTCGATGTCTCCGCCCTTGATGTGGCCGCGGCCCTGAAATTTATGCGGGCGCTCAAATTCACCGGGCGCGAGGCGGAAATCGCCCGCGACATTTTGCCGGAAATTTCCGAGCGCCTGAAGTTTCTCCACGAAGTTGGGCTTGGTTATCTCCAACTCGGTCGCGGCGCCCCGACACTTTCCGGCGGCGAAAGCCAGCGCATCCGACTGGCGGCGCAGCTCGGCTCCAATCTCAGCGGCGTGCTTTATGTGTTGGACGAACCCACCATCGGCCTGCATGCGCGCGACAACGAGCAACTGCTGGCGGTGTTGGAAAAGCTGCGCGCGCGCGGCAACTCGATCGTCGTCGTGGAGCACGACGAGGAAACCATGCGCCGGGCGGATCACATTATTGATCTGGGTCCCGGCGCCGGCATCCATGGCGGACAAGTCGTGGCGGCAGGAACGCTGGCCGAACTGGCCCGGCATCCGGAATCTGTCACGGGCCGGTGTTTGCGGGCGGAAAAGAAATTTCCGGCGCGGGGCGCACGGAGACCTGTTCTTGAGGCCGCCGACGTTAGAAGGATCAAATCGAAATCCAACCGAAGTCAGAGCCTCCTTACGTCGGCTGCGACGGGCAGCTGGTTGACCCTCCGGGGGGCGACCACGAACAACCTTAAAAATTTAACGGTTCAGATTCCGCTTGGCCGGCTGGTGCTGGTAACCGGTGTGAGCGGCTCGGGCAAGAGCACCTTGATTCGCGAATGCCTGTTGCCGGAACTCCAAGCCGTCCTCGCCAACAAATCTCCCGCGCAGTCGGCCCGGCTGGCGGGCCACCAAGCCTTGAAGGCCGTCTATGAAGTGGATCAAGCCCCCATCGGCCGTACGCCGCGCTCGATCCCGGCAACCTATGTGGGATTTTTCGATGACATCCGCGCCTTGTTCGCCCAAGTGCCCGAGGCCCGGATCCGCGGCTACTCGGCGAGCCGTTTTTCCTTTAACAGTGCGCAAGGCCGTTGTCCGGAATGCGAAGGCGCGGGCCAGATTAAATTGGAGATGAACTTCCTGCCGCCGGCCTTCGTGCGCTGCGAGACTTGTGATCAGACCCGATTCAATCGCGAGACTTTGGACATCGAATATGGTGGGAAGAACATCGCGCAAGTGCTCGATCTGTCCGTGGAGGCGGCCTTGGAATTCTTCGCTGGCATTCCGAAAATCAAGCGCGCGTTGCAGGCCTTGCACGATACCGGGTTGGATTACCTCAAGCTCGGCCAACCGAGTCCGACTTTGAGCGGTGGCGAGGCGCAACGGGTGAAGCTCGTCTCGCATCTGTTGACCGGATTGCGCGAGGCTCGCGTAATTCCCCCCCCCCGGCCTGACGGTCACCCTCTCCCCAGCGGATGGGGAGAGGGACGGGGTGAGGGGCGCACAACAAAACGCAATCTCTTCATCCTGGAAGAACCTACGATCGGCTTGCACCTCGCCGACGTGCGCCGGCTCGTGGAGGTTTTACAGCGCTTGGTTGATGCCGGGCACTCGGTGGTGGTGATTGAGCACAACCTGGATTTGATCGCCGAGGCTGACTGGGTGCTAGACCTCGGGCCGGAAGGCGGCGCCGGCGGCGGACAGGTGGTAGCGGTGGGCACTCCGGAGACGGTGGCGCAGAATAAACAGTCGCACACCGGGCGCTTCCTCCGTAAACTTTTGGCGAAATCATGAGCCAACCGTATGAAGAGGTCTTCGCGGGCGAAGTGACGCTGCGGCTTCCGCCCGGTCAGCGACATGAGTTGATTTGTTCCCGGTTGCACGCTGTCGTGAAGGCCAAAGTGGAAAAGCTCAGCAGCACCCGGCTGCTGGCGCCGCGCACCGCCGTGGGCATCGCTCCGGGCACCCGACTCTGCCCCGACCTGGCCCTCGTGACTGCCGCCAGCAACAAACTCTGGCTCGCCGTCGAAATCGTCAGTTCGGAGGATCACCACAACGACACCGTCATCAAGAAGGAGCTCTACGAGGCGAACAAGGTTTCACGGCTCTGGATGGTGGATCCGCGCTATGGCAACGTGGAGGTCTATCACGCCACGCCCTACGGCCTCGCGCTCCGGAGCATTTTGGCCGGGCGGGAGGTATTGAGTGAAGAACTGCTGCCGGAGTTTGCGCTCGTCGTCGCCGAGTTGTTTGCGCCGGAGGGTCCCCCGTGATCCAACCCGAACGCTAGCAGGGTTACTTGGGATATATTCAACTAACAGACCGGCGCGGGTTTTTCACTAGCGCGGACAGGTCGGGCCAGCTATGAATCGAGCCATGCAAATTCCTTTTTGGCGAACGGCGATCGTTGCTTGGGTGGCCTTCGTTTTCCTGGGCTCCGTCCACGCCCAGACCTTGCAACGGGTCGAGCAGGTTGATTTTGGTAAAACTCCGGAGGGTGCTGAAGTTAAATTGATCACCCTGCGGAACGCCAACGGCATGCGCGCCCAGATCATTACCTATGGCGCCATCCTCAAAGAGCTGCAGGCCCCGGATCGGAACGGAAGGTTCACCAACATTTTGCTCACCGCGGACAGCCTGCAAGGATTCCAACGCGGGTTTAACGGGGCCGCGGCCATCATTGGCCGGGTCGTCAACCGGATCGGTGGCGCGCAATTTGAACTGGACGGAACAACTTATCACTTAGCCGCAAATAGTGGCAAGAACGCGATCCATGGCGGGCGCAAGGGCTTCGACCAGTCGGTGTGGACGGTGGAAGCTACTCCGGCGAAGGAGCACGAATCGTCGGTGAAGCTGACTTATCTAAGCCAAGATGGCGAGGAAGGCTTTCCCGGCAACTTGAAAACTTCCGTGATCTACACGTTAACGGACCACAACGAATTACGGATCGATTACGAAGCCGCGACCGATAAACCCACGATTGCGAATCTGACCAATCATGCGTACTGGAACCTGGCGGGCGGGGGCGACTGCCTGGATAATATCCTGTGGATTCCGTCGGAGAGTTACACTGCGGCTGACGCGGATTTGATTCCCACCGGTGAAATCCGGCCGCTTCAGGGAACCCTGATGGACTTTAACCAGCCGACGCGCATCGGGGATCGCATCGAGCAGTTGAAGCCGCAGATGAATGGCTATGACCACAATTACATTCTGAGTGGGGGCAAAGCCCTGAAGCTGGCGGCCCGGCTGAGTGAACCCCACAGCGGACGGATTATGGAAGTGCGAACCACCCAGCCGGCGGTGCAACTCTACACGGGAAATCATTTGCGGCACACGGCGGTTTGCCTGGAAACGCAGCATTATCCCGACGCCATCCATCATCCGAACTTCCCCTCCATCGTGGTGCGACCCGGGTCGCCGTTGAAAGAGACCACCTTGTTTACCTTCCTGGCGAAGTAGGCTGGCAAAACTTATCGCGGGAGGGGTGGAGTTGCCGCCTGCCTCAAAAATCACTGCACGCGCGACTTGACCTTTGGCCGTAAATCCGCATGCTATGCGACCCGGCAGAACCCGTCGCAGTGCAAGTCGCTGGCTTTCGGCCAGTGTTTCCCGGTCGCATCCGTTGGTGCGGCTGATATTATTGCAGCGTGAGCGAACCGGTCATTTACGATATGCAGCACATTCGAAACATCGCGATCATCGCCCACGTTGATCATGGCAAGACCACGCTCGTGGACTGCCTCCTGAAACAATCCGGCACCTTCCGCGCCAACCAGCACGAGTCTTCCGAGGTGCGGCTGATGGACTCCATGGATTTGGAAAAGGAAAAGGGCATCACCATCCGCGCCAAGAACGCCGCGTTCAAATACAAGAATTACCACATCAACATTGTGGATACTCCCGGCCACGCCGACTTTGGCGGCGAGGTGGAACGCATCATGAACATGATCGACGGCGTGCTGCTCGTCGTGGACGCCGCCGATGGTCCGCAGGCACAAACCCGTTTCGTCTTGCGCAAGGCGTTGGAAGCCGGCGCGAAGCCGATCGTCGTTATCAACAAGATCGACCGCGACAATGCGAATCCCAAGAAAGTGCTCGACGAGGTGTTCGAATTGTTCATGTCGCTCAACGCCACGGATGAACAGTTGGATTTTCCGTTCATCTACGCCTCGGCCAAGGAAGGCTATGCGAAGGTGGAACTCGAACACGTGGCTGGCACCATGGAGCCGCTTTTCGACGCGATTGTGAAGCATATCCCGCCGCCGCGCGCCCATGCCGGCGACGGTTTCCAGGTGCTCGTGGCCAACCTGGATTACAGCGATTACCTCGGCCGGATTGCATTTGGGAAAATCTACGAGGGCAAGGTCAAGCTCGGCGATCCCGCCATTTGCCGTCACGGCAGCGGCACGACCTCCAAGGGGAAAATCACCGCCATCTTCCACTTCGAAGGCATGAAGCGCATCGAAGTCCAGGAAGCCCACGCCGGCGACATCGTCGGCCTCACCGGCTTTGAAGATGTGTTCATTGGGGAAACCATTTGTGATTCGGAAGCCCGGGCCGCTTTGCCCTATATCCCGATTGATCCGCCGACGATCCAGATGGAATTCGCCGTGAATGACGGTCCGCTCGCCGGCATGGATGGCAAACTGGTGACCGCGCGCCATATCTGGGATCGGTTGGTGAAGGAGATTCGCACGAACGTGGCCCTGCGCATCGCGCAGACGAGTGACCCGAAGATTTTTGCGGTCAGCGGCCGCGGCGAAATGCAGATCGCCATTCTCGTCGAGCAGATGCGCCGCGAAGGCCACGAAGTGCTGGTGTCCCGCCCAGAAGTGTTGTGGAAGAAAGACGCCGACGGCAATGCGTTGGAGCCGATTGAAAAAGTATTCGTGGAAGTGCCCAGCGAGAACCTCGGCACGATCATGGAAAATCTTTCCAACCGCAAAGCGCAAATTACAAACATGAACCATGTGGGCAACATCGTCTCCGTCGAGGCGTTAGTGCCGATGCGCGGCTTGATTGGCTTCGAGACCGATCTCGTCAATTCGACCAAGGGCATGGGCGTGATGAGTCATCTGTTCCACGAATACGGGACGGATCGCGGCGAGATTGCCGCGCGCAAGAACGGCTCGCTCGTCAGCATGGACGGGGGCGAAGCGACTTCTTACGCCTTGAACATGGTGCAGGAACGTGGGCGCTTGATGATTGAGCCGGGCGACCACGTTTACGTGGGTATGATCGTGGGCGAAAACGCCCGCGAAAACGACATCCCGGTCAACCCGGTGAAGGAAAAGCGCCTGACCAACATGCGGTCGCAAGGCGACGGCAAAGGCATCCAGCTCAACTCGCCGCTCAAGCTCAGTCTCGAACGCGCGCTGGAATACATTGATGTGGATGAATACGTGGAGGCCACGCCCAAGAATCTTCGCTTGCGCAAGAAGGTGCTGGATGAAAACGCCCGCAAGCGCTCCGAGAAAAGCCGTTCGATCAAGTTCTTGGAAGCTTAGGGCCCGGCTCTTTGCCTCCGAGTAAACCCCACTTCCGGTGGCGTGCCGCCGGGTTGATTTAGGGCTCCTCGGTCGAGGGCGATTCCGTCAATGGTTTTGAGGCCGTCGCCAAATCTGTTTCGCGCTCACGCGACAACAGATAGAAAACGGGAAGGACGACGAGCGTTAAGAGGGTGGCCGATATTAGTCCTCCGATGACCACCACGGCCAGCGGCTTTTGGGTTTCCGAGCCGATCCCGTGGGAGAGCGCCATCGGCAGCAGGCCGAGCATGGCCAGCAGCGCCGTCATGAGCACGGTGCGCAAGCGCAACCGCGCCCCCTGCCGCACGGCGTGCATCGGCGAGGCGCCATCTTCCTGAAGTTGATTGAAGCAACTGATCATGACCACGCCATTAAGCACCGCTTGGCCGAAGAGAGCGATGAACCCGATGGCCGCCGAAACGCTCAACGGGATGCCGGTCAGCAACAAGGCGAAAATGCCACCGATGAGCGCGAAGGGTACGTTCAGCAAAATGAGGAGGGCTTGTTTGACGGATTTGAAGGCATCGAACAGCAACACGAAGATCAGTAGGACGCTGATGGGGACGATGACGGCCAGCCGTTTCATGGCGCGCTGCTGATTCTCGAATTCTCCGCTCCAGGAGACGAGGTAGCCGGGCGGCATTTTGATCGCACGCACACGCGCCTGCATATCCGCCACCACGCTGCCCATGTCGCGGCCTTTGATGAAGACGCCGATCGCGGTGACGCGGGTGCCGTTTTCGCGGCTGATATTCATGCTGCCACTGGACTCCTTGAACGCGGCGACTTCCTCCAGCGGGACGTGCAGGCCGTCGGGGTTGCTGACCAGTATTTTTCGCATATTGGAAAGGCCGCGCTCGGTTTCCGCCAGGCGCACGAGCACGCTGAAATGTTTTTCACCCTCCCACAGTTCGGTGGCCGCTTTGCCGCCCAGACCGATTTCGATTTCGTCCTCGATATCGCCGACGTTCAGGCCGTAGCGCGAGGCGCGGGCACGATCAATCTCGATGATGGCTTGTGGGACCTCGCCCGCGCGATCAATGAACGCTCGGGAGACGCCGGGGACATCGGCAATCTTGTGCAACACCTGGCTGACCTGCTCGCGCAGGACTTTGGCGTCCTCGCCGAACACCTTGATGACCACCTGGCCGTCAATCTGGGAAATACTCTCGAGCACGTTGTCACGGATGGGCTGGGAGAAACTGGTCTCGACCCCGGGCAGCGCATCGAGTGCCTTGTCCATCGCGTCCAGAACTTTTTCCTTCGTCATGCCGGGCCGCCACGCCGTCGCCGGCTTCAGGCCCACGAAACACTCCACCATGTTGAGCGGCTTCGGGTCGGTGCCATCCTCCGGCCGGCCCGCCTTTGAAATGACCGTGCTGACTTCGGGCACCGACCGGATCAGCCGGCGCATGGTTGCGCAATCCTGCGTGGCTTCGGTGACGGATATGCCCGCCGGCAAGGTGGCGTTGACCCAAATCGTGCCTTCGTTGAGTTCCGGCAGGAATTCCGTGCCGAGCTTGGTTGCGGCGGCAAAGCTCGCGCCCAAGGCAATGAGCGCGCAGGTGATCACCAGCTTCGGGCGGGCGAGGGCGCTGCGGAGGATGGGGTCGTAGACGCGGTTCGCCAGCCGCATCACGGCGTTTTCCTGGTGCGAAACATTTTTGCGCAGCAGAAACCAGCAGAGCAGCGGTACGAGGGTCAGAGAAAACAGCAGGGACCCGACCAGCGCCGAGGTGACCGTCCACGCCATTGGCGCGAAGATGCGGCCCTCGTGGCGTTGCAAGGTGAAAATCGGCACGTGGGCCACAATGATGATGAGCATCGAGAAAAACGTCGGGCGGCCAACTTCCGCCGCGGCGGAAAGGATCAGGTCCCGCAGTTTGTTGCGGTCGGTGGAATGGTCGCGCTCGGACAGTTTGCGAAAAACGTTTTCCACGACGATCACCGCGCCGTCCACGATGATGCCAAAATCCATCGCGCCGAGCGAAAGCAAGTTGGCCGGAATGCCCCGCCAGGTCAGCCCGATGAACGTGGCAAGGAGCGACAGCGGGATCATCAGCGCGACAATGAACGCGGCGCGGAGATTGCCGAGGAAGAGGAACAACACAAAGGCCACGAGCATCGCGCCCTCGGCGAGGTTCTTAAACACCGTGTGCAGCGTGGTGTCAATCAGCCAGGTCCGGTCGTAGTACGGCACAATCTGAACCCCCTTCGGCAGGATGGATTGGTTGAGCTGTTGGATTTTTGCCTTCACCGCCTTGAGCACTTCCGACGGATTTTCCCCTTTGCGCATGAGCACGACGCCATTGACGATATCCTCCTCCTCATCCTGGCCCATGAGCCCTTCGCGCGGAATGTTGCTGACTTTCACCTGGGCGACGTCGCGTACCAGCACCGGTACGCCATTGTGCGAGGCGAGCACGATGCTCCCGATGTCGTCGGGCGAATGCAGCAGGCCGAGGCCCCGGATAAGATATTGCTGCGGGCCTTGCTCAACTTTGCTGCCGCCCACGTTGGCGTTGCCGCGGTTGAGCGCGGTGTAGAGCGTCTGCAAGTTCAGGCCGTAATAGCGCAGACGGGCGAGGTCGGGATTGACTTCATAGGTCTTGATCGAGCCGCCCATGCCCACGATGTCCGCCACGCCCGGCACCATGCGCAGGTTGCGTTCGACCACCCAGTCTTCGAGCGTGCGCAGGTCGCGAGAGTTCTGGCCATCGCCTTTGAGCCGGTAACGGTAAATTTCACCGATGGCAGTGGAGAGCGGGGCGATTTGCGGTTGCACTCCCGGTGGTAGATCCGCGGTGGTCAATCGCTCCATCACTTGTTGCCGCACGAAATAGTCCGTCACCTTGTCGTCAAAGGTGATCATGATGAACGACAAGCCGAATTGCGTGTGCGAAAATAGACGCACGGAATGCGGCAGCCCGCTGAGCACGGTCTCCAGCGGAATCGTGACCTGCTTCTCCACTTCCTCCGGGGCGCGCCCGGCAAAAAGCGTGATGACGTTCACCTGGGTATCGGATACATCGGGAAACGCCTCGATGGGCAGATTCAGAAACGCGGCCACCCCGCCCGCGACGAACAGCAACGTCAGCATCACCGTGAACAACGGTTGGTGTAGGGCGGCATGAACAAGACGACGAATCATTGGAGGGGTCAGGTTAAGGTTCGGTCCTTCATCACTCGGCCGTGCTGCGGTGGAGGAATCGCGGGCGCTTCCGGGGGTTCATGGGCCGGTGGAAAGAAGTTGCTCCAGCAGCATCGCCCCGTCCGTCACGACCCGCTGCCCGACGGCCAGCCCCGACGCGACGAGAATGTGGCCGCCATGTTCCCAACCGGGTGTCACCTCGCGGCGCGCATAACGGCCCGGCTTCTCTTCCACCATCACGCAGTGCTGTTCGCCACGCAGAAACACCGCCCGGGCCGGCACCACGACCCCTGCTTCCGGGGCCAGGGGCACTTCGGCCTGAACGAACATTTCTGCCTTGAGCCGCCGCCCCGGATTGCTCAGCGACCCGCGCACCTTGATCGTGCGCGTGTTTGCATCCAAACCGTCGCCGACGACCTCCACCTGGCCGCTGAAAGTTTGGCCGGGCAAACTCGCACTCTTCACCGTGAACGTCTGCCCCACCCGCACCCGCGCCTGGTCTCGCTCCGGCACATCAATCACTACCCATAACCGCTCCGGGTCGGTGACGACAAACTGCGGCGAGGCCAGTTGCGGCGCGTTGGCCAGCATTAGATCGGCGCGCAATTCCGCACCTGGATTGATGTTTTTCTCCACCAGGACCCCCGCGATTGGACTCCGGAAAACGTAAACCTGATCCACGCCATTCGTGTCCGCGCCGTAAAGCGCCAGCCGTTCTGCGGCCCGTTGCCGCTCCCATCGCGTGCGCTCCATGTCCGCCTCCGCCGCTTGCAAATCCTTTTGCGGTGCCGCACCGTGCGCGAACAGATCGCGGACGCGCGAAAGCGTCCGTTCGGCCAACCCGACCTCGGTCGCGGCGCGGCGGGCGTCCGCCTGCGCTTGGCCGAAATCCGGTGAGGCGATCAACGCCAGTGGCGTGCCGACCTCCACCCGCTCGCCCACTTCAACGCAAATCTTGGTTACTCGCCCTCCAAACGGGGTAAACAGGCGCGTGGTGACGTTGTCGTCCCAGACCAGACGGCCATTGAAGCTCAACTCAGACGCTGCTGGCGGTACGCAGGTCGCCAACACGATGGCAGTGGCAGGCGGGGTGCCGGGCGTGACGATCACCTGGTCGCCCTCAACGCGAACATCGGTGGATTCGGTGGCGGGCGGCGGTTGATGGCAGCCCGCCAATCCGGCGAGGGCCAGGATGCAGCTGAGCGGGATAATTCTGTTCATGGCTTGGCAAAAAGAGGGGATGGCGTCATGGCCAATGCGGCCTGCAGCGCGGCGGCAGCGTTGGCGGAATCGGCGGCCGCCTGGGCTGCGGCCAGCCGCACTTCGTTGTCGTTGCGCTGCGCCAGCAGCAAATCGAGCAGCGAGGCGCCGCCGTTCTCATACGCGAAGACGACGGTTTCGCGAATCTGTCGCGACTTGGGCGCGAGTTCATCGCGATATTGCTGCCAGCGCGTCCGTGCCGCGGAGAAGGAAGTCTGCGCCGTGAGGATGTCCGCGACGGCCTGGGCGCCGACTTTCTGCGCTTGCACGGCGGCCTGCTCCGCCATCGCTTGTGCCGCGGAAATGGCGCCCCGGTTGTGATTCCAAAGCGGCAGCGGAAAGGAAACCCCGAAGCCGACTGTGTTCGGCTGGTCGGGCGGTTGGTGCTCATATTGCCCGAAGAAGGTCGGGTCGGGCACGCGCATCGCCTTTTGCAAACGCAGGTCGGCTTCCAGCTTGCTCCGGGCGGCTTCGGCGGCCAGAACGTCGGGGCGGTTGGCCGCGACGGCGAACGCGTTGGCGTTGGTTGCGTCAAGGATTGCGGCTTCGGGCCGGTCGGAAAGTTGCTCCAAACTTTCCGCCAACGACAGTTGACCCCGCGGCTGTTTCATTCCGAGCAAGACTTCCAAGGCGACGCATGCATTGTGGGCGCTGGCTTCGGCCGAGCGGGCATCCAGCTCCAGCCGTTCGGCGGCGATTTCAATCTGGCTTTTGTCGGCGAGGGAAATGTCCCCCGTTCGCTCGCGGACGGCGGCGATCGTTGCCTCCCGCCGGAGGGACGCGGCGGAGTCCGCGAGCACCTGCTGGTTCCGTTCCGCCAGGGCGGTCGCCGCGTACGCTTGGGTGACCGCCTGGTCGAGCAATCGCCGTGCGTCCGCGAGTCGCGCCTCGGCCCCACGCCATCCCGCACTGGCGGAGGTGGCGCGCGCCGTGCGTTTGCCGCCGATCTCAATGAGTTGGCCGACCGCCGCCACTGTGTCGTAGCTCCGGTCCCACAGGCTGTTGCCCATGGTGGTGCCGTTGGGCTGATTGCCCACCCCGATCTTGGTCGTGCCGAGCGCGAGCGATGGATTGGGAAACTCGCGGGCCACGACGCGTTGTGCCGTCGCCAGATCCACGTCGCTTTTGGCGGCGAGCAGATCCCAGTTGTTGCGGAAAGCGGCTCGTCGCGCGTCGGCCAAACTCAGGGCGGAGGCGATCGGTTCGCCGGCCGGCGATTGGTTTTCCGCCGTCGCCAGCCGTGTGCTGGTTAGAATGACGCCGAGTAAAATCCAATGGATTGTGATTCGATTTAGTTCCATGACGAGACGCCAGGTCCCAGCTTGGGGTGGGGGACGTAGCGTGTCTGCTAGGCGGGGACTGATTATTGTGTAAGGTGAAACCCTACACTCGCGGCGACGAACCGCCCGAGGCGTGCCGGCTTTCTTCCCATCGAATGGCTTCGCGGAGCAGGGCCGTCGCGTTCTCCAGTCGCAATTTTTCTTTGATGCGGGCGCAATAGGACTGGACGGTTTTGAAGTTCACGCTGAGCGCGGTGGCAATGCGGCGGGTGTCGTAGCCCTGGCCGAAGAGTTGAAATACTTCCAGCTCGCGGTCGCTGAGCAATTCAATCGGCGAGCCGCTGCCCGGACCGCCTTCGAGAAATTTCCGGGCCATCAGGGCGGCGAATTTTTCGCTGAGACAGAGTTCGCCCGCAATCACCTGGCGGATGGCGTCGATCACTTTCTTAGCCGTTTCGCGCTTCATGATGTAGCCGCGGGCGCCCGCCCGCAGCGCGCGCTCGGCGTAGAGAAACTCGTCGTGCATCGACAACACCAGTACCCGCACTTCGGGGTGGCGCAGTTTGAGGTCCTTGATCAACTCCAGACCGGAGGCGCTCTTGAGCGAGAGGTCCACGATGGCCACGTCGGGGCCGAGTTTGTCAATTGCCCGCAGCGCCTGCGCGGCGTCCTCCGCTTCGCCGCACACCGCCAGGTCCGGCTGCTGGTTGACCAGGTTGGTGAGCCACTCGCGCACGAGCGGGTGGTCGTCCACGAGGAAGATCTGATGCTTGGCTTTGGTGCTCATCGGTTGAAATTTGGCAATCCGCACACCACCCGTGTTCCCCCTTCCGGCGCCGGGCTGATCGCGAAGTTCGCCCCAATCATCGTTGCGCGATGCGCCATGATTCGCAGGCCCAGACCCTTGCTTTGCCGCCAATCTGGCGGTAGACCCCGGCCATCATCGTGAACGGTGAGCGTGACGCCGGTGTCGGAAGATTCGAGCCGCAACCAGATGTGCCGCGCCTGGCCATGCCGGATGGCATTGCTGATGGATTCCTGGGCGATGCGATACAAATGCGTCGCTACGGTAACGTCCTGGATAAACACCTCCCGCACGCACTCGCAGCGGCACGAGATTTGAAATCGTTCGGCGATGATGGCTGCCAACTCCTCGAACGCCGGCATCAGGCCCGCATTCTCCAACGTCACCTGATGGAGTCCCCGCGCCAGTGTGCGCGTCAATTCGATGGACTCCTCCACCAAGGCGACCACTCGCCGCGCGTCGGCCGCTTCGGGCCGGGATTGCCTTGCCAATTTTTCTTCGAGGACTTGGCCGGCCAGGGCGGTGGCGGTCAGATGTTGGCCCAGGCTGTCGTGCAGGTCGTGGCCGATGCGGCGTTGTTCGCGTTCGCTGGTTTCCAGGAGTTCCTTTTCCAATCGCTCGCGTTCGGCCATTTCCTCGGTCAGCGCCTTCGTACGCTGGCCAACGCGCGCCTCCAGCTCCCGGTGGAGGGCGCTCAAACTGGCCACCAACCAGACTACGACCAGGTAAAAGCCGAGCGAGATGATGGCATTCCAGACCGGCACGAGGGCGGTGGTGTAATGCGCCCCGGCCGCGAAATCCCCTGCCAGCCACGTCAGCACACTAACGATTGAAATCGCTAGCCCGGAACGGGTGCCGGCAAACCAAGCCGTCAACGCCACGGCCACGAGGTAAAAAAGGGAGAAGAAGATCTCCGACCCGGTGAAGTAGTCGGCCAGCCCAACCACCATGACAATCGCCAGCGCGATCCCGATGATCCCGCCCCGGGAGCGCTTTTCAAGAAACGAAGTCAAGCTGGACATGGCACGATTATCGGAACCGGTTTGTCGAAGCCGTTGCTGGAATCGCGGAGACGGCCCTGGTAAATGACCTTTGCATTTGGGCGGGCGGAGCTGGGGCTCGAGTCCGGAACCCGGTTGAAACGCTCCGGCTAATTATGGCCCGATTGTTTGCCGATGTCGTAACACCACAGCTTGACGCCGTCCCGGATGTACAGCCGGCCATTGGCGACGACGGGATAAGCCCACGATTTCTCCATGGCATTAGCACGCTTCGGTTGTTCCGGCGGCGTGAAGTGGCCCTGCTCGCGATACGCTTCCGGAGTCGGCTCAACCAAGGCCACGTCGCCGTTTTCGCCGTGCAAATAAAGCCGGCCATCCGCAAAACATGACGCCGCCGGTGCGAGCGCCCGATCCTCCCACTTAACCGTTCCGGTGGCGAAATCGACGCACAAGTAGGCCTGGCCCGTCGAGCCGTAAAAATACTCGCCAACCTTCACGACGCCGCCCAGACCGATCGGAAGTTTCGGTGAGAAATACACCGGCTCTGGTTCAATCAGGCCGTTTTTCATTTGGAGTTTCACCAACCCGCCGCCGACGCGAAAAGCACCGCTATAAATTTGATCCTTCTCCGCCAGCGGGGTGAGGATGACCGCCGGACTGCCCAGGGCCGTCTTGTCATAACGCCACAGAAATTTGCCGGTCTTGGCGTCCACCCCCACCAGTCCCCGCTCCAGGAATTGAACGTACTGCTTGAGGTTTCCGATTTCGACGACGATGGCGGAAGCATACGTCGCCGCATCGCCGCCGGGCACGGCACAGCGCCAGATTTCATTGCCCGTTTGCTTATTCAGCGCCACCAGCGTTGCATTCGTTCCGCCCGGCGTGCAGATCAACTGGTCGCCGTCGATGAGCGGCGATTCGGCGTAAGCCCATACGCCGGGACTGCCACCGAAGTCGGTGCGGAGATTTTTGCGCCACCGCTCCTTACCGGTGTCCGACTCGAGGCCGACCACGTCGCCGTCCGAGCCGAGCGCGTACACCATTTTTCCCTCGACCGACGGCGTCGAGCGGGCGCCGGGATAATTTGGTTCCTGCTTGGGGTTTCCCACCTTGCCGATCCGGGTGGACCAGGCGCGCTGGCCATTCGTGGTGGATCGTGCTTCGACGAATTCATTCTCCAAACCCTCATTGCCCATTAAAAATAGCCGGTCGGCGGCCACGGCAGGGGTGGAATAACCCGCGCCGAGGTCGGCCACCGACCAGAGCAACGCCGGTCCGGCTTTCGGCCATTCCGCGAGTAAACCTTTTTCCGCCGAGACTCCGTCGCGGTGCGGCCCACGCCATTGTGCCCAATCGTCCGCGGGCGAGGACGCGGTGAACAGCAAAACCGCAGCGCCGCCAACCAGCGTTGCAGCGCAGTGGGGAAAAGGCATTGAATTCTTCATAACGAATTGGGTTCCGATCGAGCTCGAGAAGCGACCCGCGAGCGAAGAGTGATTTTGCGGCTGCTCTCGATTTACGGAAGCACACTGTTCTGGGCCTCCGACTTTGTCCAGCCTTTTCCTTGGTGGTTCCCTGAGCTGGTCGGGCGAGCGGTGACTCACTCGCAGGGGGCAACAAACAGACTCTGGCCATCAACTCGGCCACCACTTCGACCGCGCTGGCGGCAACCGAAGGCCGGTCGCGGTCCGCGGCGATTACGGTTGCGCCTCCACTCGGAAGAAGTTTGGCGCGCCATTGGTCCGGGCGGGCAACGTGAATCCGGTCGAGTAGCTCGCGGCCCGCAGCCAGTCGGTGAACGGCGACCAATTGGTTGCCTGCGTGCTGCCGAACAGGCGATAGCCATGGCCCGGAGCCGAAGGCCATTCGAGCCGGACTTGATTGCTGGCCAGCATGGTGGCCGAAATGTTGAAAGTTGCAGCGACCGCGCTTGCGGGCGGCGTCGCTTCGACGCGGAAGAATTTTGCAGCCCCATTGGTGGTCGTGCCCAGGGTGTAACTCGTGTTCGTCCCGGTGGCGGCGAACCAGTTGGAGAACGGGGACCAGGCGACGCCGTTGGTGGCAACGTGAACCCGGTAGTTATGATTGGTGACGGAAGGCCAGGAAAGTTTCACGAAATTGTTCGGGAGTTGTTGCGCGATGATTTGGAACCGGGGTGGCGGATTGTTGGGATCCGTGCCGGCGACAAATTCGGCCCAATCGCTCAAGCCGTCGCCGTCGGTGTCGGTCGTTGAGGTTCGTTGGGCCGAGAGGCTGCCGAATTGTTGCGCCTCCCAACCATCCGGAATGCCGTTGGCATTCACGTCGGGGAAAGTGTAGTTACCCGTGAACGTCACAGAACCTCCCGGCGCCAGCAGATTCGTTTGCTTGGCTGGCGTCTGATAAAATGGCACGTCGGCGTATTGGATGATGTATTGGCCGGGCGGCACCGGGCTGAGGATTTCGCTGCGTCCACCCGCCGCGCGGTTGGTCGGTCCGGTGAGCACGTAAAACGCCTGCCAGAGATTGTTGGTAATCTGCACGGTGCCGGACGAAACGTTGGTGACGGTGATGGAAACATCGTCCACCAACCAGCCCAGACGCGGCGGGGCGTCGATGGAAAACAGAAAGTAATACCAGACGATATAAACCACCTTGCCTAGGTGAGGGGTAAGATCGAGTTCAACTGGTTCCCAGCCGAAGGAACTGTCGGCTGGCAATTGCCAGAGGTCGAGGGGCGCGGTTGCGGTGTTGGTAATGATTTGGACGGATGCGAGTTCGATGTCGCCGTCGGCGGCGCTCAGGAAATCGTAATTGTGCCAGAACCGGAGCGTGGCCTGGTTGCCGCCGGTGAGCAGGATGCCGGGACTGACGAGATAGGTTTCGGCCTGACCGACTGTCCCCCCCGAGAGGTTCGCGCCCCAGCAATTGGTCGGCGAATGAGCGGTTTCGCCGCCGCCCGGCGCGCCGCGGGTCCACTGGGTCTCGGACTCCGGCGGCGCAATAACGGACCAATTGGCATTGTTGGTTTCGAGGTTGTCGAACCACGGGGGCGTCATGGGCTGCAGCGTCGTGAACGAATAAAGCTTCCCACCGTTATCGTCCGTGGTGGAATTTCCCGCGCGATCCCGGCTCACGACCCGCATGTAGTAGGTGGTGCTTGGCTTCAAGCCCGCCAGGAACACCACGTGATAACTGGCCAGCGTGGGATCATAGGCGATGAAGTTATCCGGGAAACTGGCCGGTGACTCGCTGTATTGCACGAGCGCGTTCGCGGGTTCCGAAGTATCCCAACTTACCACCGCTTCGAGATAGCCCGGTTCGATGACGACGTTGGTGATTGCCGGCGCATTGGTTTCGATGAGCGCGGTGGCGAAGCGGGTCTGGCCCGCGGAGGCATCAAAGTATTCGGCTTGGATCGCGTCCTTCGCTTGCACATGGAGCGTGCCCGCCAGGGTGGTGTTGGTCGGGGTAAAAATAATGCTGCCGCGGAACAATCCGCGCCGCGCGGTTTCCAGCAGCGTGACCGGGACGCCATTGGTTTGTTGCGGGCCGCGCACGGTGATCGTGGTATGGCCCGAATTTTGGAGATCCAGATCTTGCACTTCAACCACGGCGCGACCTGGGACGGAATAAATATCGCTGTCGAGGGCGAGGCTGCTGCTGCCGGCCACGGGCACGAGGAAGTTGAGAATGTTGTTTAGCAGCCCCGCGCGATTGTTGCCGATGCCCGAACCGAGTGGGACCGCATCGAGAGGGAACGATAGATAAACCACCCGCGCCGGCAAATCCCGGCCAATGGTGGGTGAGCGCACGCCGACTACCGAGCCATCGCTCAACAGGATGGAGGTGGCATTGGCCGTGGGCACGATCCAGTCCGACGGATCCGTCACGCCGAGGAAAGCCAGAAACGCGAGGAGGTCATCGTAGGGGGTGTAGTCGAGCACCGCATCAATGCCGGCGCCCACCGGATCCCCCGGCGCACCGGTCACGGCGTTCACCGGTTGATCTTCGGTGTAGGACTGAATCTGGAGCACGTTGGTGTTGAAACTGGCGAGTCCCGCTTCCGTGAAGCGCGTGGTGGCATCCATCGAAGCGATGAACAGCGCGCCGCCGTTCGTGACGTAATTGGCGATTTTCTGCGCCAGCGCAACGGGCGGCGGGGAAATTTCGTCCATGCGCCAGAGGATGCAACGGTAGGCTTGTAGTTGCCCGGCGGTCGGTTCGGCTCCCGTCGACGCATCGAACACGTCAAAGGCCCGCCCCACGGCGGCTAGGGCGTCGGTATAACCCGCGAGTGGCGGCGCCGCCACGAGTCCGCCGCTATCCGTGTAGGAATCCAGCAACAGTATCTCCGGCGGCTGCGTGTTGGTGATGCTAAAATAACTCCCGGTATTGTTGTTGGTTGAGCGATTGCCGGCTTCATCTTGCGCAACAACGAAATATTGCACGACCGCGTTGGCCGCCACGTTGGCGAGCGTGAATTCCTGGGTCACCTCCAGCATATGGTTGGTCCGTGCGAGATTCGGCGTCGGGGTGCCGTAATAGAGTTCCGCCCGCGCCGCTTCATCGGTAGTCCACGATACCGCAATCTGACCGAATTGATTCGTTGCGTGCACTGCTGAAATCACCGGCGGCAATAGGTCGGCGCGCGCGGTGAAAACGCGGTTGCTCGTCGGTTGGGAGTCCGCATAGATGGCTTCGATGACGTTGTTGTGGGCGAGCTGAAGCTGGCCATCGCTGAGCGCCGGGCCGCTGGCGGTCGCGACCGTGCCTGTAAACAAACCGCGGCTGCCGTTCGCTTGCAGCGTGATCAATTCCCCAATCGGTTCTGCGCCGCTGCGCAGGAGAACTTTGGCCGTGGGCTGACCAGCTAAATCGTAATCGACGAGCGCGAGTTTGATCTGATCGGGCGCGCGATAAACGGCGCGGTCGAAGGTGACGATGCCGGTGCCGGATGCGCCGAACCGGCCGGAAATCACCAGCGCAAAATCCTGGTCCAACATCGCAGTGTCCCGACGAGCGTCCGCCACCACCCGGCTGCCACGAATGCGAATGAGGTATTCGCCGGGCACGGGCCGGGCGAGATGCACCGCCTCGACGTTGTTGATGGCGTCCGCCCCGTCCGCATCGGGAATGGATTCACCCGAGTCAAAGCGATTGCCGCGGTAAATTCGGCCGCTGGGCGCGATTACTTCGAGATCCAGATCGTTGACGAGCGCAATGACGGCGGCCGGATTGCCGGGCACGTCGGTGTAGGCCAGGGTGATTTTGAGCGGTTCGCTGGCGTCCTGGATCAGAACGCGCTGCTCGTAAACGGCGTTGTTCGTTAGCAGGACGGTTTGGTCGAGGAAATTGTAGTCGCGGGTCGCGGCAATGAGCGCCGGCAGGTTCACGCGGCCCCAACCTTCGTCGTTGTTAGGAACGGGACCGGTTTCCACCGCGTTATCCATGTCGGTGGCGGAATTGATCAGCGCGGCTTTGACCAGGGCAGGGGAGGGAGTCTGGTTGCCATGCGTGGCACGGTAGAACTGCACGAACACCGCCGCCGCACCCGCCACATGCGGCCCGGCCTGACTGGTGCCGCCTTGATAGAGATAATTGTCGGAAATGGGCCACCAGGCGTACGCGTCGTTGGCAAACACCGAGCGGAGCGACGAAATCCAACTGCCCGGGGCGACGAGGTCGGGTTTGATTCGGCCATCCTCGCACGGGCCACGGCTGGAAAAGTCCGCCATGGTGTCGGGGCCGGTGTCGTAGATTGGAAATTCCGCGAGCGGAAGATTGCGGCGGTCGTTGTTGGCTGCGCCCGTGGCGATCACATTCTTGGCCACTGCGGGGCTGCCAATGGTTCGCGTGGCCGGTCCGGCATTGCCGGCGGAAAACTCAAGGATGTAGGGCTGGTCGCCGAGGGCGAGAGCGTCGGCGTCGCGTACGAGACCATCAAATTCCATGGCGCTCAGATCGTAGCGGCCCTGGGTGTCGTCCCCCCAACTGTTCGAGCCGACGTCGGCACCGGCGCGGGTGGCGTCGCGGGTCAGAGTTTCGTAGGTCGGCGGGGCGGCATAGCCACCCACGGCGTCGAAGATTCGCTGGGCGACCAGGCTGGCGCCCGGCGCGACCCCGAGGCCGTAAAGGAAACCGCTGTCGTCGGCCTCGCCGACCGCGCCGTTACCCGCAATGATGCCGGCGCAATGCGTGCCATGGCTATGTTCGTCGGCGGCATCTGCCAATTGGCCGGGCGCACCGTAATAGAACAGCGCCTTGACGCGTCCTTGAATGTCGGGATGCATCGCATTCGTGTTGCCGCTATCGAGTCCACTATCCGCGACCGCCACGGTGACGCCGGCGCCATTGTAACCGAGGGATTGGACGAGCGACTGATGGACCGGCCCATCCCCGCCGACGATGCGAGTGGCGACTTCATCCAACAACTGCATGGCCGGCGCGGGCTCGATCCAGAGCACGGCGTCGGAACCGGCCAACTGATTGAGTTGCGTCCGGTCGAGCCGGCCGCGCAGCACGGTGCCGAATGCGTTGGTGCTTTCTGGTTGCAGCTGGTCGAACAGCAGTTTGGTTTGCGCGCGCTCAGTCGAAGTGGCGCGAGTGGAGAGGAGAACGGCGACCGCGAGCGAATCCGGCGTCGGGAATAAACTGGCGCCGGCGCTGGGCGTATTGGTAGTCCCAGCGACGGAACGGGTCAAGGCACGGTGGATTTTGTGTTCCGGGCGATAAGGGCCGACCCAACGGACGAAGTCGAGCTGGCGGATTTGTTCGACGCGCGCGCCCTCGAATTTGGCGACGAACGCATCATCCGGAACATATTGGAGGAGTTCGACCCCACGATTCCTGAGCTCACCGCGCGCGGCGGACGGTAACGCGCCATTGAATTGAAGCAAAAACAGCCCGGTGACCGGGCGGTCGGCTGTCGGTGCGGCGGCCACGGCGCTCCGTAATGGGGAACTGGCCGGTGTGATCGTTTCGTTCCGGAGGTGGATGGATTTCGTCGGGGCGGCGACGGCGGTGAAGCCAAAAAGGAAACCAAGCAGCAGCAAACTGCTTGGACGAATGGCAAAACAACGGGACTTCACAGATGCACCGTAGTCGAGGAGGGCGGCAAAAACAAGAAGCCGGTTGGCGATGCTACTACTTGACGAGTGGCCGAGTGGCGCGTTCCTGCAACCAGGCTACGTCGGGGTTGTTCGGCGAGGAGAACGAATCGTTGACATTGCCGTCTTGAACGATCGGCGGCATCGTGCGGTCGTCCCGCCAACGGTGAATTTCCGAGTGACCGTCGGCGAAGGAGAAACCGCACGCCCGGTGATGGTAGGAACCTGGCAAATCGTCAAAACCGTATAGCCAAGGTTGGTCGGGCCACCCACTCATCCTTGGCGCGAAATTTCCCACATCAATACTGTCCTCCCGCATGTCGAGGAATACGAAGGTCTGGGTCGGGCCGGGATCAATCATATCGGTGGTTTTGAGATAAACGCGCCATCTGCCGCCGCCCAACGCCCAAGGGTTGGAACTGTCTGACAATCCTTGGTCGGTGCCGCGAAATCCACCGAGCCAAACGTTCATGGACATGCTGCGGACCCGGGGTTTGAATTCACCCTTGACCGTGACGCCGGAGCGGTCGGCGGGGCATTTCCAGATGGCGGTCGACGTGCCGCAATACCGCCAAAGCGGACTCTTTTTGATGTCCTTCTCGACGTCCCAGTTGGAGCGGTTATTGGGATCAAAATCCAAAAAGCCGCTGACCCATACGTCCGGATCATTGGCCGTCCAAGGCCACAAGCCGCTGGCATAAAGCAGGTGGTCTTGGTTGTCGTCCGAATACATCCGCCAGGCGAGCGCCAGCTGGCGATGGTTATTCATACACGAAATCCCATGCGTCTTGAGTTTGGCTTTATTGAGGGCGGGCAACAGCAGCGCCGCGAGAATCCCGATGATCGCGACGACGACGAGAAGTTCGATCAGAGTAAAGGCCCGCCGCCAGCGGTGGCGGAACTTCTGCGAACCAATCAGCTTTGTTGGATGAAGGCTCATACGGCTTTGGAAAAACAGTCCATCCAACCCGAGCGGATTGCAAGTCGCAACGCGGGCCGTGGCAATGTGGGTCGCACGGTGATCGAGGCCATGCACAAGAACCCCGGGGCCAGACAAGCCATTCTAAATTCAATTTACCGCCGGAAGCTCGACCGGAAATACCGGCGGTTGGCTCCGGTCACCAGTGCTGGCGATAACCGCCCTGCATGCGGCGGTAGTCCGGTAGCTCATTCGCGCCAACCGGTTGCGGGAGACTCCCGAGATAAACTTTGGGCCCGCGCCATTTCCACCGTTCAGCATGGCCGTCCCCAAAGGACAGATTGGCGCCCTGCGCGTGGCGGTTGGCCGGAATATCCCACCAGGATTGGGTGTTGCCCCAGTATTGCTGGGATGGCATCCCAAAGGTGCAGTCGTAGATTTCGTCCTCATGGACGTCGAGAAAAACGAAGAGTTGGGCGGGGTCGGGATCGTGGATCGCGGTTAATTTTTTGAAACTCGGGTTGGACCAGCCATAGGGATCGAGTTCGGGTGCGCCGTTGATGCACAGGCTCATGTTGTAGCTGCGCCAGCGGAGTTGGTTGAGGGTGACTGCGGCGGGCGTGGTAATGCGGGCCCGGTCGGCGGGACAGTGATAGATGTTCAGCGAGGAATTGTAAGGGAAGAGCAGGCCGTTGATGATGCCTGCGGGATCCACATCGTACACGTAATTGCTGCACCAGGAGGCGGCACTGGCCGTGGGACCGCCCCCAATCAGCGCGATGGAATTGTTCGGCGGCAACAAGTCTGCGTGGTCGAGCGCATAAAGATGCCAGCACACGGAGAGCTGCTTGACATTGTTCAGGCAGGCGATCGTGTGCGCCCGGGCCTTGGCTTGGTTCAACGCCGGCAACAGCAGGGCGGCCAAAATCGCAATGATAGCGATGACAACGAGCAATTCGATGAGCGTAAACGCGCTCCGCCTTCGCGGGGGGAACTCGCGTGAACCAATCAGCATGAGGAGTTGCGGGCGCATACGGCTCGGGAAAATAGTCGATCCAACCCCCGTGCAATGCAAGTGACAAGGCAGGGGGTGCGACTAGAAGTGGCGGTCAACCCGGGTGGTAGGAGTGTTCGCGCTGCGAACACTCCGCCCGCGCAGAGCGGGCGGAACGTGCGGTGACTCGGACGTGCCGCTGGACGCGGCACGACGGCTCGCAGCGCGAGCCGTTCTACCACACTGACCGCCACTTCCAGT
>JANXWY010000128.1 GCA_025350905.1 Verrucomicrobiota bacterium
TTGGAGAATCGCGGATTCAGCACCGGTTAGTGGCTTCGGCATGCCCAAGGTGTAGAAAGTCGTCTTGCCGATGTCCAGTCATTTTCCACTAACCTCCTCCTCACCTGCGGCTTGCTTATCCCAGATGAAACACCCCTGGGCTGAACCCATCGGCAGTGCCCAGTGAAATGAGCGAAGCCTTCCGATCAGATGGGCCAGGTCTGGCGCCGGAGTCGGAGTCACCAATAGGGATTGGCGAGGCTGACGGGTGCGGTGTCACTGATGGTCTGAGGGAATTTGAAAAACTCCACATGGTTATCTCCGAAGAGCATCACATAGCGCCGCTGACTTTTGTAGCTGTGCCAGGGGGGATTCTGGGACGGATCAAACCCCGCGTTTTCCCAGATCCAATCGCCCTGGATGATTTTGGTGGCGGGCCGGCGGGCGACTTCCCCGCCTTTGAGGGGGATGCCGCCGGGCTGAGCGGTGACGTGTTTGACGCCCCAAGGATCGCTGGCCCATTGCGTGCAATAGCTGTTGCCGTATTCCACGAAACAGTTCTTGGCGCCGTAATTCGGATCCCCTTTGTCCGAAGGACAGTACCAACTGAGCGGAGCCGAGGCGTATTTGTTCAGGGGACGATTCGTGGCGTCATTGTAAATCCCAAAATAGGGAACCAACCAAAGCGTTATCGCGGTTGGTTTGCCCGTTTGACCGCCGAAATCTCCCCAGCCCGTTGTGATCGGGTAGGAGTCTCGGTTGTCCTCCACGTAGAGCGACCAAGCCAATCCGTGTTGCCGGTTATTGTTGATGCATTGCGTACGCCGGGCCGTCTCTTTTGCCCGGACCAGGGCGGGCAACAACATGGCGGCCAGAATCGCGATGATGGCGATGACGACCAGAAGCTCGATCAGGGTAAAGGCGATCACGAATTGGGAATTACCTTTCGCCGCTCCGCAATTGCGGAAGCAGGGTTTCGCATCGGTGGCCATGCGCCGAGCATGTGCGTGACCCATTTCAGCGTCAAGCGGCGACTCGGGACCTGCGTTGCTCGGGGCGGGTGGCTTCGGCTTTGTGTCACGCCGAAGCGGCTATCGATCATCTGCGTCTGTCGTTTTCGGAGCGCGGTCGAACGATCGCCAAACTGCCTGCGCCATCCCATAGTCCGACGACCGGTGCTAACGGCCGGAATGGCGGCTTTTCCAAAAAGCCAATCGGTGGATTGACCAGGAAACGGTTTACTCAATTATCCAGTCGCCGAATGCAAAACTCGGTGAAGCGCGCCCAATGCGCGACCGCCGCCGACCCTTGGTAACATTGCAGACTTGCCTTCGGTGCGCCGTGCGCTGGTAAACTACATTGGCCGGCTTCGCGCCAAGCAGGCGAATCTGGGGTTCGGAACTGACCGCGAATGCGGTTGCCGACTACCAGAAACTGCAGTTGCACGGTGAAAGATTGCAGCGGGATGATGGCGATGGTTTGCGTCTGGTCGGCTTCCTCCCGGCCCATCACAATGCTCAGCTTCCCGTCCACCATTTCCTGAACGAGCTTCACCATGTAACGGTCATCGTAAAACCAAACCATATCCACTTGTTCGTACTGGGCGGTGGGCTGGTTGGCGACGCGCACGGAAACCTGGACCGCAATTTTCGCCGGATCGGGCGCGTTTCGAACCAATACATTCCTCGCGTCATTGGCCGGCCCCCACATGTTTCCGGGCTGGACGCGCACTTCGAGCCCGTGCTCCGCCACTCGCCAACTTTTTGGGTCTTCACGCACCCACGTCCAATCGCGGCCCAACTTGCCGTTAAAGTTATCCTGGAACAGAATTTCATCCGCACAGCCCGCTGCCACGAAGCACAGCGACAAAGTAAATGTCATTCGGAAAAATGGGCTTGGGAAAACCAGCCGCCGGAAAAACCCCGTCGGCTTGGAACGGAGACGAATCGTTTTGTGGCCGGGCGGCCCTCGGCCCTCAATCACTGCGTACAATTTGACGGCTGCAGCGGAACTAAGTCCATTGCTCGCGGGCGGCACGAATTCATGGCCCTTGGCTTCAAGCGTAGGGCGGCTGGAGGAACATTGCGAGTCGTCTAGGTCCATCCGGCGACTTTGCGCCGGGTGTTTTTTAAGGTCAAGTCGGTAGGCGGACTTTCCTGCGAGTGCCGACGACTCCGCGTGGCTCAGCTGGCCGATTGCGCTTGAGCTAGCCGGGGTTGCGTTCGCTGATTTGCGAGTTGAGAGTCCAATAATCGTAAAGGATGCCGAGTCCAAACAAGCCGACCGTCAGGAGGAAAAGCAGTCCCGTAACCCATTTGCCCTGATAAAAACGGTGAATGCCAAAGATCCCCAAGAAGGTCAGCAATATCCAAGCAACCGAATAATTGATGGGGCCGGCGGCAAATCTCCGGTCCGCGGCCCGATCCATGGAAGGAATCAGGAAGAGGTCAATGAGCCAGCCGATGAGAAACAATCCGCAGGTGAAAAACCAGAGCGTGCCAGTCACCGGCTTGCCGTAATAAAAGCGGTGCGCGCCTGTGAAGCCAAAAAGCCAAAGCAGGTAGCCGATTAGCTTTCTGTGAGTATCGGGACTTTGATTCATGCCGAGATCAGCCTATCGGGTTCGGTCGGGACGGGCGATGAAAAGTTAGCCGCGCGGGGGACCTGGCAACCGTTTTGACATTTGCTTCCCAAGTCGCCAAAGTCGTGCAAACCATGGGCCTGCCACGCCGCCGCAACCAAAGTCGGCGGAACGGCGGAGACTCCGAAAGTGAACGCATGACTTTGCCGCCGCTAACTAACTCAAATCAATCCGTCGCCTGGTGAACGCAAGCCACTCGGATATCGGTCGCAAGCGCCAGGGGGACATTTATCTGGCCGGTGCCAGCGGGCAAAGGCCGACGGTGCCCGTGGCGGGGGCGAAACTCGAGGCGGCGGCGCGATCGGTGATGTCGCCGTCGGCCTGGGCTTATGTCGCGGGCGGTGCGGGCCGCGAAACCACGATGGCCGGGAATTGCGCAGCTTTCGAGCGCTGGCGAATTGTGCCACGCGTGCTGCGCGACGTCGCCCAACGCGACTTGTCCATCGCGTTGTTCGGTCAACGACTGCCCTCGCCATTGTTGCTGGCGCCGATTGGCGTCCTCGAGCTGGTCCATCGCGACGCGGATCTGGCCGTCGCCCGCGCCGCCGCCGCGCTGCGCGTGCCGTATATTTTTTCCAATCAAGCCTCCGTGACGATGGAGCGGTGCGCCGCGGCGATGGGCGACGCACCGCGCTGGTTTCAGCTTTACTGGAGCCGCTCCAATGAGCTCGTGGCCAGCTTGGTGCGCCGGGCCGAAGTGTGCGGTTGCTCGGCTATCGTTCTGACGTTGGATACGACGATGTTGGGTTGGCGGCCGCGGGACCTCGATTTGGGCGCGTTGCCGTTTCTTCGCGGGCAAGGCCTCGCTCAATACACCAGCGACCCGATCTTCCGGGCGCAATTGGCGAAACCTGCCGATGCGCGCACGACCCCACCGCCGCCCTTGAATCTGCGAACCGCGCGCTTGGCGCTGGAGCAGAAGGCCAATTTTCCGGGAGGGTTGTGGAAGAATCTCGGTTCCGACGAGCCGCGCGCGGCCGTGGAATCTTTTATGGCGACCTACTCGCGGCCGTCGCTTAAGTGGGAGGATTTAAAGTTCCTCCGCCAGCTGACCAAGTTGCCGGTCCTGCTCAAAGGCGTGCTGCATCCCGCGGACGCAAAAAGGGCGGTCGAGCAGGGCATGGACGGGATAGTGCTGTCCAACCACGGCGGCCGGCAGATTGACGGAAGCATAGCCTCGCTCCAAGCGTTGCCCGCCGTCGTCGACGAGGTCCGAGGAAGGATTCCCGTGCTCCTGGATAGCGGCATTCGCGGCGGCGCCGATGTATTCAAGGCGCTGGCGTTGGGCGCGAGCGCCGTTTGTGTGGGTCGACCTTACGTCTATGGCCTGGCCGTTGCGGGCGAGCGCGGTGTCTCCGAAGTCATTACCAATTTGCTCGCCGAATTCGATCTGGTCCTTGGTCTCGCCGGTTGCGCAAGTGTTGGTGCGATCGAGCGCGACACAATTGTGGGCGAGTAGGGACTTGCGCCCGCGACTGGAGGACGAGGAGCTGGGGGAAGGTTGCGGACTCCGGGGAGAGAAAATTGCGCCACACCCTCCCCGCGAACGAGGCGCTGGGTCAGGCGGTTGGAAGGCGCAAGCCCGGCTTGCCAACGCCCGGGTTTTCCGCTCAGCTAACCCGATGAACAATATCTTTTTTCCCCGCCTCCTGGGTGCGATAACCTTGCTGCTGCTGGGGCTCGGCCGCAGCTACGCCGCGGACTGGGCGCAATTCCGGGGACCGCAGGCCAGCGGAGTGGACGCCAGCCGGGCGCTGCCCGTCGAGTGGAATGTCGCGACCGGAAAAAACGTGCTGTGGCAAATGCCCGTGCCCGGGTTGGCGCACTCGTCCCCGATCATCTGGAGCAACCGGGTTTACGTGACGACTGCGGTGGCCGCTCACGAGGCAGAACTTAAGGTCGGGCTTTACGGTGACATCGAACCGGTCGAGGAAAATGCGGCTCAACAATGGCGATTGCTGGCGTTGGAGCGGGCCTCGGGCAAGGTTATCTGGAACGTGCTCGGCCACGCGGCGATTCCGCGAGTGAAGCGGCATCCGAAAGCCACGCATTGCAATTCCACCCCGGCCACGGATGGCAACTTCATCGTGGCGATCTTTGGCTCGGAAGGGTTGTTTGGTTTCGACCGGGACGGCAAACTCCGTTGGAAAAAATCGCTCGGCCCGATGGATTCTGGATTCTTCGCCGTGCCTTCCGCGCAATGGGGATTTGGCAGTTCCCCCATCATCCATGACGGGAAGGTGATCGTGCTTTGCGACGTGCAAACCAATTCCTTTTTGGCGGCGTTCGATGTGAAGACCGGGAAGGAGCTCTGGCTGACCAAACGTGCGGATGTCCCGACGTGGAGCACGCCGACCGTAGTCGAAGCGGGAGAGCGCCGGGAAATCATCGTCAATGGCTGGCATCACTCGGGCGGATACGATTTTAGCTCCGGCCGGGAATTGTGGCGGCTCGACGGCGGCGGAGACATCCCCGTACCGACTCCCATTTTTGCCAATGGCTTGATCTATCTCACGAGCGCTCACGGCAATTCCCGCCCGATGCGCGCGATTCGACCGGACGCCACGGGCGACATCACTCCCACCGTTGCCACCGCTACCAACGCCGCCATTGTCTGGTCGCATCCGCGCCAGGGTAACTACATGCAAACACCGATCGCGGTGCGCAACCGCATTTATGGTTGCACCGATGCCGGCATCCTGACTTGCTTTGACGCCCAATCCGGGAGGATCCTTTTCAGTGAGCGGATCAGCGACGGCGCTCAAGGTTTTACGGCGTCGCCAGTTTCCGATGGGCGTCACCTTTATTTTCCCGGCGAGACGGGCAAAGTGGTGGTCCTGTCCGTGGCGGACCAGTTCTCGACGGTGGCGACCAACGACCTCGGTGCGGTATGCATGGCGACCCCGGCCATCGCTGATGGCGCGCTTTTTTTCCGCACCCGCGCAAGGCTGATGGCAATTGGCAACCCGTGAACGCGGCGCGCGGCCGGGCGGGGCCTGGGAAGGTAGTCCCCAAGCGGCCACCTTTGGCCATCCGGAGGATTACCGAACGGCATCGGGTAACGTTCCGATTGCCTTCCCCGCTCGACAAGTTAGTTTCATAGGGTCGATGGGGCGACCTTAACAGAACGTTCGTGCTCTAAATCAACCGCAGCTCATGTTGGGGAAAATTTATTTTCTAACGCGATGCCATCGTCTTGTGGCTATTGCAATCTCGGCGTTCGGCCAACCGCAGTTGCGGCCGGGTGCCGCTTTAATCAAATTCGTCGCTGGCCCACCGGCACCAGGAATTAAGACTTAAGAATGACTCACCGGCCGACGAATCCATTGGGTCAGACCGCGCCCTTCTGCTTGGAGACCGCCGCCTCCTTGGTAGGGGGAAATCTCCGGCGACTTGCAACCAAGCACGCGCTGCCCCAGAACGCGATGCGATTTCGCTCCCTGTTCGAAAAGCACGACGCGATGATGCTGCTCGTGGATCCCACCCGTTGGGGGCTGGTGGATGCCAATGTCGCAGCGGCCACTTTTTATGGTTATTCCCGTGATCGCCTCCGTTCGTTGAGTCTTGGGCACTTGGGCCTATCCCTTCCCAGCGCGCCAGGGGCGGGACAATTGGCGCCCGGCAGCTTCGGTCGGGCGTTTACCTCCACGACGCGATTGTCCGATGGTACGGTCCGCTGGGTCGAGGTGCATTCCTCGCCCGTGGCCATCGCGCGCCGCAAGGTGATGTTCTCGATCCTGCACGATGTCACGGAACAGAAAACCTTGGAGAAGCAGGTCGTTGAGATCGGGGAGCTGGAGCGCCAACGCATCGGTCGCGACCTGCACGATTCCCTGGGCGGACATTTGACCGGAGTCGCGCTGCTCGCCGAGGCGCTCCGGCAGTTGCTTGAGCGCAAAGGTTTGGCGGAAGCGGCGACGGCGGCCGAAGTCCTGGATGGCGTTTCGGAAGCAATTGCCAGAACCCGCGACATCGCTCACCGATCTTGTCCGGTGGAAACGGATGAGCGGGACTGTGCCAACCGCCTGCGCAAACTCGCCTCCGAGGTGTGCCGGCGCACGGGCACGGATTGCCGGTTCCGCTCCGGGGTCGGTGCCGAAATCAAGGATATTGCCGTGGCCGCGCACCTGTTTCGCATCGCCGAAGAGGCGGTTCAAAACGCTCTGCGGCATGCGCGGCCCAAACGGATCGAGATCCGTTTGGGTCAGGTGCGAGACCGGCTTCGGTTGCGGGTATGGAATGATGGCGAACAACTGCCGCCCTTGGCCACCACCGTCCCCGGTTTGGGTCTCTGCTCCATGCGCTACCGGGCGACCATGATTGACGCCCAACTGGAAATCCGCCCGGCCGAGCAAGGCGGCACCGAAGTCTGCTGCACCTTGCCGGGGAGCCGACGTGAGCGAACGAACTGAAATGGAAAAACCGAACCCTCCGTCGGTGGCCAACAAGGCCAGAATCTTCATCGTGGACGATCATCCGATCGTCCGGCGCGGCCTGCAGTTCATGTTGAATTTGGAACCCAACATGATGGTTTGCGGCGAAGCCGAGAACGGGGTGGAGGCGTTGCGCAAAATTCCGACAGCGCGGCCGGAAGCGGCGATCGTCGACCTTTCCCTTAAAGGCAGCAGCGGACTGGACTTGATCCGGAATCTGCGCAGCCAATTCCCCAAACTCAAACTGCTCGTTTTCTCGATGCACGACGAAGTGTTTTATGCCCAGCGGGTCTTGCGCCTGGGCGCTCATGGTTACATAACCAAGGAGGAGGGCGCCGAGAAGGCGGTGGAAGCCCTCCGCCAGATTCTCAAGGGCAAGCGGTATGTCAGTCCCGCCATCGCCGAACGCATCTTTGACAACTTGTCCGGGACGCCGACGGACGGGGAGTCATCCGTTGAACAGTTGAGTGATCGTGAATTGGAAGTTTTGCAACTGATTGGCGGCGGCATGGGCACGCGCACGATTTCTGAACACTTGATCTTAAGCATCAAGACGATTGAATCCTACCGCGAAAACATCAAGACCAAGCTCGGGCTGAAAGATGCCGCCGAGCTGGTTAGTTACGCCCATAATTGGGTGAATCGCCAAAAATCACCATGATCTCAGGATCGCATCTGCGACCCGTTCAGGCCAGCCGCCGAGCCCGGTGGGATGAGGCATCATGATCCCGTCGCTCAAGGAACTGCGTAGTTCCTCCGCCTTGCGGCGGAGCTTGGCCATCCCGCTGCTGATTCTCGCGGTGACGGGAGCGCTGGCAACTCTCGTCGTATTGCAAGAATTGGCAGATGCTTCCCGGCTGGAGAAAGCCGTCGAAATTGAAAATGAATTGCGGATGCAAAGCTGCAGCGATCATATTGCTGACTATTTTGATTCCGTTTATTCGACCTTGTTTTTTATCAGTTTGGACAACGACGTGGTCGCGATGCGCCGAGACTCGCGCGACTACATCCAGCGGATGTATGATCACCAACGGGAAGGCAAGAAGTTGGTGGAGATTTATGTTGTCGAGCGGGATTTTCGCGGCGATAAAAAGCCCTTCATGACCTTTGAGCCCGGTTCGGACGAGGCGACAGTGCAGAAGCTCCATGCGCTGGATCGGGAAGCGGCCGAATACCGAACCCAAATGACGCAGATCCGGCAGTTTGACGCGGATCCCAGCCTCACGGTGCTGTTGAGCGATCAAATCCAACTTTGCACTCCGGACGAGCAAGACCGCACCGAACCGGGCTTCGTCTATTCCGTCCCAATCCGCTCGGAGGGCAAGTTGGTTGGCATTGTCGCCGGAATGATCCGGGCCCAGACCATTATTGAGATTCTAGGACGCGGGAGCCGTCACCCACATGCCCTGCTGGTGAGCGAAGATGGTGACATTCAGGCAGAGGCACGTGCTGATCCTCCGATTCGAGACTGGTTCCAGCGGCAATTTGCTTCTGGCGGGGCCACAAATTTTTTCGCAAAAGCCGAGTCGAAGCTAACGGTGGCTGGTCAAACGTCGCTTTGGCAGGTGGCGCAACTTCCTTCCGCCCAAAAGTGGTGGCTGATCTACTCGTACGATCCGAAAGAGGATCCCCGCGCCGCAAGTTTTTCCGGTCTGTTTGGCCATCTCCTAATGGCGGGCTGCATACTCTTGGCCGGCGGTTCGATGGCCGTTTTGGCGTGGACGTTAGGGCGGCGACTGGCGGAAAACCGCGCGTTTCTTCAGGAGCGCAAACAATTGGAATGGCAGGTGCAAGAGGTGGGCGAACGGACCCAGCGCCGGATTGGGAGAAACCTCAGGGAAGACTTGTGTCAACGGCTCACCGGCATCTCGGCGTTCAGCAGCGCCTTGACCAAGAAATTGGCGGCGGCGAATGTGCCCGAAGCGCAACTCGCCTCTGAAATCACTCAGGAAATCAAAGAGTCGCTCTCCGGCGCGCTTCACATGGCCGATGAATTACAGCATGTTTCCTTGCTGCAGCACGGGTTCCTGGCCTCCGTCAAGGAATTGGCGACCCGGACCCAATTGCGTTCCGGCATTTCGGCCCGCGTGGTGGCGGATGATTTCAAAGCCGAAATCGAAATTTCCGTCGCGACCCAACTATTCCGAATTGTGCAGGAGGCGGTCATCAACGTGGTCCAGCATTCGCGAGCTACCCATTTGAGCGTGGAACTGACCGTGGCCAATGATCAACTCACAATCACCGTTACCGACGATGGGATTGGCGACGCGCAGGAGCTGGGTCGCAAGCCCGACTTTGGGTTACGCATTATGCGCTACCGCAGCGGGTTGATTGGCGCGGAGTTGGATATCCTCCAAGCACCCGGGAAAGGAATTATCGTTCGTTGTGCGTGTCCGGTCTCGAATCTTGGCGCGCAGTTGACGCGCGTAAGTTTGTGACTGCGCGGCCCCGCGTACAGATTCCGGATTGAGCCCCGCGCGCGCAGGTTCGAGTGCGGCGGCTGAATGGCGGTGCGCCTTAAGGCCGTACGATTTCCAACCTCCGGTTCACGCCAAACTCACGCCCCCGCTCCGACTTGCAACACGAAGGCCGCGCGCCTCGGCGTTTCCCGGCGACGCCCCCCTCCGGCGAGCGCTGCGCAAAATCAACCTCACCGGCCCCCCCAGCAGTTGCAATTCAGCCCGGCATTGGGATCGCAACCCATTGCCGTCGGTCTTGGCTTGACCGGATGGTGAGTTCAACCGTCCGGTGGTCGCGCGCGTCGCTCGCGGAAGCGATATTATTTTCTGGCGCGCTGATCTGTCGTGTCGGCTCCCTGCGAACTGAGCCTGCGGCAGCCTGCTGACCTAGGGAAATCCCTGACGCTGAATTAGGGCTATTCCCGATGGCGGCGACGCCGCGTCGTGATTCATACTTGCCCGGCAGCCACAAGTAGCTTAGGCGACGGCTGTTTAAAAATGCACTTCGATCCACAAACAACGGATATTTCCCTGGACCAGCCCATTCGCATTTTTCTGGTGGACGACCAACTAATTGTTCGGCGGGGCTTGGCCATGCTGTTTAGTACCGAACCCGACCTGCTGGTCTGTGGCGGGGCCGGGCGTGCAGCTGAAGCGATGTTGAAAATTGTGCAAGCGCAGCCGCACCTGGTGGTGGTGGATCTGGTGTTGGAAGAGGGCGATGCTTTCGAGCTGATCAACGCGCTCCGGCGGAACCTGCCGGCGCTTAAGATCCTCGTTTTTTCCACGCACCGGGAACCGGCCTTTGTGGTGCGGGCAATGCGAGCCGGGGCGGACGATTACGTTCCCAAAGACGAAGGTCCGCAAAAAATTATTCAAACCATCCGCGAACTCATCCGGAAACCGGAACCG
>JANXWY010000132.1 GCA_025350905.1 Verrucomicrobiota bacterium
TAGTTGCCACCCTATGCAATCATCAACCAGATGCATTTTGACACGGCTGCTGAGAGTTAACTGCCTGCTAATTTGCTGGATGCAATTGGCTAAGGTTTCCACCCTGGCCGGACCTCCGCCGGTCCTGACTGTCCAGCCGACGAACCAGACCGTCCTAATCGGCGGCACGGCTACCTTTGTCGTGCAAGCCACGAGCGGCACGACCCTGAGTTATCAGTGGTATTTCCAAGCCACGCTCATCCCCGGGGCGACCAACAACACCTTTCTCCGCCCCAACGCCCAGTTACCTAATGCCGGACCGTACTACGTGGCGGTAAAGAATGCAGACGGCACGGTGAACAGCACCAATGCCGTACTCACGGTGATCAACAATGCCCCGAACCTCTCTGGAGCGAACGACCTAACTTCTATTATCGAGGATCCCAGCGCGAATCCGGGGACGTTGGTGTCCGCGCTTATCGCGGGCAAAATCAGCGACGCCGATGTCGGCGCACTAAACGGTATTGCGGTCACGGCGGTGGATAACCTCAACGGCAACTGGCAGTACACTACCAACGGCGGTGCGGCTTGGGTGTCTTTCGGAACGCCGAGTCCCGCCAGCGCGCGACTGCTTGCCGCCGACGCGAACACTCTGGTGCGCTTTGTACCGAACCCGAATTGGAACGGCACGGTCGTGAATGGGATCACGTTTCAGGCGTGGGACCGGACTAGCGGGAGTGCCGGCAGCACCGGGGTGTTAAGTACGAACCACGTTCGCGATAGCTTCAGCACCACTTCCTACGGCAATAACAACGGCACCGTTTCGTGGGTCGGTTCGTGGGTGGAGACCGATAGTGCGGGCGGGGGGGCCAGCACCGGCGAAATCCGGATTACGAACGGCGACCTTCGCGTTCACGCCGCGCTCAATGGCGACTCGATTTACCGCGATGTCAATCTGACGAACCAGTCCGCCGCCACAATCACGATCGATTACTCGAATGGTCTGGGAAACGGAGATCGAGTTGACCTGCAGCTTTCGGTTGATGGCGGCAGCAACTACACTTCGTTGTTGATTTTCACCTCATCGTCCAATCCGGGTGCGGAGGTGAAGACCATTGATATCAGTCCCTATGCCGGCGGCAGCCTGCGGGTCCGATTTATCGTCGTGGCGCGGAGTGCGAATCAGAATCTTCTCATCGACGACTTGAAAATCGCCTATTCCACGAACTTGGTTGGCGGGAACACCGCGTTCAGCACCGGCTCCGCGAGCGCCAGCATTGTGGTCAATGCCGTTAATGATGCTCCGATGTTGGACAATGCGAAAAGCCCGGCGCTTTCAACCATCAATGCCAATGCCGGCGCTCCGTCGGGCGCCGTCGGAACTTTGGTTTCGGCGCTGGTCGACTTCGCGAACCCGTCCGGCCAGGTCGACAATGTGACCGACCCGGACAGCGGGGCGCTGTTGGGTATCGCGATCGAAGGCGCCGATTCGGCGAACGGGAGCGTGTGGTACTCGACGAACAATGGCGCCAGCTGGACCACGTTGGGAGCCGTCGCCAGCACTGCGGCCCGCCTTTTGGCGGCAGATGCCAACACCCGACTTTATTTCCAGCCGAACCCGAGCTACTTCGGGACGCTGACGAACGCGATTACTTTTCGCGCCTGGGATCGAACCGCAGGCACCGCGGGCGGCACCGCCAACGTGACCACCAACGGCGGAGTCACGGCATTCAGCGCGAGTTCGGACACCGTGAGTATCACGGTTGTGCCCCTGGCCGATGTCGTCACCATTCAGTCCGGTCCCACGAGCATCGCCGCGTTTACCGACCTGACCTACACCGTTACCGTTTCCAATCAGGGGCCGTCCGCGGCCAGCAATGTTGTAGTGACCGACACCTTGGCTTCCAAATTCAAATTCGTTAGTGCCAGCGCGGGCGGCTCCTACCTGGGCGGAGTGGTTACTTGGCCAACCTTGGCCAGCCTGGCGAGCGGGGCAACGATGAATTTCATGGTGACGGTGACTTCGCCGAATAAGGGGCTACTCACTAATATCGTCGCCAGCACCTGCGCCACGGCGGATCCTAGCTCCGCTAACAACAATGGTAGCACGGCCGCCGCCCAAGCCATTACAGCCGTGACTTCGATCAAGGTCGCCAACACCAGCAGCGGGGCCAGCGTAAGCACGCTGAATTGGAGTCATACGGTGGCCGCCGGCTCGGCGCGCATTTTAATTGTGGGAATTTCCATTGATAGTCCCTCCACCACGGTGATCGCGGCGACCTTCGCCAACTTCCTGCCGTTGACGGCGATTGGCCAAACCAATGGCACCCAAACCAAGGTGGCAATGTATTATTTGCTAAATCCACCGGTCGGCACTTTTCCAATCGCGATCAATCTTAGCGCACCCACCGGAATCGTCGGAGGAGCGGTTTCGCTCAATGGTGTTGACCAGGCGAATCCTGTAATGACTTTCTCGGGAAAAACCGGCACGGGAAATCCGAGCCTGGCGCTAGCCAGCACGCTCGGCGGGATTGTGATCGATACCCTGGCGCCCAAAAGCCCCCAGCAAGCCGTTTCGGCGGGCGGGGCGCAAACGATTGTTTGGAATCAATCCGCAAGCAACTATTCCGGGGCCGGGAGCAGCCTGCCCGGCGATGCCTCCGTTGCCCTGTCTTGGATTTTGAACGGCACTCCGGCTTGGGCGATGGCCGCGGTAGCCCTCAACCCGGCAACCGTCCTCGCGGACATTGCCGTCACTGCAACCGGGCCGACCAACGTGGTGGCCACCTCGAATCTGACTTATTCGATCACCGTAACCAATCTTGGACTCGACGCCGCTACGAATGTAGTGGTGAGCGATGCGCTCCCGACCGGCGCGATATTCGTGAGTGCTTCAAGCGGCGGCACGCTGAGCGGAGGCATCGTTACATGGCCGACGCTGACCAATTTTCCTAACGGTGAGACGACGAACTACACGGTCACGATCACGGTCCCCAGCAGTGGAATGCTCACCAACATCGCTTGCAGTACGGCACCCACAGCGGACCCCGATCCCTCCAATAACAACGGTACCGGGAACGGGAATCAAGTGATCACTACGGTCACGCCGCGCGCCGACGTGGCCACAACCGTTACCGGGCCCACGAGCGTGCTCGCGGCTGCGAATTTCAGCTATTCCATTACCCTCACCAACGCGGGGCCTTCGCCCGCCATAAATGTGTTGTTGAGCGACGCGCTGCCCGTGGGCGCAACATTTCTCAGCGCCTCCAGCGGCGGCACGAACGACGCAGGGGTGGTCACCTGGCCGCCGGTGGCCACGCTGGACAGCGGCGCGGCGACGAACTTCACCGTGACGCTCACCGCACCGGCCATCGGCAGTTTGAGCAACACGGTGTCCAGCTCGGCTCTTACAGGCGATCCAGACCTGTCGAACAACAACGGCAGCGCGCCCGCGGCGCAAGTCATTACGACCGTCACGCCGGTGGCCGACGTTCAGACCACCGTGACCGGGCCCGTCGGGGTACTTGCCATGGCGAATTTCAGTTACACCATCACCCTTACCAATGCCGGGCCTTCATCGGCCAACAATCTGGTGGTCCGCGATACGCTGCCCGCGGGCACGACGTTCTTGGGTGCCACCGGCGGTGGCAACCACAACGCCGGGATAATCACATGGCCGGGGCTGGCCAGTCTGGCCAGCGGCGCGGTGACGAACCTTGCTGTCACCGTAACGGCACCGGCCAGCGGCCGCCTGACTAACACGGTGTCCAGTTCGGCGGACACTATCGATCTGGACCTGCCCAATAATGACGGGTCGGCGGCTGAAGCAAAAGCGGTGACGACCATTTACGCTCCGCCAAGCCTTAACGGGCAGCAGCTCCCCGATGGCACATTTCAACTTGGATTTATTACCTTGCCCGAGATTTTGGTTTCGATTCAGACCAGTACCAACCTGGTGGATTGGCAGACGTTTCTCACGACCAACTCGGGCAGCGGCGCCGTTGGCTTCATTGACCGCGAGGCCACCAACTACCCGATCCGTTTCTACCGGAGTTTGCAAGCACCCTGATGGGATTCCGCTATGCAGGATTCCCCCCGACAAGTTGCGCGGCGGCAGTCACCGGGACCGAAGCAGCAAATTCCGACGCCAAGGTTTTGGGTCGCTTTTGGGTCGGCAACCCACGCTGGGCACGCAACTGAGGGCAACCAGCCAGTCCGGGCCCAGGACACCGGTATATCAATTAAGCTCCCAGGCTCGGAGTTTGGGAGCGGTGGGGCAATTTCAGAATACTCGCTTGGCTTGTGAGTTGCTGGTTTTACACCGGGTGCTCGCGCAGATCCAGTATCAAGTCCCCTTAAACAGCGGATGAACAGTTCAAAAAATCTATGAAGACCACAGCTATTGGCCAGCACCCCTCGCTGCCCGCAGCAAGCGCGCGTGCGTATCCGCCCATCGTTGCGCCAACATTTGTCGAGTGGCTTGGCCTCCGCCCCGCCTGCACCCAGAAATTCTCCACGGTGAAACCGCTCACACCGCGAACCTATGTCGGCTAATCGTCATGGAATCTTGTCCCACAAACCGCCGCCGATGGCTGTTGGGGCTTGCCTGTCTCTGGCTGGCTGGCAGTGGGGTGACCGCCGCGGAAAAGAGCGCCGGCGTGGGCGAGTATCAGGTCAAGGCCGCCTTCCTTTACAACTTCACGAAGTTTACCGAATGGCCTACCAGCGCCTTCGCTGTTTCCAACGCGCCCTTGGTCATCGGGATTGTCGGCGAGGACCCGTTTGGCAAAACCATGGACGATGCGGTCCATGGCGAGACGGTGCGCAATCACCCGTTGGTCGTCAAACGCCTGCGGGTGGACGAAGATTTACGAAGTTGCCACGTGCTGTTCATCAGTCATTCCGAAAGAGATCGCCTGCCGGCGGTATTAAACCAACTCAAGGGCCGACCGGTGCTAACCGTAAGCGATGTCAGCGATTTTTCCGAGCAAGGCGGCATGGTCAACTTTTTACTTGTGCAAAAGGCAGTGAAATTGGAAATCAACCAAGCCACCGCCGAGCAAGCGGGCCTGCAAATCAGCGCCAAACTTCTGAAATTGGCGCGCATTGTGAAAACGGACTAACTCGGCACCAACCCCTCTACGCATGAAACCCTTCCGCGATCTGCCGATTCAAAGGAAAATGTTGGTGATGACGCTGCTTATTTGCGGGGCCGTCCTCCTGGTCGCCATCGCGGCGCTCTTTTCTTTTCAGGTCGTGAACTTTCGTTCCAATTTTCAGCGCGACACTGCCACCCTGGCGGCCATCATCGCCAACAACAGCACGGCCGCGCTGGCCTTCAAAGACGCGAAGGCCGGGGCCGAGGTGGTGGGCTCACTCCAGGCCAAACCCACGGTGGTGGCCGCCTGCCTGGTTTCGCCCGATGGATCAATATTTGCCCAGTTTGGCCGCGCCGAAGATGCCCAATCGCTGACGCAATTCCCCCGCGCGGGAAAATCCATTTTTGTGGGTGAACATCTCCTCCACACGCAAGCGGTCGAATTGGATCGGAAGCGCTTGGGCACCCTTTACCTGCGGTCAGACTTCCAACGAACGTTCGTGAAGCTGCTCGGTCTCTATGGCGTGGTGATCTTGGGCGTCATGATCGTGTCCATCAGTCTGGCGGTATTTCTTTCGGACCGGTTGCGGCGCATCATCACTGACCCGATCCTCCGCCTCGCGGAGACGGCTCAATTCGTCGGCGACCGCCAGGACTATTCGGTGCGGGCGCCGGCCTGCCACCGCGGGGATGAGTTGGGGCGGCTTACGGAAGCCTTCAATGAGATGCTCAATCGCATTCAGCGGCAGGATGCCGCGCTCAGTTTCTCGCAGCAGAAGATGGCCGCTTTGATCCACTCAATTGATGGCATTGTTTGGGAATGCGCGCCCGACACGTTCGAGTTCAGTTTTGTCAGCCGGCAGGTGGAACGCTTGCTCGGCTACACGCCCGAGGCCTGGTTGTCCAATCCGCACTTCTGGCAGGAAAAACTGCATCCGGCGGAGGCCGCCAAAACGATCCAAACCTGCCGGGATTTGGTGACTCGCCGCCTACCCTACCGCCACGAATACCGCATGCTCGCGGCGGATGGCCGCACGGTCTGGATGCGCGAAAGTGCCGAAGTGCTCGTCGAGCACGATCGACCGGTCGCGGTCCGTGGCATCTTGCAAGACATCACGGAACAAAAAAATGCCTCCGCACAACTGGAGCAGTTGAACGCCAAGCTGGTCGAAACCTCCCGCCACGCGGGCATGGCCGAGGTGGCCACAGGCGTCCTTCACAATGTGGGGAATGTGCTCAACAGCGTGAGCGTGTCCGCCACCCTGGTGAGCGACCGGCTGCGCCGCTCCAAGCTGGCCAATCTGCACCGCGCCACGTCCATGCTCCGCCACCATAACGACCACCTCGCCGAATTCCTGACGTCCGACCCGAAGGGCAAGCTGCTGCCCGAATATCTCGGGACGGTGGCGGACCAGCTGGCCGGCGAACAAACGGAATTAATCGCGGAAATGAATTCGGTGGGCCAGCACATCGAACATATCAAAGAGATCGTGGCGATGCAGCAGGGCTATGCGAAATTGTCCGGTGCGTATGAACATTTGGCGGCAGCGGGGTTGGTGGAGGATGCGCTGCGCATGAACACCGCGGCGTTTGATCGACATCGGATCCAAGTCATTCGGAAGTTTGACGAGAATACGCCGCCCGTTTGCGTGGATCGGCACAAAGTACTGCAGATCCTCATCAATCTCATCCGTAATGCCAAGTATGCCATGGACGCGCAGAGCGCCCAAGACCATCGACTCGTCATTCGCGTGGGGCAGGCGTCGCCCGACCGGGTGAGGATCACGGTCACCGACAACGGGATTGGGATCGCCCAGGAAAACCTGATTAAGATTTTCGGTCACGGTTTTACCACCAAACAGGATGGGCACGGGTTCGGCCTGCACAGCGGCGCCAACGCGGCGAAAGAAATGGGCGGCAGACTCACGGCTCACAGCGCCGGGCTCGGTCAAGGCGCCGAGTTCGTCCTGGAATTACCCACCACTGCCAACGCCCAGAAAGCTGAAGCGCAGCCAACCCACTGTGAATTATGAAAAGGACGGAGCTGAAACCAAACCATCGCATCCTGGTGATCGATGACAACCAGTCCATCCACGCCGACTTCCGGAAAATACTCTGCCCGGATAATACCGGCGACACCACGTTGCGAGGGATGGAGGCGGCGCTGTTTGACGACACGCCAGCGGCCGCGCCGACGACGAGTTTCGAGTTGGACTCCGCCTACCAGGGACGAGAGGGGCTGGTGATGGTGAAACAAGCGCTCGCCGAAAACCGGCCGTACGCGATGGCCTTTGTCGACGTGCGGATGCCGCCCGGGTGGGATGGCGTGGAAACGATTGCGCGCATCTGGGAAGTGGACCCCGATTTACAGATCGTCGTCTGCACCGCCTATTCTGATTACTCGTGGGAGGAACTCCGGGCCAAAGTGGGGCAGCCCGACAGCCTGCTGGTGCTCAAAAAGCCGTTCGACAACGTGGAAGTCCAGCAATTGACGCACGCCCTGACCAAGAAATGGCTGCTCAATCTCCAGGCGGGATTAAAGCAGGGCGAACTCGAAGCCATGGTGCAACAGCGGACGACGGAATTGGCGCACGCAAATGCATCTCTGTTGGCGTCCGAAGAACGGTTTTCCAAAGCCTTTCAAGCGAGTCCAATTCCGAGCGGCATCCAGTCCTTGCCCGAGCGACGCTTCGTGGATGTGAATGAAAGGCTCGTCGCACTGACCGAGTGCAGCCGCGAGGAGTTGATTGGCCGCACCACAAACGATTTATTTATCTGGAATCAACCCGAATTGGTGGATCAGTGGTTCGAACGTCTGGCCCGGAACGAGGAGGTGCGGGACGGCGCCACCCAAGTTCGCAATCAGGCGGGGGCACTGCGGGATGTTTTGGTTTCCCTCGTGCCCGTATCGCTGGGCGGACAACCGCACGCGCTGCTCCTGGCCCAGGACATCTCGGAGCGACTGCTCTTGGAACGTCAACTGCGCCAGGCGCAAAAGATGGAAGGCATCGGGCAACTTGCCGCCGGGGTCGCCCATGACTTCAACAATATTCTGACCGTCATCCAGGGGCATGCCGGCATGACCAAAACCGTCCTCGGGCAGCAAAGCCCCTGCGCGAAATCCACCGAGCAAATTCTCCAGGCGGCCGGCCGCGCCGCCACGTTGATTCGTCAGTTGCTGATGTTTAGCCGCAAGCAGGTGATGCAGTTCCGGGCCATCGATCTCAACGAAAACGTCGCCAATTGTCTTGCGATGATTCAACGGCTGATGGGGGAACACATCCAGCTGGATTTTCGACCCGGGACCGAACTTCCCGCCATTCACGCGGACAACAGCATGATCGAGCAGATCGTAATGAATTTGTCGGTCAATGCCCGCGACGCCATGCCGGACGGCGGACGCGTGGAAATCACCACGGCATTGGTCCCCGTGCAACGGAAGTCCACCGCCTTGGACCCGGTGGATCGGGATGGCAAGTTCGTGCGTCTGACTTACACGGATACCGGCTGCGGGATGGACACGGAAATTCTGGGCCGCATCTTCGAGCCTTTCTTTACCACCAAAGCCGTCGGCAAAGGCACCGGGCTGGGTCTGGCCACTGTTTTTGGCATCGTCCGCCAGCACCACGGCTGGTTGGAGGTTGCGAGTCAACCCGGGAAGGGGACTACCTTTCAACTCTATTTTCCGTCAAGTGATCAACCGGCGGAGAAGCAGGAGATGCTTGGCGACGTCGCGTTGCGACGGGGCCGTGAAACCGTCCTGGTGGCTGAGGATGAAGAGCCCTTGCGCGAAATGGTCGCCCAGATCCTGACCGTGCAGGGCTACCGAGTTCTCACTGCGGTGTCCGGTCGCCACGCGCTCGAAGTGTGGGAAAATGCCAACCGGCTGGTTGACCTGCTTGTAACCGACCTAGTCATGCCAGAGGGCATCATGGGTGGGGAGCTGGCGGAGCGGCTGCTGGCCCAGAATCCGAGGCTGAAAGTGGTTTTCACCAGTGGCTATAGTCCGGGAATGGCGGGCAAAGATATCTCCCTCCTGGAAGGGCGAAACTTCCTGCCAAAGCCCTATTCCATCGGCAAACTGGCGCAGTTTGTACGACAAGTGCTCGACCAACCCGCGTCAAAGAACTGACGCTAGCCCGATAATCCCAAGTACCGGTGACGGGTGAAGATGAACTGTACTTCGCCCGGCCAAACGGCGCACTGGTTGCGCCACGGATCGCGGACGATCGCGAATCTTCCTCCGATCAACGCCTGGTTCGCCGCCAAATTTTTGAAGCCTGCCATTCTGGAAGCCGGACTGACAAAACCTGACTGAATACTTGCCTTATCGAAGGGCTGGGAGCATCTTCCACGCATCACTGCGCGGCCAAAGTATTTTGCGCCCCAGTCAGCCGAGTTCTATCGTGAGGAATTAAATGAAAATCCATTGGCCGCACCGTCGCGCAAACGGTTTCACTTTGATCGAATTATTGGTGGTCATTGCGATCATCGCCATTCTGGCGGCCTTGCTCCTGCCAGCTTTGTCCAAAGCCAAAGAGAAAGCGAACCGCACTGCCTGTGTGAATAATTTGCGACAATTGGGCCTGGCCATGGCGATGTATGCGAACGACAGCAACGATGCCCTGCCCTGGTGTCAGTGGTACAACAGCTACGGTCCCAGCTGGATTTACGCGCCGTACAACGGGCAGGCGCCGGACCCGTTCAAACTGGTCGGGGGCGGGCTGGTGGAGAATCCCGACGTCCTGGCCCTCTCGAACATCGTCGCCGGCGTGTATTATCCGTACCTCGGCAATCGGCAGGTTTATTATTGTCCCCTCGATAAAAAGGAAAACAACGATTTCATCTACCGCATTCAGCGCGTTTCGAGCTATATCATGAACGGGGCAGTTTGTGGTTTCGGGGCGATCAGCAAGCCGAAATATAAGATCAGCCAGTTTAACCCGTCTGCGTACGTGCAGTGGGAACCAAAGGTCAACAATGAAGGCGGCGGGCCCAAGGGTCCTTTTGCCTACAACACGGGCCATGACGCCAGCCAGGTGCCAAATAACCAGGAAGGCATCGGCAACCGTCACGGCAAGGGGGCCGGCATTCTGGGATTCGATACGCGCGTGCATTGGATTTCATTGTTGAGTTTTAATCAGGAGGCGAACCGCCCAGGCCCCGGGCTGCTTTATTGTGTTCCCGGCAGTCCGACGGGCCGCTAACGTTCCGCCATGGTGACTGTGCACTTGATCTTCCGTCGGTGGGTCATCCCCATCGCCCTCTGTCTCGTTAGCCCGCTTTCGGGCAGGTGTGCTAACTTTGCCTTTTTCGAGCCCGTCCAACCCCCACGCCCGTTTCAAATCATCGTCCATCGCGGCGAGTCGCATCAGGCGCCGGAGAACAGCCGACCCGCCTTGCAACGCTGCATTGAGGATGGCCTGGAATGGGCGGAAGTGGACGTTCGCCTCACGCAAGACGGCCAGCACATCCTGTCGCACAACGCGAGCGTTACGGATGCTTCAGGAAAGGAATGGAAGCTCAACGAGCATACCCTGGCGGAGCTGCGGCAGTTGGATGTGGGATCGGGTTTTGCGGCGCGGTTCGCCGGCGAACATTTGCTCTCGCTGGAGGAAGCTTTTTCGCTGTGCAAGGACCGGTTGAACCTCTACCTGGACTGCAAGGACGTGCACCCGGGCCATCTGGCCGACGAAATCCTGGAATCCGGCATGCGGCGTCAGGTCGTGGTTTATGTTACCCTCGATCAAGCGCGTCACATCAGCGACGGCACGGACGGCAAGGTGGCCACCATGACCAAATGGCGACCGGACTGCGGCGGCCCGGAGTGGGCGGTGACCAACGGATTGGCCGCCGTTGAAATCGACGCGCCGGAACTGACACCAGCCATCCGCGAAGCTTTTGGACGCGCAGGCATCAAGGTCCAAGTCAAAGTGCTCGATCGTTGGGATCGACCGGAGATGTGGGACCAAGTCGTGAGCGCGGGTGCCGACTGGCTACAAACCGATTTGCCCGAAGAGCTTCTCGCCCACGCCTTGTGGCGACGCTGGCCCACACGACCGGTGCAGATTTCGCTGCATCGCGGTGCCAACCGTTACGCGCCGGAGAACACCTTGCCCGCCTTTGCCAAGGCCGTTCGTCTGGGTGTTGACTACGTTGAATTTGATGTGCGGGCCACCCAGGATGGCGCCTTTTTCTTGCTGCATGATTCTCGACTCAACCGCACCACCGACGGTACCGGCCCGATTGACCAGATTACCGCCGACGCGGTGCGGCAATTAAGCGCGGGCGTCAAATTCGGACGGCCCTTCGCCGAGATCAAGGTGCCGTCAATGGACGAGTTTCTGGGAACATTCGCGGGCCAGATCGGTTTCTATTTCGACGCGAAGGCCATCCCGCCGGCCGCCTTGGCAGAGGCGTTGCAACGGTACCAATTGGTTGACCGCACCGTGGTCTATCAGTCGCCCAATTTTCTGGCGCAACTCAAAGTCATCAACCCGCGGATCCGCGGCTTGGCTCCATTGCGTAAGCCCGGGGACTTGGCTGAGCTGGCCTCGAACCTAAAACCATACGGCGTGGATGCGGAGTGGGACATTCTCTCGCAAGACCTGATCGCCCGCTGCCACGACGCCGGCGTAAAAGTGTTCTCGGACGCGCTGGGCGATCACGAGCGCATTGAGGACTACCTGCAGGCAATGACCTGGGGCATTGACGTGATTCAGACCGATCATCCCCTTCGGGTGATGCGCGCCGTCGAATTGCGAATGGCCGGCACGAGGCCGACAACCACCCCTGCCCCGCCCGCCGCATCGGTCAAGCCCTGACGGCTCGTAACGCGCGCCGGTTCACGTCCGGCGTAATTCCCGTACGCTTTCGATCAAGTAGTCGAGCGCCTCACGTGATTGGCGGGGATTGATGGGAAGGGTAACCAGACGCTCAGCCACGGCTTCGGCCACGGGGAACTGGCCCTTCCGGAAACCCCGATTTCTAAAGGCGGTGGCATAGTGCAACGGTGTGTAATGCGCCCCCACTTTGACGCCGCGCTCGTAAAGCATAGCGTGGATGAAGTCGTCTTTCGTTCGACCAAACTTCGCGGGATCAATCTGGATCGGATAAAGATGAAAGACGTGTTTCCCTTCGGGCCGCACGGTCGGCAAGGCGATCCCGGGCACATCGCGCAGGCCCGCGGAAAGATACGCGGCGTTATCAATGCGCCTTTGATTGAGCGCGTCTAGTTTCCGCAACTGCACCACCCCCACCGCACCCTGAACATCGGTCATTCGGAAGTTGTAGCCGCAGTCGTCAAAATCCTGCCACCAAAACCGCTGGCCCATCGGGAAGCGGGCTTCGTCGAGCGTGCAGTACTTCGTGCTGCTACCATAGACTCGGGTGCAGTGGGAACGGTAGAGGGCCACGCGTTCGAAAAGCGCGGAGTCGTTGGTCACCACCATGCCACCTTCCCCGAGCGTGGAAATATTTTTCTGCTCGTGAAAGCTGAAACAGCCGGTCGCGCCCAGGCTGCCCGCTTTGCGTCCTTTATATTCGGCGCCAACCGCATGGCAGGCATCCTCGACCACCGCCACGCCGTGCCGCTGCGCGATCGCGAGGATGGCATCCATGTCGCAACATTGGCCATAGAGATGCACCGGAAGAATGGCTTTGGTGTTCGGGGTGATTTTGGCCGCCAGTTGGCGCGGGTCGAGGTTGCAGGTCGTGGGATCAATGTCGACGAAATCGACTTCCGCCCCGAGCGTGACGCCGGCGGCGGCGGTGGCAATCCACGTCATCGGCGTGGTCAGAATCCGGTCACCGGGCTTCACGCCCAGGCCCACCAGGGAGAGGAACAGTGCGGCGGTGCCATTGCTGACCGCGCGGGCGTGGGCCGTCCCGCAGTAAGCCGCAAATTCTTTTTCAAACTGCAGGCAGGCTTCGCCACTCGTGGGGGCACCCTGCCGCAGCACCTCCAGCACCGCGCGCTCTTCCTCGGCCCCGTATTCCGAACCGTACTTGATTTGCAAATCGAACTTGATCTTGGGTGCGCTCATGACGCCGGAGTCTGGGACATTTTGAGAATCAAAGAAAGCCCTTCGTCGAGAGTGCGCATCGGCGTTTTGAGTTGGGCGACAGCTTTGGCGTTGTGCAGCGAAACATCCCGCGGGCGCGCCGCCCGGCCGGGCACCGCAGCGACCGGCTGCGCGACGACCAGGTACGGGGAATACCCAAAGCGGGCCGCGATCTGCTGTGCGATCTCAAAGCGGTTCAACCGGTCACAACCGGCGAGATGGAAGAGACCCGCCTGATCACCCGCCGCGAGTTCCAGCAAAGCCCGGCCCACGGTGAGGACATCGACCGGCGTGCGCACTTCACGCTCCGTCGCTCCGACCGGCCGGCCGTCCGCGAAGCTGGCGATCATTCGGGCCAGAAATGAATTCCCCGTACCCAACACGGGCAAGCCGACGACAAGCGATAAGCGGGCGATGACGGACTGCGCCCCCAGTCGGGCTACGATTTGTTCGGCCTCCACCTTGGTCTCGGCGTAGGTGTTTATCGGACCCGGTTGGGCCGCTTCGTCGTACGGTGCGTGTTCGCCGTCAAATACTGTGTCCGTGGAACAGAATACCAGCCGCGCACCGAAGTCACCACACAGATTAGCCAGCGTGCGCGTCAAATCCACATTCACGGCGCGCGCCAATTCCGGATGCGCCTGGCAAAAATCAATGTCCGCCAAGGCCGCCGTGTGAATCACCGCCGCCGGCTTCACCGTTTGAAAAAGTTGCGTCAATTGCGCGGGCACCAGCGGATCGCAAGCGTGCCAGCAAAATTGATCGCGCCGGGCGGAAGCTACGCCCCGCGAAACCGCGTGGATCTGCCAGCCCTCGCCCGCTTGCGCCAGGACGCTGCCCGCCACGAACCCGTTGGCACCCATTACAACTAACTTCCTCTTCGTGTTCATTTTGGTTTTGAACGGGCAAGTCGCGCCGCAAAATCATCCCGCTCGACCCTGTCAGCCCGAGAGCATAACCGCCATCACCCCCACTTCAAGCGCGGACGAAACCCGCTGGAACGGTCACGCTCAACTTACGTACGGGTCGGGACTCCAAAATGCTGGGCCGCTGGTACCAGCGTTGCGACTGGCGGGCTTTACGGGTGCGGTTAGCTGGCGTTCGCCGACCGGACCAACACATCAAAAAGCCCCGTGTATACCTGGCCATTGATTTTCACCTGGACCCAGAGGCGGTACGTGCCGGCCTTGGGAAATTCGTAGGGAATGGAAAAACTGTAGCCGACACCCGGTGCGTTCATGCGCAACCACTCGGGCTGGCTTTCCTCAACGCTCGGCAATTTGCAGATGGGTTCATCTTTTCCAAAGGCCGCCGCCGACGGCAGTTTGCCTTCCACGCGCAGGGTGGCCAGTTGCAAAGCGGCCATGGAAACCGATCCGCTCGGATGTAGGTGGGTGAAGACACTGCCATCGTCGCGGCGAACGGCCACGTGGCTCAGCATGCCCATGTAAGGCTCGAGGGGCACGAGTTGGCCGGATACGCCCCGCACCGCCAAGCGTATTTGCACTTCGTGGTTCTCAATCAATGGCCCGTTTTGCAGCCAGGTCATGGAATATTCCGGCGACAAATAACTTGTCAGCGCGTTTCGATCCGCCGCCTTTACCAGCTTGGCAATGGGTTCGCAAAGATGCCACGAATCATCGCGGTCAAAGCCCGTTTTTTCAAACGCCCCGGCAAGAGCGTTCGTTGGCGTGGCGGGTATTTTCACCGAGGCGGTGATCGTATGGGTGAAACCGGATTCGAGCGTGATGTCGGCATAAACTCGATAATCGCCGGCGGGCAGATCCGGTAACGGGGTCTCAAAAGTCGATTGGTCTGCCATCACCGGATGCAGGTGCGCGAAGGCGTCCAGCATCGGTTCGCGGACAAGGAACAAGTGCATGAGCTTGCCGTGATCGGGAACGAGCGGCGGAGTGCTTGCCCGGTGACCATAGCTTTCATCATCAATCGTCAAACGCAGCCGGCGTTGGCCGTTTTGCACGAGCGTTTGCGCGGAAGCCGCCAGCGGACGAAAGAGCCGGTTGTTACGATAGTCGGCGTCTTCGCGGTCCCACCATTGTTTGCCCAGCCAAAGATTGCCCAGAAAAAAAGCCACCACGAGGACCATCCCACCGCGGTATGGCCAGCGCTTCCCCCGGTCCAGCGCGACCCCGGGTGGCAATACGCTTTGCCGGATGGCGGCGCTCGCAATCGTCACTCCCAATCCCACGAGCAGACCACCGAGCATGACTAGCAGCCCGCCGAGGAATCCGGGCATGGCGAGCCGGCGAACCGCGACCGCGTTCACCGGCACGACCACGGAACCCGGGCCGCGATCCCCGTTGATTTGTACTTCGACACTTTCCGCCCCGGCTTTCATGAACCAGAGTTCCGCGGTGTAAAGATTGGTTTCGCCACGAACAAGGCGCGCCGGATCCGGTGGCGGCGCACCTTTTTTGCCAACGTTCCAGTGAATCGGCAGCGCCGCGAGCCGCTCGGGCCGACCGCCGGTGACGCGCACGCTGACTTCCGCCAGACCGGGAATGACGCCGGGGGGACGGATGGTGACGCGCACCGGGTACGGCCCGGCCTGGCCCTCAAAAAAAACATTCGGGCTGCCGATGTGGGCAAGCGCCAAGTGCGGCAGGAACACCAGTACGAGCCAGAATAGAAGCAGGCGTTTCATCGCCGGACCCGTGCCATCCAGTTGCCAACCCAAAGTCCACAACGCGTTGAAGCCATCGCCAGCAACAGCGCGATGCCGAGTGCCTTCGGCGTGAGCGGCGGATTCCACCGGGGGTGGGTCTCGCTCCAGAACTGGTAGCGGGCGCCTCCCAAATTCTCCGTGTACGCCCAATGCCGGTCGGCGGCCAGAAACCAATTTTGCCCGGCCGGACCGATCAGCAGCGCCGAGAAAAACCACTGCGTCGCCAAAAACACGGTGAGAAATGTCGTCGCCGCAAGAAAAACCAGCAGCCAGTCGCGGCGCCACCCCTGCCCATGCCCAATCCATCCGCGCAGCAGATCAATGAAAACGGCCGGTACCACCAGCAACAACGGAAAAGCGAGGGGTACGAAATGGTCCACGGGATTGTAAATGGGTCCGAGCTTCGGGTGGCCGGGAAACAACGGCAGTACCCAGGCCATGACGGCATTGATCCCCATGTAAACCAGCGCGACGAGCGTGGCCGCCCAACGAAATTTCGCCGCGCGCGCCACGCCGACCAGATAAATCGGATAAACTGCCGCCGAGACTAGGTAGAAGGTGCCCGTGCGTTGTTGATTCGGCCAACTGTGCTCGATCAAAAACACGGCGGCCATCGCCAGCAAAATGCCGGTGGCGTAGACAAACAGCCAACGCCCGGGAGCAGGTTGGTCGGGCGCGGCGAGATTCTGTTCCCTTAAAACCATCAACAAGGCGCCCAGCACCACCGACCACATGCCCAAGGCCAGCACCACATGTGGCGGGCTGATGATTTTAACGTCGAGCCCGTACGCATCGTGCCACCAGTTGTCGAACGGCGCGGAGGTAAGCATCGCCAGCGAACCCCAGATGCAAACCCAGGCCCCTAACGGGCCGGCGAACCCCCAGCAATTCACGGCCCCGGCCCTCTCGCCGGGGGTGCCGGCCCAGGTCGTTTTCAAGACGAGCCAGCCGCCCGTCAGTCCACCCAATAATCCGCCGAGATAAATCGCCAGGTGCGCCGGAGTCCAAAAGGTGTCGCGCCCGATGGTACGATGCCACGAAATATCCCAAAGAATACCTATGACAATACTCGTCGCCCCGGCGACCACGAGGTAACAAAACCAAGGTAGCGCCGTGCCGCGTTCGGAAGTGTAAGTGGCGCTCAGGGTCGGCATTTTATTGAAGCATTTTGTGTTTCGCACTTTAGTTCGCAGGCAAATGCAGTCAAGGACATCTTCGGTTAATCCGACCGCGGCCCGGAGGGTTTGCCGGCCAAGGAATAAACTTGTCAGGCCTTCCAAAACAATCCAACTACCGACATGTTAAAGCATCGATTTCCAGTTCCCGCTTTCCTGGCTGCCTTGACGATCTTCACCGCTGTGCTGGGGGGCCTGCCCGCCGCCGCCGGCCGAGACCTCTACGTGTCCAAGCTCGGTGACAACTCGGATGGCTTGTCGTGGTCGAAGGCGTTTCGCACCGTCCAGACCGCGCTCAATGCGGTGCCGGATGCCACCGGGGGGCATCGCATCATCGTCCGGCCGGATACCTACCTGGAGGCAAACTTGTTCGCTGCTCAGAAGGGCGCCGCGGGCGCCTACAACCAGCTCGTCGGCGACACCGATGGCCGCCTCGGCTCCGGCACGAGCGGTTGGGTGATCCTCGATTCCGGCGATCCCGAGAAAGGATTTAAGAGTTACGATTGGTGGGGAACGATTCGCGCCTACAAGCGTGGTTGGTCGCCGGAGCACAAGGCCGAGACCTTCTCCTCGATCGGCTGGGACCGCTGGCAATTCCAAAATCTGTACGCGACCGGCGGCGATGCGGGATTATTCTTCGATCTCGTGGACACCGCCGAGCCGTTCACCGTCGTGGTGGAAGATTGCATCAGCATCGGCCGCGCGTTTGGCGGCGGCGCGGCAAACATTCTATCGCGTCCCGACGAACCGTGTGTGTTTCGTCGTTGCAAACTCTGGTGTCTTGACTGGTGGGGCGATGCCGCCGGCGCCTACGTGCGCGCCGAACATAACGAAATGCCCGCGCACCCGGACGTGGTGTTCGAAGATTGCACGCTCACCGGTCCGGACAACGCGTTGCAGGCGGGGAATCCCGGCTACAGTGGCTTCACGCGCGTCAAGCTGAAGAACTGTCAACTCGTCTCCCTCAACTTTTCGCAACCGCAGGGCAAGCCCGGTTCCGGCGTCATTCACAGCACCATCGAAGGTCGCTTCCTCCACGTGGACCTCGAGGATTGTACGCTCATGGGCTGCAAGATTTTTGGCGCTGGCAAAGGCGACGTCAGCTTTGCCACGACGGGCGACGTGAAAGCTTATGTGCAATTTAATCAGGACGTGCCCAAAGGCATGCATCGCCTCGGTCACTGGCCGGCGGACGTGTTTCAAACCATCTTACCCGGCGCACCTCCGACCAAGCGCCAAACGCTGAAGGTCGAGCGTCCGGAATCGCCCGAAGTCTGCGAGGTCGCACCCCTCGTCTGGAAAAATCGGCTGACACTCATGAAATGCCTACGGCCGTCCAGTGGCGGCACGAAGGCGGACTACACGATCGCGCTCGAGGACGTGGAAACCGGGCGCGAACTGGCCCGCTTTGCCGAGGGCTACAGCCTGGCTTCGGCGCTGGTCCACCAGGGAACCCTCTACGTTTTCGCGGGTCGGTTTGAGTCCGGCGACTGGAACGATGTGACGCTGTTCAAATCCAAGGACCTGAAGCATTGGGAGCAGCAGGTCGTGGTGAAACAGTCCGGCGAACACTTGTTCAACAGCTCCGTATGCGCAACGCCCAAGGGATTCGTGATGGCGTATGAGTCGAACGATCAGAAGTTCACGCCATTCACGATCAAATTCGCAACCTCCCCCGACCTGGAGCATTGGACCAAGGTCCCGGACACCGTGTTTGGCGCCGACCGCTATGCCGCCTGCCCTTGCCTTCGTTACGTGAACGGCACTTACTACCTGCTGTATCTCGAACACCGCACCCCGCGCTGGTATTTTGAGACCTATCTGGCGCGCTCGAAGGATTTGAAGTCCTGGCAACTCAGCTCCGCCAATCCGATCCTGACGCCCGGGCTCAATGATGGCGTCAATGCGTCGGACCCGGACCTCATCGAGTTCAAGGGCAAGACCTACCTCTACTACTCGGTCGGCGATCAACGTACGTGGTCCAAACTCCGGCGCTCGGTGGCCGATGTCCCGCTCGGAAAGTTTTTTGCCGATTATTTCCCCGGCGGCGCTCCGTCAAAGGTTACCGCACCCTCAGCCAACCGCTAAACGAGGCGATTCGGGCATGAGGCTCGGCCCAGTCGCAGGCTTGTAATCCGGTCCTGCATTTCACTACGCCCGGTTCGCCCGGAACCCGGTGGCCTGCCGTAACGTCAAGCTTGTCCCATGCTAAGGGTTGCGCCCAGGGGTGTTTCATCTGGGATAAGCAAGCCGCAGGTGAGGAGGAGGTTAGTGGAAAATGACTGGACATCGGCAAGACGACTTTCTACACCTTGGGCATGCCGAAGCCACTAACCGGTGCTGAATCCGCGATTCTCCAA
>JANXWY010000133.1 GCA_025350905.1 Verrucomicrobiota bacterium
TCCGAGTCACCGCACGTTCCGCCCGCTCGGCGCGGGCGGAGTGTTCGCAGCGCGAACACTCCTACCACCCGGGTTGACCGCCACTTCTGGTCGCACCCTTTTTTCAGGGTGAGCTTGACACGGCCGCGTTGATTTCGGGCACAATGGTCAAATGGACGGACGAACATGAATCCAAGCGCGATCGAAATTCTGGCCTCGACCTTTTTTGCCATGGCCGTGGTTCATACCTTTTGCGTCAAACGCTTCGCCCATTGGGCACATCAAGCTCCGCCGGGTTCGGTGCGCGAGCAGTGCCTGCATTTTCTGGCCGAAACGGAAGTCGTGTTTGGTCTCTGGGCGGCGCTGCTGTTCCTGGGCATCGGCCTGATGAAGAAATCGTTTCAGGATCCGGTTGCCTATATAGACGGCCTCAACTTCACCGAGCCCAAGTTCGTATTCGTGATCATGGTGGTCGCGGCGACGCGGCCCGTGGTCAAACTGGCAGAAGCACTGATCGCGCTGGCGGCGCGGGCGCTGCCATTCCCGGAAGGGCTGTCGTTCTACTTGGCCGCCCTGTTTCTCGGCCCGCTGCTCGGCTCGTTCATCACCGAACCGGCGGCCATGACCCTGCTCGCCCTTGTGCTCAAACGACGATACTTCGATCACGGTATCAGTGTGCGACTCGCCTATGCGACGTTGGGATTGCTGTTCGTCAACGTTTCCGTCGGCGGAACGCTGACCCATTTTGCCGCGCCGCCGGTCCTGATGGTGGCGGCCAAGTGGAATTGGGACACGACCTTCATGCTCACCCATTTTGGCTGGCGCGCGGCGGCGGCGTGTGCGGTCTCGACCGCAATGATATCCCTGATTTTTCGCAGAGAGCTCTCGGCTTTGTCGCCGGTTCGCGATCTGAGCACTGGCGTCCCGGCGTGGCTCACGCTCCTGCATCTGCTGACCCTGGCAACAGTAGTGGCCTTCGCGCATCACCCGGATATTTTCTTTGGCGTATTCGTATTGTTCCTCGGCCTGGTTACCGCCACCCAGCAACATCAAGACGCGCTCAAGCTGCGGGAGGGTTTGCTCGTCGGGTTTTTCCTGGCGGGCCTCGTCACCTTGGGTTCGCTCCAGGCCTACTGGCTCAAACCGCTCATCGCGGGTCTCAATGGCCCGGCCCTCTTCTTCGGCGCGACCGGACTGACGGCGCTCACCGACAACGCCGCGCTCACGTATCTCGGCACGTTGGTGGCCGGCATCTCGGACGAACTCAAATACGCGCTGGTGGCGGGCGCGGTGACGGGCGGTGGCTTGACGGTGATCGCCAATGCGCCGAATCCCGCCGGCGTGGGGATTCTTCAAAGTGCCAAAGTATTCGCCGGTGAAGGCATCAGCCCGTTGGGACTACTGCGTGGGGCGCTGTTGCCCACCGGAGTGGCGGTGGTGTTCTTTTGGTGGCTGCGCTGAATTGGGGCGTGCCGTTTGTTGCCAGCGCGATCAAGGGCCGCTGAATTCTCGCCTCGATGGAGATGGAGATGGAGATGGAGATTGAATTGAGTCAGCGCGTGCTCCAAGCTGGCACGCACTTGAGAAGCCGGCAAAGCAACCAGGACGGGTTGGTCGCCGCCGGCGCACCTTGAACTCAGCAATTATTTTATGAGCAACGAAACCAACCTGGAACAAATCATGGCTGATCTGAAGCTGCTGGCGCGCGATGCCGAAGCGTTGATGCAAGCCACCGCGGGACAGGCAGGCGAACAAGCCGGCGAACTGCGCGATCGCTTGTCCACCGCCCTCGAATCCGCCAAGGCCGCGTGTCAAAAGCTGGAGGAAAAGGCCGTCGCTGGCGCGAAAGTCGCCGACAAAACCATTCGCAACCACCCCTACGAATCCATCGGGGTGGCGTTTGGCGTCGGGCTGTTGCTGGGCGTGCTGGTGGGGCGTCGGTAATAATTCATGGACGAACCCCTGCAGGAACCGGGCGGGTGGCTGGCCACGGGGAAACGCATCCTGCGTTCGGTTGGGGACCTGGCGCAGAGCCGGCTGGAGTTATTTCTGGTCGAACTGCAAGAGGAACGCATCCGATTGTTCGACGCGCTGTTGCTCGTCGGCGCGGGAGTGGTGTGCGCATTGATGACGCTGGCGCTGCTCACGTTTACCTTGGTGGTGGTGTTTTGGGAGTACCGCGTTTACGTGCTGGTGCTGCTGACGCTGGCTTATGGGGCCGGCGCCGGCGCCGCTTTCTGGGCCTTGCGCAACCGGCTGCGCCAATGGCAGTCATTCGCCGCCACGCTGGATCAAATCAAAAAGGACCGCGCATGTTTGCCCAAGTAGAACTCGAACATTTGCGTTTGCAAAAAGACCGACTGGTGCGGCAAAGCGACGCGAACCGGCTGGCACTGACGGCGGAGTTGCAGCGGCTGCGTTCGCCGGAGTATTGGAAGCTCAATGCCGGCCAGGTCGTTCGCCAGCATCCGCTCTTGACAGCGGTGCTCGGGGTCGGGGTGGGCATCATCGCAATCAAGGCGTTGCGCCAGCCCGGCGCGGCGATCGGCTGGTTGGGTCGGCTGAGCGGCGCCGGCTCGACTTTGCTCGCCCTCTGGAACTTGGTGGGGCGGAAATAAACGGACGCTTTTCCGCTCGGCTTCGCGAGGACGCGAGGGTGAGGCTGGCCAATCGGCCGGCCATGGCGGGCGAGAAAATGGCCGCCACCGTCATTTCACCGTTGACGATTTTTTTTCTCGGCCCAAACTAATTTCCGTCCGGGATTGAATGAAAACCTTTCTTTTTATCTGCACGGGTAACATTTGCCGCAGTCCGATGGCGGAAGGATTATTCCGCCACGCGCTGCAGGGGCGGACGGAGTATCGCGCGATCTCGGCCGGGCTCGGGGCGGTCAACGGCCAGCCGCCCAGCGTCTATTCTGTGCAGGCGATGCGGGAGCTCGGCGTGGACATTTCCCGCCAGCGCAGCCAGTTGCTAACCGCCGACCTCGTCAAACAGGCGGATTACATCCTGGGCATGACGCACAGCCACGTGGACACCGTGACGTTGCTGTACCCACCAGCGGCGGAGAAAACCTTTCTCCTCCGCGAGTTTGACGACACGTTGGATCCGTTCGAGAAGGACATCAGCGATCCGATCGGCGGTTCGTATGAAGTCTATCTGAACTGCCGCGATCAGATCGAACAGGGCATCGCGTCGTTGTTGCGGTTCATCGCGCAGCACGAATACGCCACCGGGGGCAAGAATTCCGGGGCCACCAAGCCCGCCACCGTGGCCCTGGGCGCGGATCATGGCGGGTTCGAGTTGAAGGAGACGCTCAAGAAGTATTTATCGGCGCGCGGCGTGAGCTTCATTGATTTCGGCACGCACTCGAAGGCGTCCACGGATTATCCCGACTATGCGCAGCAGGTTGCCGATGCGGTGGCGGGCCACCACGCCGAATATGGTTTGCTCGTTTGCACCACCGGCGTCGGCATGAGCATCACGGCAAACAAAACGCCCGGCATTCGAGCCGCGATGGTCAGTGAACCGCAAGTGGCCGACTTGACGCGCCGGCACAACGACGCCAACGTGCTCTGCCTTTCCGGCAAATTCACCCCGGCCGAGGAGGCGAAACGGATTCTCGATGTTTTTCTCACCACTAAATTTGAAGGCGGACGCCACGAGCGCCGCGTGAACAAGATGGAACCTAAAATGATTCTGCCCGAATACCGGTTGCGAAATGTGGATGCCGCGATTGCGGACGCCGTCGACCACGAACGCCTGCGCCAGCAGGAGAATATCGAACTGATCGCCAGCGAAAACTTCACCAGCCCCGCCGTCCTGGAAGCGCAAGGCTCGGTGTTGACCAACAAGTACGCCGAAGGGTATCCCAAGAAGCGCTGGTATGGCGGCTGTGAGAATGTCGATACCGTGGAGCAACTGGCCATCGACCGGGCGAAGAAACTCTTCGGCGCGGAACACGCCAACGTTCAGCCGCACTCCGGCAGCGGCGCCAACATGGCGGTCTATTTCGCGTTCCTGAAACCCGGCGACAAGTTGCTGACCATGGACCTCAGCCATGGCGGCCATCTGACGCATGGCAACAAGGTGAATTTTTCCGGCAAGTTTTTTGAGATCGTCCATTACGGCGTCCGCAAAGAGGATGAGCGGATTGATTACGACCAACTCGCGGTAATGGCGCGCGAGCACAAACCGAAAATGATCACCGTGGGAGCGAGCGCCTATTCGCGCCTCATTGATTTCAAACGCCTGGGCGAAATCGCCCGCGAAGTGGGCGCGCTGCTGCTCGCGGACATCGCCCATATCGCCGGGCTGGTCGCGGCCGGGCTTCATCCCAGCCCCATGGCGCACGCGGATTTCGTGACGACCACGACGCACAAGACCTTGCGCGGCCCCCGGGGCGGTTTGATTTTGTGCCGCGAAAAATTCGCGAAGGAAATTGATTCGCAAGTGTTCCCCGGCATCCAGGGCGGTCCGCTCATGCACGTCATTGCGGGCAAGGCGGTCTGTTTCCACGAAGCGCTGCAGCCCCAATTCACGGCGTACCAGGAACAAATCGTGCGGAACGCCCGCACGCTGGCTGACAGCATGAAGCGCAACGGCTTCCGCCTGGTCAGCGACGGCACCGACAATCACCTCATGCTGGTGGACGTAGGGGCCCGGAACCTGACGGGGAAGGACTGTCAGATTGCGCTCGATGACGCCGGCATCACGGTCAACAAGAACACCATCCCGTTTGAGACCCGCTCGCCGTTCCAGGCCAGCGGTATCCGCCTCGGCACACCGGCGGTCACCACGCGCGGCATGAAGGAAGCCGAAATGGCCGCGATTGCCGACATGATCAGCGAGGTGTTGATGGAGCTCAAGAACCTCGACGGCATCGCCCGGGTGCGCCAACGCGTGCGCGAGCTCACGGTGAAATTTCCGTTGCCGTACTAGCCCCGGTCCGGCCCAGGGGTGTTTCATCTGGGATAAGCAAGCCGCAGGTGAGGAGGAGGTTAGTGGAAAATGACTGGACATCGGCAAGACGACTTTCTACACCTTGGGCATGCCGAAGCCACTAACCGGTGCTGAATCCGCGATTCTCCAA
>JANXWY010000134.1 GCA_025350905.1 Verrucomicrobiota bacterium
CTTGCACGTTGGCCTGGTCGCCGTCGCGCAGCGCAATATTGGCCAGGATTTCTGCCGTGCAACAAAGGATTGGAGCATCACGATTGACCGACGCATCGCCGGTGCTCAGACCGACATTGTCGGGGCCGAACTCGCGGCAGAGCGCCATGAATTTTTCGTTCACCAGCGCTTTGATCGGGCAGGTGTAAATGGAACGCTTTCCCTGTGCGATCGCCTTGAAGTGCAGCGCCGTGGCCACCAGCGATTTGCCCGAGCCGGTCGGCGTGTTCAGAATGACGTTCTTGTCCTCGAACAATTCCAGGATGGCGGATTCCTGGGCGGGATAGAGTTGCAGCCGCCGCCCGGCCACGTAATCCAGAAAGAGTCCGAGCAACACATCGTTGCTGGCTTTCCCATCGCGCGGAATCAGATCGTAAAGCGTGGCGGACACAGGCCGCCCACTCTACGGAGGTGGAGCCGCGATGAAAAGACTGATGCGCAATGCTTCCGCCCGTAACTGTCGCGGGAATACCTGGTCGCGAGACGGGGCCAACGTCCGGCCCTGGCCGGAACCGATCGCCCCGGCAGCGGGACAAATATCTCCGCCGGGCACCGGCCAAAGCTGAAGGCACAACGCGCAAGGTTCTTTGAGTTTCTAGCCGGAGCGATGCAGTTGCAGAGGAGTTGGAGCGCGGCGTTCACGCCGCATCACCGCACATAGAGCTTGTAGTGTCGAATTCAAAACAAGCACCCCTTCCGGTTCGGACGCTGAAGCGGCGTGAACGCCGCGCTCCATTAAAGAATCCGCTCGCCGCCTGTATTTTTGGTGATCGTTCCACTGCATTGTTCCGACTTAGACGCCGGATCGTACGGTGTCCTACCGATTCGACCTTGTCACTCGTTCCACCCTGGGTATCCTCAGGGCAATTCCAGCAACCGCGCAAACTCGGCGGCAAGGTAAGCTGTCCGACGCGCAAAATGATGGGCGGACACATGGCGGTGATTCGCGATCCCGCGGGTGCCGTCACAGCAATCTATGAACCCGCGGGCGATTGAATTGCGCCTGAGCCGCAAGCACGAGGTGCCCGGATACCAAACTTGAAACCGCCTAGAACTAACACTGCCGATCCCGCCGCCGTGCGCCGGATCACGGCGGCCGAAACGTGGCCGCTGCGCCAATCGGTGCTCAGGCCGGGTCGCCCCCTCGCGGCGGCGCAATTTCCGGGTGACGACCTCTCCTCGACGAACCACTTCAGCGCGTATCAAAATGATGAACTCGTGGGCATCGCCTCGCTTTTCCTCGCTGAAATGCCGGAGCATCCCGGTGTGACCGCGTGGCAGTTGCGCGGCATGGCTACCGCGCCGGAAGTACGCGGCGCGGGCTTCGGACGTGCACTCGTGGCGGCGTGCGTCGCGTTTGCGTTCGCAAGCGGTAAGAAATTGATCTGGTGCAACGCGCGCCTCTCGGCCCTCGGGTTTTACCGCAAGCTGGGCTGGGAAATCCTCGGCGAAGAATTCGACGTGCCCGACGTTGGTCCCCATTTCCACATGTGGCGACGGCTGCCATGAGCCCAAGCCCCCGCCCAGATTCGAAAAAGGCCGCGTCGCTTTTTCGGTGGCGGGGGGTGCTAGCATTGGCGCATGAAAGATAATCAGACTCTGCCGCTCTTGCCGGCCCGGCGCGAAATGTTGCAAGCCTTCCGAGACAAGCAGGCCGATTACGACGGCGTGTTCTTTGTCGCGGTAAAAACGACGGGCATTTTCTGCCGGCCCTCGTGCCCGTCGCAGCCCAAGGCGGACAACGTGGAATTCTTCGGCTCGATCAAAGCATGCCTATTCGCCGGCTATCGACCGTGTAAGCGTTGCCGGCCGCAGGAGGCGAACGGCACGCCGCCGGAATGGGTTACCGGATTGCTGGCGCGGGTCGAGGCGGCCCCCGAGACCAGGCTGCACGCCCGAGATCTGCGGGCGCTGGGGTTAACCCCGGAACGCGCGCGCCGCTGGTTTCAACAGCACTATGGCATGACTTTCGTCGCCTGGTGTCGCGGCCACCGGCTGGCGGGTGCGTTTTCGCAAATCCGTCGGGGCACGAAGCTCGATGACGCCGTCTTTGACAGCGGGTTCGAATCGCACAGCGGCTTTCGAGAGGCATTCCGCCGGACCTTTGGCGAGGCGCCGGGCCGGGCGCGCAGCCACGGTGCCCACCTTGTGACCAAGATGATCGACAGTCCCCTCGGAGCGTTGCTCGCCGGGGCGACGGACGAGGGGATTTGCCTGCTGGAGTATACCGACCGCCGAATGCTGGAGACCAATTTGAGAGCGATGGGCAAACGCTTCGACTGCGCGGTCGTTCCCGGCGAACACGAGTGGCTGACGCAACTGCGGCGGGAACTCGCGGAATATTTTTCGGGCAAACGATACGAATTCTCCGTGCCGCTGGCCCCGCGCGGAACGCCGTTTCAGGAAAAAGTCTGGCGCGAACTGCGGAACATTCCGCATGGCGAAACGATTTCCTATGACGAACTCGCGCGACGCATCGGCCAGCCGACCGCGGCGCGTGCCGTCGCCCGCGCCAATGGCATGAATCGGATTTGCATTTTGATTCCGTGTCACCGGGTCATCGGCAAGGACGGCAGCCTCACCGGCTACGGCGGCGGTCTTTGGCGGAAACGGCTGCTACTGGAGTTGGAGCGAGCCGGAACGTCTGCCGCCGCCAATGCCGGCGATCATTCCCGCGCCGTCTGCACGGGTAACGCGGCGAGCGGGACGCGTTCGTTGGTCTTGGCGAAATAATCCGCCGACCAATCGTTGGTGAACAGGACGACGGGATTCTTGCCGAGGTCGTAGGCGAGCTTCGCGCCGGTCGGCAACGAGAGCGCGTCCAGGTCGTCTTCCTGCATGTCCGTCGGCAGCCAGCGCACGACGGTCCACGGCGCGGATTCAAGCCGCGACTCGGCGCCGTATTCGCTTTCGAGCCGGAATTGGACCACCTCGAATTGCAACGGGCCGACGGCGGCGAGCAAGGGCGTCTTCAACGACGAGTTGCGCAAGTACAGCGCCTGGATGACGCCTTCCTGCAACAGCTGGTCGAGGCCCTGGCGGAATTGCTTGAACTTCGCCGTGTTCGGATTGTGAAGATGCGCGAAGGCTTCGGGCGTGAAGCGCGGGATTTCCTTGTAGAGGATTTTCGGATCGGTCGTCAGCGTGTCGCCGATGCCGAAGCCGTCGTGGCCGACGAGGCCGATGACATCGCCGGGATAGGCTTCGTCCACCGTCTCGCGTTCGTTGCCGAACAGCTTGTGCGAGCTGGAGAGGCGCACTTTTTTTTCGGAACGCGAGTGATGGACCGACATGTCGCGCGCAAATTTGCCGGAGCAGACGCGGACGAAGGCAATGCGGTCGCGATGTTTCGGGTCCATATTCGCCTGGATCTTGAAGATGAAACCGGAAAACTCCGGGTTCTCCGGGGCAATCTCGATGCCGCCCATCACCCGCGATTTCGGCGCAGGCGAATGTTTCAGAAAACCGTCGAGCAGGAGCTGCACGCCAAAATTGTTGCTGGCACTGCCGAAGAACACCGGCGTGGTTTTTTCCGCGAGCACGGCGGCGTCATCCCAGTCGTGCCCGGCGTGCTCAAGCATCGCCAGTTCTTCCACTGTGCGGTTGAAGGTCGTGTCGTCCAGTTGGCCGCGCAATTCGGGATCGTGCAAGTCGCCGACGGAAACCGGCGCGCGATATTTGCCGCCAACCGTGCGCTCGAACGAGTGCATGAGTTTGGTCTGGCGATCATACACGCCGCGAAAATCAGCCCCGCTGCCGATGGGCCAGTTCACCGGGAACGCGCCGATGCCCAGCACCCGCTCGAGTTCGTCGAGCAGCGCCAGGGGATCTTTCATCGGGCGATCGCACTTGTTCATGAAGGTGAAGATCGGCACGCCGCGCTGGCGGCAAACCTCGAACAGTTTGCGCGTTTGCGGCTCGATGCCTTTGGCCGAATCAATCACCATCACCACCGAATCCACCGCGGTCAGCACGCGATAGGTGTCCTCGGAAAAATCCTTGTGGCCGGGCGTGTCGAGCAGGTTCAAGCGGTATCCGTTGTAATCGAACTGCAACACGGTGGAACTGATCGAGATGCCGCGCTTCTTTTCGAGTTCCATCCAGTCGGAGGTGGTGGCGCGCTGGTTCTTGCGCGCGGTGACCGAGCCGGCGAGCTGCACCGCGCCGCCGTACAGCAGCAGCTTTTCCGTCAACGTGGTTTTACCCGCGTCGGGATGCGAGATGATGGCGAACGTGCGCCGCCGCTGGATTTCTTCCGTAATGCTCACAAAGGTGGGGAACGGTAACAAACACTCCGGCGGGAACAAGTACTGGTTGTCGCGCTGGGCTCCCGCGGCAAGAGACTTCCGGAATGATGCAGTAGGACAGGCGTCGCGCCTGTCTCAAACTAACCATCTCCGCCTCGAGGCGTTGTTTTTCGCCGGGCGGGTTTGAGACACCAGTTGGTGGATAGCCTTTTGCAGATCAAGACAGGCGCGGCGACTGTCCTACGAGTCACAGCGGTGGCTCGCTCAGTTTTCAACGGCATCGTTGGGTTATGTCTCCGGTACCGGACGCAGCCGATAGCCCACACCCGATTCCGTGAGCAAGAGCGTGGGGGTCGCCGGATTTTTTTCCAGTTTCTCCCGCAGATGCGCCAGGTACACGCGGAGATAGTGCGTATGCTCCTCGTGCGTCGGGCCCCAGACTTCGCGGAGAATCTGTCGGTGCGTCAGCACCTTGCCGGCGTGCCGGATAAACAATCGCAGCAGTGCGTACTCGGTCGCCGTTAGTTTGACCGGTTGCCCTTTACGCGTGACCTGCCGCGCCACCAGGTCCACCACCAAATCGCCCGCCTGAAAGACCGGTTCTTCTGCGCGCTCTTTATCGGCGTGCCGCCGGGCGGCGCGCAGACGGGCCAACAATTCACCGGTGTTGAAAGGCTTGGTCACGTAATCATCCGCGCCGGCATCGAGCGCCGCGATCTTGTCCGCCTCGCCGTCCTGCACGGTGAGTACAATCACCGGGGTCTGCGTCCACTCGCGCAGTCGCTGCAAGACCGTCAGCCCGCTCAAGTCCGGCAAGCCGAGATCCAGCAGGATCACCGCGGGCCGATGTTGCGCCGCGAGGACGAGGCCTTCCTGACCGCTGTTCGCGGTGGTAACAAGATAGCCGCCGGCTTCGAGCGAGATCGTGAGCAACCTTCGGATTTGTGGCTCGTCATCAATCACCAGCGCACTGACCGGTGGTGGATTTAGAATAGAGTTCATGTCGGCTCCTCCGGCAAACTCGGCGCCGCAGGTACGGGCAGCCGGATGGTGAAACAGGCGCCGCCGCCGGCGCGGTTCGCCGCCTGGATTTGCCCGCCTTGCGCTTCGACGAAACCTTTCACAATCGCCAGTCCCAATCCCGTGCCCCCTGGCTTGGCGCCGGTCGCGCGATGAAACAAGTCGAAGATCCGTTCCAGTTCATTCGCGGGCAGGCCCGGCCCGCGGTCCGCCACCTCCAGCATCAGTTCCTTCTCCTCCACGCGCGCCAGGATCTCGATGGCCGTTCCGACCGGGGTGTGCGTCGCCGCATTTACGAGCAGATTCGCCAGCGCCTGTTCCATCAAAACGAAATCCAATTTCAGGAGCGGAAGCCCCGGCGCAATACTCCGCGTGACGGGATGCTGGCCGAGCAGATTCTCCACCCCGTGCCAAGCCACCTGCACCAGGTCGGCCACGTCACACCAATCGAGGTTGGGCCTGATCTGGCGCGACTGGATGCGGGCCGCGCTCAACAAACTCTGCACGAGCCGGTTCAGGCGTGCGCTCGCGGATTCAATCTCGGCGGCGAGATTCGCCTGCGTTGGGGTCAGCGCACTGGACTCGCGCAAGCCGCTGGCGGCGCTCGTAATCGCCGCGATGGGGGTGCGCAATTCGTGCGACACAGAGTTCAGCAACGTGCGGCCCAGTTGCTCCGACTGCGCGAGCAGTTTGGCGCCCGTCTCCGCGTCTCGCAAACGCTGGCGATCGATCACCAGCGCAATCTGCCGGACAAAACTGTCGAGCAGATTGCGTTGCTGGATGCTCAAAGCTTGTCCGGTATGAAACCGCAGGGCAATCACGCCGGAAGGTTTCGCGCCTGCGCTCAAGGGCAGATGCAAGGCCGTCGCCTGCGGCAGCGTGTCCGTAAAACGCCCGGCCGGTTGGTCGTTTTGATAGGCCCAGGCCGCCACGCTTTCTTCCTTTTCATCGAGCACCCACAGCCCGGCGGGATAAGGCGTGAGTTGGGGGCCGGCCTCCGGGTCGGGCAACAGCACCGCCACGTCCGCGTCGAAGGCGGCCCCCACCTCGCGCACGGCCACGCTGAGGACCTGCGGGAAGTCGCCGGCGCTCGCGAGTTCGCGCGTGAGCTGATAGAGCGCGGAGGCCCGTTGTTCCCGTTGGCGCTCGGCCAGCTGCTGGAGTCGCAGCCGGGTGGTCAACTGGCCGGTCGCCAGCGCCACCACGAAATACATCGCGAACATCATCGTGTCGTGAAACCCGCTGATGTGAAAAGTCAACACGGGCGGAACAAACAGAAAATTCCAGCACAGCGCCGTCAACGTGGCAGCGAAAAAATTAGGTCCGCGCCCCACGAACATCGCCAGCAGCACCACGGCCGAAAGGTAAACCAGCGCCACCGCCTGATAACCGAGCCAGCGTTGCAGTCCCAATCCCAGCAGCGTCACCATGGCCACCACCGCCACCGCGGCCAGGAATTGCTTCCCTTGGGACTCGAAACGGAACAACGGCGGGCGGGGCGCCGCGGCGGACTCCGGTTTGTCGGCGCGCACCACCAGCACGTCGACGTCGCCGCTGGCTTCAATGAGCTGTTGCAACGCGGAACGACCTCGCCAGGCGTCGCCCCAGCGGGAGCTCCCGGGCTTCCCGAAAACGATCTGCGTGACGTTGTGTTCCCGCGCCGTCCGCAACAAGCCCCGCACCAGATTTTCATCCGTCGTGGTGATGACCTCGGCGCCGAGTTCGCGAGCCGCGGCGAGATTTTTTCCGAGTTGGACCTGCGCGGCTTCGGACAGCGGTCGCGGATTTTCCACATGCACGGCCAGCCAGCGGCAGCGCAGGCCGTCGGCCATCCGGCGGGTCCAGCGAATGAGCGGCCGGGAAAACGGGCCGGGCCCGACGGCCACGAGCAGACAATGCCCCGACTTCCACGGCCCGCCGGCGGCCTGGGTGCGCCGGAGTTCGCGGGTGTCCACGCCCACATGATCGGCGACGAGCCGGAGCGCGAGTTCGCGCAGCGCCGTGAGATTGGCCTCGCGGAAAAAATTCTGGGCGGCGGCACTGGCTCGTTCCGGAAGATAGACTTTGCCTTCGTGCAAACGCTGGACGAGTTCCGCCGGCGGCAAATCCACCAGCTCCACCACCGCATCGTCGAGGATGCGGTCGGGCACAGTCTCGCGAATTTCCGTGCCGGTGACCTGCAGCACCGTGTCGGCGCGGCTCTCGACGTGTTGGACGTTGAGCGTGGTGAGCACATCAATGCCGGCGTCGAGCAACTCCGCCACATCCTGCCAGCGCTTCGGGTGGCGCGAACCCGGGGCGTTCGTGTGCGCGAGTTCATCCACGAGCGCGAGCTGCGGCTGGCGCGCGAGCGTGGCGTCGAGATCGAATTCCGTCAGCGCCAGGCCGCGATGATCGAGTGGGCGCCGGGGAATTTGTGGCAGGCCCTGCGTGAGCGCGTCGGTTTCCTTGCGACCATGAGTTTCGACATAGCCGATGACCACGTCGTGCCCGGCCGCGAGTTCGCGGCGCGCGGCTTCGAGCATGGCGTAAGTCTTTCCGACGCCGGGCGCCATGCCGAGAAATACCTTGAGCCGACCGCGTTTCTGCGCAGCTTCCGCGCGCTGAAGCGAACTCAACAACGCATCCGGATTGGGGCGGTTCTCGTCAGTCACGGGTTAAGGGTAATCAGAATGCCCACGTCACCAAAGCCCCAACTCGCAGCAGCACTGGTGTCCGTTGTCCCGGCGGGACAATCGCAAATAGCCCAGCGTTTCAACGCTAGGTGCGATTTAAGATCGTAACGAGTCCCGGAGGGACGGCTGAAATTGAACTGCTTGAAGGTATTCAATCGTCCCATCGGGACTAGTCGGATATCCGACCGGACCCCGGCGTTCAAACGCCGGGCTATTATCGCATTGTCCCTCCGGGACGCGCGGCGATAATCTGCTTATCAACAGGTAGGACAATTACGTTTCGGCTCATTTCATTGCATCCAGCGCAAGGTTCAGTTTCATGACGTTCACGCCGGCATCACCCAGGATGCCAAGGTCGGGCGAACCGGTGTTGGCTCGCACCAGTTCGAGAACTTTTTCGACTGACAATCCGCGCACCTTCGCCACCCGGTGCACTTGCAGCTCCGCGTTTCGCAGACTGATATGCGGGTCAAGTCCGCTGCCCGATGCGGTGACCGCGTCGGCAGGCACGGGGTCGGTTTCCTTCAGACCGTTCTCGGCGCGGTAGGCCGCGATACGGTCTTTGATGGCGTCATTCAATTTTTGGGACGTCGGGCCGAGGTTGCTGCCGCCGGAGTTTGCTGCGTCGTAGCCGTTGCCCGCGGCGGACGGGCGCGGATGAAAATATTTCGCCGCGGTAAAATTCTGGCCGAGCAACTCCGAGCCCCGCACCGTTCCGTCCGGAGCCACGATCAAGCTGCCGTTGGCTTGGCGGGGAAACGCGACTTGCGCGAGGCCGTAAACCACCAGCGGATAAAGCCCGCAGCAAATGACGGCGAGAACGAGCGTGGCCAGGACCGCGCGGCGGATTTCAGAGAGGATTGTTTTCATACTGTTCAATGGGTATAAATGTTTTGATGCCCGCCCTCACCCTGGCCCTCTCCCCCAGGAGAGGGGACAGCTGGCGGGCGTTTTGGTTTGTTCGTGAGCGTGTCCGGCAAATCCAGTCGCAGGTTCTCGAGTAAGACGGCGAACGCTTCTCCCTCTCCTCGGGGGAGAGGGCCGGGGTGAGGGCGGGCGTGGCACAATAACTCTTTCATAATTCAAACCAGTTTCAGCGCCGTGATGACGACATCAATGGCCTTGATGCCGAGGAATGGAATGATCACCCCGCCGAGGCCGTAAATAAGCAGATTGCGTTGAAGAATGGCGAGCGCGCCAATGGGTTTGTAGGCCACACCGCGCAACGCCAGCGGAATCAACGCCACGATGATGAGCGCGTTGAAAATGATGGCGCTCAGAACGGCGCTTTGCGGCGACGCAAGCTGCATGATGTTCAGCGGCGCGATCGCAGGGAAGGTCGCCATGAGCATCGCCGGGATGATGGCGAAATATTTCGCCACGTCGTTGGCGATGCTGAACGTGGTGAGCGAACCGCGCGTCATCAGCAGTTGCTTCCCGATTTCGACGATCTCGATGAGTTTCGTCGGATTGCTGTCCAGATCCACCATGTTGCCCGCCTCCCGCGCGGCCTGGGTGCCGGTGTTCATGGCGACGCCGACGTCGGCTTGGGCGAGCGCCGGCGCGTCATTTGTGCCGTCGCCGGTCATCGCGACCAGGTGACCGGCGGCTTGTTCGTCGCGGATGCGTTTGAGCTTTTGTTCCGGCGTGGCTTGCGCCATGAAATCGTCCACGCCGGATTCTGCGGCAATGGCAGCGGCGGTAAGCGGATTGTCGCCGGTGATCATCACGGTGCGGATGCCCATCTTGCGGAGTTGGGCGAACCGTTCCTTGATGCCGCCCTTGACGACGTCCTTGAGCTGAATCACGCCGAGCACTTCGCGGCCATCGGCGACGACGAGTGGCGTCCCGCCCGCGCGGGCGACATTTTCCACGGCTTGCGCGACGGCCTGCGGATAAGTGCCGCCGAGTTTGTCCACGTAAATCTTGATGGATTCCGCCGCGCCTTTGCGGATGGAACGAGTAGGAGCGCCCGCGCCGCGTGGGTTCTCCCTCTCTTCCCTCAACGGAGCAGAGGGTTGAGTTGAGGAAGCCGTTTTTATGAGTTGCCCCTCACCCCGGCCCTCTCCCCGCTCGTGCCTCGCGGGGAGAGGGAGTTGATCAAAAAAGTCCACGCCGCTCATCCGGGTTTGCGCGGTGAACGGCACGAACTGCGCGTGGGGCGCGGCGACATCGCGGCCGCGCAGGCCGAATTTTTCCTTCGCGAGTACCACGATGCTGCGGCCTTCCGGAGTTTCGTCGGCCAGTGACGCGAGTTGCGCGGCGTCTGCGAGGCGCTCCATGGTCACGCCGGGCGCGGGGATGAAATCGCTCGCCATGCGGTTGCCGAGCGTGATCGTGCCGGTCTTGTCGAGCAACAGCACATCCACGTCGCCCGCGGCTTCGACGGCGCGGCCGCTCGTGGCCATCACGTTGCGGCGGATCAGCCGGTCAATGCCGCTGATGCCGATGGCGCTCAACAAGCCACCGATAGTGGTCGGAATCAAACACACGAGCAGCGCGATGAGCACCGGCACGGAGAACACAACACCGGAATAAATGCCGAACGGTTTGAGCGTCACGCAGACCAGCAGGAAGATCAGCGTCAGAGCGGAGAGCAATATCGTGAGCGCAATTTCGTTGGGCGTCTTCTGACGTTTCGCGCCTTCGACCATGGCAATCATACGGTCGAGAAAGCCGTGGCCTTTTTCGGCAGTGATACGGATGATAATGCGGTCGCTGATGACGCGGGTGCCACCGGTGACGGCACTGCGGTCGCCGCCACTCTCGCGGATCACGGGCGCAGATTCGCCGGTGATGGCGGCCTCATCCACGCTCGCGATGCCTTCGGTGACTTCGCCGTCCGAGGGAATCACGTCGTTCGTTTCGCAGACGACAAGGTCGCCTTTCTGCAGTTCCGGTGCGGGAACCTTTTCCTCGCGACCGTGGCGGAGGCGGCGAGCCATTGTGTCTTTGCGCGCCTTGCGCAGACTGTCGGCCTGGGCTTTGCCCCGGCCTTCGGCGACCGCCTCGGCGAAGTTGGCAAAGAGGACGGTGAACCACAGCCAGATCGCGAGTTGGAGAATGAAACTCCGTTGGTCCGCGGGCGCGGTGAAGATGCCAACCGAAGTCAGAACGGCACCCACTTGGGTGACGAACATGACGGGGTTCTTGATCATCAGGCGCGGGTCGAGCTTCTTGAATGCGTCGCCCAAGGCCGGGCTGACGATGTGCCAGTCAAAGAGCGCGGGAGCTTTGTGAGTCATAATTCAGTTGGTAGCAGCCGACGTGCGGAGGCTCGAATTGCAGAAATGGTTTGTGGAACACTCGCCCTCACCCCGGACCTCTCCTCCGGGGAGAAGCGTTTCCGGTCTCTCGACGGATCGGGACGCCGGGTTTGCTAGGCAACGTACGGTTGGCGACGGAATCTCCTTAGCACCCGGCTTCAGCCGGGTGTTTGAGGGCGTTGGGGGAGGGAACTGTTTTAACAGTTTTCTCCGGGGGCCGAAAAACCGTTGCAACGGTTCTTGTCGCCCTGGTGCGACTGACACCCAATTGAAGTCGGGGGTTAATGAGATGGGAACGAATGTACTCATGGCTGAAGTGGTGATCCGGTTAGAAAAGTTTCCCCTGGAGCATCAGGAAGTGCTCGACGACCGGGCCGAGCGCCAGCACGGGCAAAAAGTTCAACGCCCCGACGAGGAGAATCGTTCCGAGCAGCAGCACAACAAACGTGCCGCCGGAGACCGGGAAGGTGCCGGCGCTCGGGGGCGAAATCTTTTTCTGCGCGAGCGACCCGGCGAGCGCCATGATCGGGACGATCATCAGGAAGCGACCGATGAGCATGGCAAGGCCGAGCGTGGTGTTATACCAAGGAGTGTTGGCGGTGAGCCCGGCAAAGGCGCTGCCATTGTTGCCAGTGGCGGAGCTGAAGGCATAGAGCATCTCGCTGAGGCCGTGGGGCCCGGCGTTATTCAAGCCCGCCTTGCCCCACTCGGTCACGGCGGCCCAGGCCGAAAAGCCGAGAATGGAGAGGCACAGCACGAGCAGCGACAGCATCGCCATTTTGACTTCGTACGCCTGGATTTTCTTGCCGAGATATTCCGGCGTGCGCCCAACCATCAGCCCGGCGATGAACACGGCGAGCACGACGAAGACGAGCATGCCATAAAGCCCTGCACCCACGCCGCCGAAAATAATTTCGCCCAGCTGGATGTTGAACAGCGGCACGAAACCACCGAGCGCGGTAAACGAGTCGTGCATGGAATTGACGGCACCACACGACGCGTCGGTAGTGACCGTGGCGAACAGAGCCGAGTTGAAGATGCCAAAGCGGACTTCCTTGCCTTCCAGGTTGCCGTCGGCGAGCGCGACGCCGAGTTGTTGATGGATCGGATTGCCTTTGGCTTCGGCCCACCAACAGAAGATGACTCCGGCGAGGAACAGCGTGGTCATCGCGCTCCACACGGCCCAGCCGTGCTTTTGATTTTTCACCATCCGGCCGAGGTAGTAGGTCAGCCCGCTGCCGATGCTGAAGATGGACAGCATCTGGATGAAGTTGGCGAGCGGCGTGGGATTCTCGAACGGATGCGCGGCGTTGGCGTTGGCATAACCGCCGCCGTTCGTGCCCAGCATTTTGATCGCGACCTGGGACGCCATCGGTCCTTGCACGATGAGTTGTTCGTCCACGGTCTGATCTTCCATGACCGCTTTGCCGTCCGCGCCGAGAACGGTTTCGCCTTTGTCATTTTTCTTCTCGACGGAGAATTTGTACGGCTCAACGAGCTTGGCCTTCGTGTAGGGCTTGAAGTTTTGAATCATGCCTTGCGACACGAGAAACATCGCGAACCCGAGGCAGAGCGGCAGCAGCAGGTAGTACGTGACGCGCACAAGGTCCACCCAGAAGTTGCCGAGCGTCTTCGCGGAATGGCGGGCCACACCCCGCACGAGCGCGGCGGCCAGACCGATACCGACGGCGGCGGAGGCGAAATTGTGAAGCGTCAGCGCGGCCATCTGCGAGAGATACGACATGGTGGTTTCGCCCACGTAGCTCTGCCAGTTTGTGTTGGTGGTGAAACTGATGGCAGTGTTGAACGCCAGATCAGGACTCAGCGGGCCGAGTCCCTGAGGATTCAGCGGCAGCAGGTGTTGCCAGCGCAAAATCGCATAGGTGAACACACAGCTCACCAGGCTGAACAGCAGCATGGCGAAAGTGTATTGCTTCCAATCGTGCTCCTTGCCTGAGTCCACGCCGATCAACCAATACGTAAGCCGCTCCAGCGGCCGGAGGACCGGATCGAGCCAGGTTTTGCCGTTCGCATCGAGCACGCGCAGGAGATATAGGCCCATGGGTTTTGTGATCGCCGCGAGCGCGGCGACGAACAATGTCAGTTGTAACCAGCCGGTAGTTTGCATAAGCACAGCGGTTAAAATTTCTCGGGCCGAATCATGGCCACGAACAAGTAGGCGAATAGCAGCAAGGCAAGGATGCCGACGATGATGGTTTCCATAGGTACTCCTACAGTTCCTCGCACAAGCGGACGTAAAACCCGCAGGCGCCAAAGCCCGCCACCATGATTCCGAGGAAGATCAGATCAGTCATAAAGTTATTCGTGTTCGAGTCGACCGCTAGCACCTCCGCAAGTTGCGGCGGTTTACGCCCGCGCGGTAGTTAAAGCTGGCCCTAAAGGTGTTAAAAAATCGTTAAAGCGGGCGGGCTGGATTCCCGACCACGCCCCCGGCAGTGCGGAACTGAATGGCGGCGCCAGGGGTGTTTCATCTGGGATAAGCAAGCCGCAGGTGAGGAGGAGGTTAGTGGAAAATGACTGGACATCGGCAAGACGACTTTCTACACCTTGGGCATGCCGAAGCCACTAACCGGTGCTGAATCCGCGATTCTCCAA
>JANXWY010000139.1 GCA_025350905.1 Verrucomicrobiota bacterium
TCGTTGCTGCTGCCCCAGCAATGATATGCCGAACACCTGAAGGAATGTAGTTAACCCTGAGCGTAGTGGCCCACCGCCCCGGCGATGAATAGCTTTAAATTACATATATTTGTCGGTGGTGCGAAACCCGAATGCCGGGCAGGGCTGGTTGATCTCGCGGGATGCGCGAAATCCAAGCCCGCCACACCTTTTCCCACGTTCCTTGACAGTTGAAAATTCGACCGCGACGAAAAGCTCATCCTATTCGCGGATATACCTTAGCAATGGTTTTTGGTTCTGCCGGTTGGCAGGGCCGCAGTCGCCCCGCTCGCGAGAGCGGGGCGCGGATTGAAACACTCCTACCAACTGACAAAGGCAGTTGATGTTCTGTCGCCCCGCTCGCGAGAGCGGGGCGCGGATTGAAACTGCGCTGCAGTAATCAGACGAGCAACGATTCCGGGGCGACGCAGGATCGCCTCGCCTCGCCTCGCTTGCGGAGATTCCGGTCATCGATCCAGCCCCGATAGTTTGCTTGCGGCCGCGCCGGCCTTTCTTCCAAAAGCTTGCGCGCGTCAGCAGCTAGCTAGCGGACTTTTTGGGGCGGGTGGTTTTCTGCGGATCGTACGGGGGAGCGTCCATGCTTATCACCAAGGCCGACTTGCCCGCAAGCAGACTGTAACCGTGTTCCGTGCCCGCGGGGATGCTGATGTAATCACCCGCCCGCAGCGTGGTCTCCAGATCGCCGGCGCGTACGGTCAAATCGCCGCTGATCACATAGAGACTGTGCTCTGCATCCGGATGAATGTGCTTGCCCAACTCACCGCGCATCTCGACCAGGTTGGTTCGCGAGGTGGCGGATTGGTGCAACCGCCAGACCTGGCTCTCGGTGGAACTGGGGTTGGGTTCGCGCGCCATCAGTTCACGGGTGCGGACGATCGTAGTCCTCGGGGCCGAGACTGGGGCCGCCACCTCCGCGGCGTGCAAGGCTGGCGGCAGTATGAGCGCAAAGGCACCGGCTTGTTTCAAGAAGCGTCGGCGGTGAATGACTTTTTTCATGGTGGTTTCAAGCGTACGCGAGCCAAGCCGTCAGCGCAAACTCGCCGGATTATCCCCTCGGGGTCAACATCATTTTCTAGCTGCTGATGCATTAACAGCGGCTTCCGCTTAGAATGCCACAGCCGGGTGGGTTACGAGGGGGTGCGGGCAGCATGCTTCGTTGGAGGTTCCCATTTTTTGCAGTTGTCTGGTGACTTTGGGAGCTTCGTGAAATGACCGTTCTTCCGGGCGTTGTGGTGATTCGGGCGAGGACTTCAAGGGGGTTGCGCCAAGCGGCAGCCAAAGTTCCGATTATTTGCGTGACAGGCGAGGTCAACCGACTTATTGTCGCGGCAAGCCCAATGGAAAATAAAGTGAAACGCGTGGGATTTTTCTCGCCAATGTATCGCGACAAGGTCCGCTCGGTACCAGTTAATACCACGAGCACCGGAGCACACCTATGAAATCTTCTCTAAACCTGCGAAATGCCAAATTGGCTTTCACCCTGATTGAATTACTGGTTGTGATTGCCATCATCGCCATTTTGGCGGCGATGTTGCTGCCCGCGTTGTCCTCGGCCAAGGACAAAGCGGTCCGGACCACCTGCCTGAACAACCAGCGGCAGTTGATGCTCGCGATGAAGATGTACGCGGATGACAACCTCGACCAGTTGCCGTATCCCAATTGGGACGGTGGCAGCGCCGGCGCCACCAAGGGCTGGCTTTATACCGGCAACGTCCCGAACCTGCTGGTCGTCCCCTACAAAGACAACAATTCATTGGGGTACACGGGCGGGGTTTGGTATCCGTATCTGAACAATCCCAAGACTTATCAATGCCCCGTGGACATCAAGAGCAAATATTACCCCCTACGCATTAACAAACTGTCGAGCTACGTCATGAACGGCGCCTCGATTAACTACGGGAACTCCCCGCGACCCTGCAAAATCGGCGCCGCGTGGAGTTCCATGTGCTACCTGTTGTGGGAGCCAGATGAAAATGCCCTCGGGCCGGGCAACCCGGGGGCTTTTGAATTCAACGATGGCGCCAACTTTCCGCGCAAATCCAACGGCGAAGGGATTGGGCGGCTGCATAGTCGCAAGGGCGGGGTGATCATGGCCCTGGCGGGTCACGTCCAGTTCGTCACCAAGGCAGCGTTCGATAGCGAATCCCTTGCGGCCGGGACGCCGCAGGCCACGGGCCCGCTCAAAAGCACCTTGTTGTGGTGGGCCCCCGGCGTGCCCGGTGGTGGCGGCCCCTAGGAAATAGCATCGGCCGTTGGCGCTACTTCTTCTGGGCGGCGACGGGCGCGGCGGGCGGTTGGATAACCGGCGGCGCGCTTCCCAGTCCGGCGGCCGGCAATGCGGCAAAACCCTTGGCCAGTAGTTCGGCCGCTTTGGCGTCGCGCACTTTCAAGGTGGTGCTGTCGAATACAATGGCGATGACGCGCTGGCCATGCCGCGCCGCCGTGACGGCAATGGAAAACCCCGAGGCCGTGATGTAACCGGTCTTCAATCCATCGCAGCCTTCCACGTGCCCGAGCAGATGGTTGTGGGTGCGCATGATCACCGTCTTGCCGGCGACATTCGGGCGAAACGGCCGTTCGCGAGTGGCGGTGTAACGCAAGGTGTCGGAGTGCTTGAGTAGTTGGCGACACAGGAGCGACAAGTCGCGCGCCGTGGTGACGTCATTTTCCTGTCCCTTTCCCGGCGGTAACCCATGAACCGAGTGGAACACGGTGCTGTTCATGCCCAGCTCTTTGGCCCGCCGGTTCATGAGTTCAATGAAGGCATCCGTGCTGCCCGCGACCTTTTCCGCCAGCGCCACCGCCACGTCGTTGGCCGACTGGATCATCAGCGCGTACAACATCTCATCGACAGTAAAACTTTCCTTGTCCGCCAGCCACACCCGCGAACCACCGGTATGCGAGGCTTTGGCGCTCACGGGCACCTGGTCTTCCAGGGTAAGTTGCTTTTGTTCGATCTTTTCCAGGATGATCAGCAAGTCCATCAGTTTCAAAACACTGGCTGGATAGCCTTTCGTGTCCGCCTGATCTTCGTACAGGACCTTGCCGGTGGCGGCATCCAAAACAATGGCCCCCAGCCAGGGATCACGGGAAATGGGCTGGCGGCGCGCTGATGTAGCCGACGGCGCGGCGGCGGCGGCTTTGGTGGCGGTCGCGGCGGCGACATTAGCAGTGGGTTGGTTTGCCAAGAGCAGCAACAGCAGACCAGGGATAATCCAATTCATGGGCTTCATTGTTTTCTTCAAAGCTAAATCAAAACGGCCGCTAGCTTCCGCGCGACCAGGGTGACGGTCAAGCCTGCAACGCGCCCTCAAAGCGCTTTTCGTCATACCCGCTATCGGCGCTGCACCGATGGTCGGCGGTTCCCACTGGCCAAGTCGGTCGCGGCGAAGTCGTGAATGCTGGTTCGCCCGCCAGTATCCGCCAGCGGCAACATCGCGACAGTCAAGCAGCCGAACCAGTTGCCGGTCGCAAGTGGTCCTCGAGGCGGGTAAGTTTCGCTGGAAGCCTAGCGCCGCATGAATACAGTTCTTCAAGCAATGAGGAATCCCTCAATCGCCCTATCCACGTTGAGCTGGGTTCGCACGCAGAAGATTGAAGTCGATGGCGATTTTTGGCAGGGCTGCTCAATACCAAAATTCGGTTCCTGGGACGCTGGCTGGAGCGCGCGGGGTTCTGTCCAAGCAGTGATATTCGGGTGACGTACGTTGCGCCGTGGGTGAGTGAACTCCACTCCTCCGAGGTGGGCGCGGAGCAGCGAACCGAATGACGCCAGGACGGCCCGTTTGGCAAACACCGACCGGCGCTGTTACTGCGCTTTTACTCTCCTTTTCTTAAATTAGTAACCAATGGACTGGCATGGCGTCATTGCAGCCCGCCGTGGGACGCACCCGGGTGTGCTCGTCTCGCGGCCGGCCGGAAACCGGACAATTCACAATTCCTGACATGCGACATCCAGTCTACATACGACGGACGGTCGACGACGAGCGACGGATGAGTGGTGACAGCCGGCCAACGAACTGCGACGGCTAATTGTCGCCGCCACTCGCCGACCGTCAGCCTGCCACTTGCAGTTTGTAGCTTGGAGCTTGGGCCCCGGGCGCAACACATGACTTTACACAATTTCTCCGCGGCCTTAAGCTGACGGCATGGCTACCCAATACGATGCTACCGAGTTTGTGGATACCGATTTTCAGACGCGCAAGGCGTCTTATGCCACCACCACCACCACGGCCGCCACCGCCTCGCTGCGCGCCCCCACGCGTGAAGAGGTGGATATCAAAGTCACCGAAGCGCAGCAGCAGCTCGCGGAACTCAAGCGGGCGCAGGAGGAACTGGAACGCGAGCGCTCCACGCTGGAAGAGCTGCGGCGCCGCCAGATGGAATTCCAGAACGGGCGCACGGAGATCGTCCAACAGCTCGCGCGCGGCCTCGGGTTGCTCGAGGAAGCCGAGTTCGCCGCGCGGCGCGATGCCGGACAGATGGCGAAATCCATCGGTGAAATGCGGGACGCCCTGGAAAAAGTGCAGGCGTTGCACGAAGCGGGCTGGACGAAGGATAACTTCAACGTGGAACTAACCCGCGCTTTGACGACCATTGAAAATGCCCGCCTGGAATGGAACGGGGCGCGCTTGAAATTTCCCGTGCTGTCCGGCCCGGCGACCACCGTGGCGAGTGATGTGAAGCCCGGTCAAGCCGCGGTTTCGACGCTGGACGGCAAAAGTTTTGCCCAACTCTGCCGGCTGGGGCTGGCCCTGACGTGGCCCCTGGCGACGATCGCGCTCGCGGCGCTGGGTGTTTTGCTTTTCGTGCTGCTTCGCCATTGAGGCGGGGCCAATGCCCGGCAAACCGGAATGGATTCGGGTTGGCGGGGCCTGTTCACATGGGCTGGTTCAAAAAACAATCGGATCCCATATCGGATCGCGCGTCCGCGCTGACCTCTGAGATTGCCTCGTTGGAGGCGCAGATCAAGCGCTTGGATGAAAAATTGCATCACGGCCCGGGCCAGCCGCGCTTGCGTTCCACCGCGCTGCCGCATGGCTTGACCATCAGCCACACCGCCAAGGGGCCCGCCGCCCCGGCCCCGACCGGGGCGCCCGACCCGGTCTTCGAAGAAATCAACCAGGAACGGCTCGCGCCACGAACGGACCTGGAAACCACGGCGGAGCACTACAACGAACTGGGCCTGCGCAAGTATGATTTCCCCGCCTTGCTCGAACGGCTCCGCCATTTTTTCCACGGGCCGAGCACCAGCAATCCCAAGCTGGTGAGCTACCTGGCCGCCGGGGGCGTGCAGGGGCTGCGCCCCTTGCGCAAGGAAAAGCGCGTGGCCCGCAACCGCTTCATCGCCTTCACCATTTTTCTGCTGCTGACCTTGGTGGGTTTGTTTTACATGTTTCTCCGCGGTTAACGAAAGCCCCATGCCCGCTCCCGTTGACTCGAATTTGATTCGCCTCCGCATTGCCACGCGGGCCGGAGTTTTCCGCGCGGAATATTCGGCCACGGGGCTCGCGCAACTCCATTTTCCGACCGCCGGCTCTCCGCCGCTTCGGCCGGTGCTCGGCCGCCGCGCACCGCGCGTTCGCCCCTGGCACACCGCCACGAAAGCGGCGCTCAAAGCCATTCTCGCCGGCCGCGCGCCGCATCGTTTTCCGCCACTGGATTTGTCCGCGGGTAGCGCCTTCCAACAGGCCGTCTGGCGCGCGCTGGCCAAGATCCCACTGGGCGAGACGCGGAGCTACGGCGAAATCGCGCGCGCCCTTGGCAAACCCAAAAGCGTCCGGGCCGTGGGCGGCGCGTGCGGGGCGAATCCCATTCCGGTTCTCATTCCGTGTCATCGGGTGTTGGCGGCGCAGGGCAAGCTCGGGGGATTTTCCGGAGGACTGGATTGGAAGCGTCGGCTGCTCGCTCGCGAAGGTTTAAACCCCCGCTAACCTGGTCAAGTCGCCGCCGTCGGTTTCAGCCGGCGCTGCTTGCACATCACCAACAGCATCGCACTCCCGCCGAGGAAGCCGAAGCCCGCCATGGTCGGATACCAAACGCCCCAGCCATATTTGTCAATCAGCCGGCCCGTGATCGGCAGGGCGATCGCCGTCCCATAATATTGGAAGGAATCAATCACCCCTGTGGCAAACCCGGCCCGGCGGCGCCCGCCAATATCCATCGGGGCGGCAGCGCCGACGATCGCATGCGTGGAGTTGGCCGTGAGGGAAATCAACACCAGAAACAGACAGCCCAGAAAGATTCCGCCCGGCGTCGGCCCGACGACGCCGGTGTAGATGACCAGGGCCGCGCCGAGAATGACGAGGCTTTCCAAATAGTAGAGCGTCATGGCCACGGGCGAGCGCTGGCCTTGGAAAAAGCGGTCTGACACCCAGCCCGCCGAAAATGATCCCAGCACCGCCACCAGCGGCATCAGGTTCATCGTGTAAAAAACCGCCGGTGGTTTTTTTGCCAAATCCAGATGTAACTGCTCTACAAAGTATAACACGGCGAGCTGGTCGGAACTGTTCCGCACCGCCCCCGTACAGGCATAAGCGAGCGCATAATACCACACGAGCGGGTGCCGAAAGATGGTTACGAACGATTCCTTGAGCGTGGCCCGGGTCCCGAGGTCGGTCGGATCATCGCCGTCCTGGATTACGTCCGAATAACCTGCCGCCTCCGGCGATTCCCTGGGGATCAGCACGAGCAAGATGGCCATCGCTGCAGTGAACAACGGCGGGAGGCGGAATAGCCAGCGCCATTCGCCTTTCGCCACGACGAAGGCGCCGACCGTAAACCCGGCGAGCATCACCGGCGCCAGATTATTGATAATCACTTGTCCCAACTGGATCATGAAGCCGAAGATGCCGGCGAACGTGCCGCGCTCGGGACGGTTAAACCAGGCGGTGTTTATTTTTACCATGCCCGGTGCCCCAAATGATTGAAACCAGCCGTTCAGCAGCCAGATGAGGGCGAACGTGGAGAAAGTTCCCACCTGGGAGCCGAACCCAAAAAGCAGGTTCATCACCACCGTGCCGGTCGCGCCCAGCAGCATGGCCGCTTTGCCACCGATGCGGTCGGTGAGCAGACCGTTGACGAGCTGGCCGGTGCCGTACGCGATGGCCCACGCACTTAGCATGTCCGTGATCTGCGTTTTGCTGAACCCGAATTCGGCGATCATGCCCGACGTGGCGAAGCGAAAGTTGTAGCGGCACGTGTAGTACGAGGCATACAGGAGGCCCAGGATGATCCAGTTCCAACCCCGCCGGACGCGAAAGCCAGGTGGGTAGTGGGGCGATGGGGCAACCGATGGCACGATGGCAGTCATGAAGCGTTCGTCAGCGTGGCCTGCAAATCAGGGGGCCGTCCAGCCAGAACCACCTTGGCATCGTTTCGTTCCAGAGTTGGAAAGTTGGATCGCCCGCTGCCTCACGCAAAAAAATAGCCCAACTCCCGCAACGACACGTAGTCCTTTGGTCGGTCCGGCGTGGCGCGCCCGAGGATGACGTGGTCCAGCACATCGATCTTGAGCAACTGCCCAGCGCGAATCAGATCCCGCGTCACTTTGATGTCCGCCTCGCTCGGGGTTGGGTCACCGCTGGGGTGATTGTGGGCCAGAATAATGCCGGCGGCGTTGGCGGCGATGGCGGATTTGAAAACCTCGCGCGGGTGCACGAGCAGCGTGTCGATCGTGCCGTTCGTGACCGACTCCACGCGGATGAGCCGGCGGCGCGTATTGAGCAGGAGCACCTGCAGTTGTTCCACGCCGAGCAGGAGATTGCGCGCCCGCAGCAAATTCACCACCGCCTCCGGCGTGTCCAGCACCGGCGATTCGTCCTGCAATTCCTTCGCCATTTTGTGGGCGAGGGCAAAGGCCGCCACCAAGGTCACTGCCTTGTCGCGGCCGATGCCTTTCACTTTTTTCAGGTCGTCCACCGACGCCCGCGCCAACCCATGCAACGAGCCAAATGCCTGCAGCAACTGCCGGCCAACCTGCACGGCGTTCACGCCTTTGAGACCCGTGCGCAACAGGATGGCGATCAGCTCCGCCGGGCTCAAAGCCTCCACCCCGAGCGCCACCAGTCGCTCACGCGGACGCTCGCTGGCGGGTTGATCTTTGAGGCGCAAACTCTGGGACATGTGCGAAATCTAAAACGAACCCTGGCAAAGCCCAAGCGCCAAGTTTCGACTTTTAAGTTTCGAGGTCGCACCGCGCTCCTGAGATTTTTTTCCGGACGGTGCCAGGAGGCGGCGGCCTGAAACCGGCCACCGGACACGGGACGGAGATGGAATTACTCCGTTGAGTCATCGCCAAATCGAAGGAATGGTCACACTTTGCAATGTGTGATCCTGACCTGGATAACCAAGCCCTGGTCCAATACTTTCCGGCCGACCGAAGACTCCTAAATGCGGCTGACTTATCAGAGCAATATTACTGCGTTTAAACGCGGATCGGGAAAATTTCAAGCTACGAGCGAACCGGCGAGGCCACCCGACTATTCAAAACTCAACGATTCCTCACGGCGCCGAGACCTGCCCCGTTCAGTGCTACCCGTCCCGTCCGCATGCTGCCCAATTGTCCTCAGGCTATGGCTGGCAGCCGCCCGCGATACTCCGTGGGCGTTTCCCCCATGATGCGCTTGAACATCCGGCTGAAGTGGGTCAGCGACTGAAAGCCGGCGGCGAATGCGATTTCGCTGATGCGCAGGTTGCGGTTGAGCAAGAAGCCCCTCGATTTCTCGACCCGGGTGCGCGCGACAAATTCCGTAAAGCTGACGCCCGTGGCCTTACGGAACTGTTTGCAGAAGTAAAAGCGACTGGTGTTCACATTGCTGGAAACCTGGCCTAACGAGAGGCTTTCGGTGTAATGGTCGCGGATGAATTGCTTCGCCTTGGCGATGATCGGCAACTCGGCATGGGCGGTCTGCACGACGAGTTGGTTGCTTTTCATCGCGAGATGGTCGGCGAAGATGGCCAGCAAGCCCGCCACTGCATCGAGTTTCTTCTGCGTGACGACCGGCGTGCGGAAGAAAGCGAGTTTCGCCGCCGCGTTGTCGATATCCACCCCCCGACTGGCCGCTTGTTCGATGGCACGTTGGAACGACGCTTCGGTCGGGGGCTGCCGCAACACCTGGCCGGTTTGTAGGAAGCCGATGGTCTGGGGGCCGAGCTTCACGGGCACGGCGGTTTCGCACAAGCCGTAGGCGCACGTCCGGGTCGCTGCTTTGTGGATGGCATCCTGCGTAAGCTTTTCCTGCAACTGGAGGCACGCGGCACAAGTGCGGCTCTTTTCGGCCATCACCGCACAAAACGGACCCTCCCGCCGCATGCCGTGGAATGGCAACTGCCAGGTATTGACCGGCCGCAGCGTCAGGGGCATTCCGGTGGCCTCCGTGTAGGCGCGCTCGTAGGTCTTAAAGGTTTCCGAGCGGGTCAAGAGCTCCAGCAGCGATCCATTAGCATTCATTGGGTGATTATTCAGGTTGCGGGTTCACCCGTAGGGGGCGAGACCCGTGACGGTTTCGTGCTAAATGCCCGCATCCGTTTTGGGGATTCCGTTGCCGGAGATGCGCGCTTCGTCATCCATTCGAGGGGTTATTGGTCACGATGGTTTCCTTCAGGCGCTGCTGTGTGACCTGGAGCTGGTGGATGACTACTTCCGCGATTCGCAGCATGAGTTGGTAACCCAAGTCATGGTCCCGTTCGCACTGCTCCCGCAAACGGGTGCCATAGAAAAAAATGGTCCGGGTCGGCTCCAGGGCCCGGGCGCTCAAGTTCAGAAGGTACGGGGGAAACAGCCAGGACCAGCCCAAGTAATCCCCCGGCCCCAACGTCGCCATCTGGAAAATACCGCGCTCGTCCACGGCCGACTCGAGCACTACGCGGCCTTCCAAGATGAGATAAAACCGATTAGCTGGACTCCCTTCCTGAAAGATCGACTGACCGGATTCATACTGAATTTCCATGGCGGATTCCGTGAGCCGTTGCAGGTGGTGCGCACTCAATCCCTTAAAAAACGATTGCTGTTCGATCAGCGTCTTGAGGGCTTCCGACCGGGCCACGCCGCCTTCGATCGCCGAAGCTCCCAGGTTGTCTGGAATCGCGGGCGACGAGTCCCGCCGGGGCAGAATTGGGAGGGCGGGTATTTTCATGGTCCTGATATTTTAACCGCGCGCTCAGCGCGAAGGCCCGGTGCTCGTTCCGCTCCGGAGCAACCTTCGGCGATCAGTTGCCCACCAAGGTTTCGATCTGGCGCGACCGCAGGCTGGCCGGGCGAGCTGGGCGCGTGGCGGCTGCGCGAGCCCGGTTTCAGTTCCGGGCGTTCGGATTCGGGCGCCGATGCAAGAGTGGCCAGCTGGGGTTCGCTGATTCGATCGTAGGTCATTTTCCACTCGGCCGGATCTCCATCGGGGCTGGCGGCGTTAGGGGCGGAACGACCGTTGATGATCACCAGTCCAACCGCCCGCTCCCCCATCGCAGCCCGGGTCCCGGCGCCGAGCGCAGCCGTTTGCCCAGTCAAAACGCCTTCCTTTAGTCGGTTGTGCTTCATGGTCTAGGATCAGAGCAAGGCGCAAATGCGGAAAAGCGTTTGGGAGTTATGCGATGTCATTATCGGGGGCGCTCTCCGGGCGTCGCGCGAACCTTGGGATCGGGAAAATATTTTGTCCCGCTGGGGAGGGTTTGGGCTCGCGGCTGCGGCCTTGAGGTTCACGCCCAGTTTGCGGATGGCGGTTTGGAAAACCGGCGACCGACGGGTTTCCGCGAGCGGGGTGAGCGAAGTTTTCATGATTGGAGGCTTAGGCCGTGGGTTGCGGGTGGATCAAGACTTGTGGTGGTTGTGAAAGCCATGAACCCGCGTAAGGTTGCGTTCAGCGAGCAATTCTGCCTCGGCTGCCAACCAATGCTGTACCGCTTGCCCGGGCTGGGAACCTTGGTTCAAATAGCTGAAGTAAGCTCGCCGGGCCACTTCGTCGGCGTTCGGCACAAAATCAATTTCATTTTGGTTCAAGTCCAAGTCCGTGGCCGCAGCCGACCGGGAAGTATCGGCCGGTTTTGGGCTGCGGTCCTGGGAAAGCTTGTCGCGCTGCATCACGAAAGCATCGGCGATCCGCGGGTGCGTTCGCTATGGGGTCTTCACCCCAGTACCCGGAGGACTCCGAGCACGCACCTGTCGCACTGCGCGATTCTGTTGGTGGGCGGCGGGGACGCCAGCGGGACCGCGCTGGATGGGAGCTGGATGGGAGTTGGCCGATGCGAACGACTGGCGTCTGATCTCCGATCGCTCAGAAGATTACTTTGTGTTGTCGGCCCGGGAGGAGCGAACCGGCGTGGCCGAGATTTTTCCTTCGCCCGCGCAGGCCTTGATGATGGCTTGCGTTTTTTCTTAAACATCGCGCGGGCTCGGGTGAGCCAGCGTTGCGCCTAAAGAAACTTCGTCGCCAGAATTGCCAGTCGGACTGGAATCACCAGCAGGGCGGGGCCGGGCAAGACGAGCATGGCAATTCCCACCAACCCCACGCTGCCGCCCACCACCGCGATCGCGAGCTGGTGCCGGCACGCAAGTTCAGTTGGCCCAGGCTTGCTCGTCCGAACGAAGAGCCCCGGAGCATCGGCGTTAACCGGCCGTAGCCACTGAAGCCAAGGGCGGCGCGAGACTTTGCGCGACGGCCGCTTTGGTCAAATTCACATAGACCGTGGATTCCTCATAACTGATCCGGGTCACGCTGTTCGTCGGGATGAGCACCTCTTGGCCGGAGAATCGGTGTCCGATCTTGATGACCAACTGATCTATCCCCCAAGTGTGATCGTCCATCATGAAATCACAGACGTGACCGGTCGTGCCATCGCTCGCGGCGAGGTGATAACCGCTCACGGCCTGCGCGCTCCGGAGATGCGCATCGGCCGCCCCGGGTCGCGGACCGTGCGCCGCGGACGGTTTGCCCGGGAGCGGAGTCGGGGGCAGGTCCAGAATCGGAAAGCCGCTCATGCCCCACAAGGCATCGCCCTGCCAGTAATACGGCCAGCCGAAATAGCGGTGATACTCCTCCTCGTATTGGCGCGAGACCGGTTTGTGGGAATCAATTGAAGGGCTGTTCGCAATCTGTTCCCGGGTCAGATTCACGAGCAGAACTTTTCTCGTCGCTTGGAGTCGCCCGAGGGAATAGGGCGAAAGGAGCACCTGCCGCCCCGTGAGCCAGGAACCCGTATCGGCGACCAGATATCGAATCACCCAGTTCTGGTCATCGAAATAAAAGTCTTTCACCTGGCCGATTTCGCCATCCGACGCTCCGAGATGTTCGCCGTATAGTTGTTTAATGCTTCGTAACATAATCGTGATTTTCTGCTCGCTGGCGCGGACCGCTGCCCTAGCAACTTAACCTTGCCCGGCCTTCGCGCCAACGAACCGCCACGTCTGGCGCGTGTGAATTCCCGCCGGCCTGATTCAAACTCTGCCCAGCAAAACCAGCACCAGCAGCAGCACCAGCACCAGTCCCAGTCCCAGTCCGCCGCTCGGGTAATAGCCCCAGCTTTTGCTGTGGGGCCAGGCGGGGAGCGCGCCGAGTAACATCAGTACGAGCAACACTACTAAAATAGTTCCTAACATAATTTCCCTTTCATGGGGCCAAGGGTGCTGGGCTTCCGTTGCGGGAGCGGCTCTGGCTTTGGCTTCTCATGCCCAGATCATCACCTTGGCGGCCGGCGCGCGCCATGGGGTGTTCTCCCTATCCCGGACGGCGGCGTGCCGCCCCCGGGCGTGCGTGCACGGCGATGCGCCTCCCGTTCCGACCCCGACTCGGACGATCGGCGTGGGCTTTTTGGGAACGCCAAATTCCGCAAAGGATTGGGCAAGATCGGGCGTGACGGATTCCGCGCCGGCGCTCAAGGTCAGCCCATTGCTCGCAAGGTTCCGTTCCGGGGGAGGCAATTCAAATTCCGGCGCGCAAAATTCGCCGGCCGGCTTCCCCGTGCCGCGGGGCCGCTTGCCGAGCGCGGCGCTGGATGGGACTTGGCCAACCGCCTTCGCTCGCATGGCGTCGGCCCCGGCCCGATGGGGAGAGGGAGGGAGCGGATTTGGCGGCGCGGACGTGCCCCTGACGTTCGCCGAAAGCCGCGACGGACGAAGGCCGGAATCAGCGATCGGGTTGGCGGACGTACGGTTGTGGTCATGATTACCACCTGGATCAAGCACGGTCTGACGCGCATCGGAGTCTGGTGTGCGCTGGTCGGAGTAACGGTTTTGCTCACGGTGTTGTTCAATTTTCTGGGCAACCTGACATGCGCAGTGTTGTCCGGTATGATCCTGGGGGCGGCGCGACGCTGGCGCTGGAACGCGATTCCGATTTCGCTCGTGTTTCCGGCAGTCCTCCTCAGTCTCTCCCACTTTGCCAAGCTCGAGCTGCCGCCCGGCAAAGTTCAACTGATTGCGGGCGTCTGCGCCGCCGCGTTCTGGGGTGTGTACGGTCTGACTTTCGGCTTGTACTTTCTGGAGCAGAAGCCGGAGCTGCCGGCGATCCCCACCGCCGCAATGCCCGGGAGCGTGAAACCGAAATTTAGTCTGGCGACCTTGTGCGGGAGTTGGACGTGCGAGGACCCCGCCCCGAATGGAGCGCCGCAGTGCAAGACGCTGCGGATTGAAGCGGGCAAGTTTGCGCTCACGTTCAGCGAACCTGGCGAACCCGGGTACGAGCTGGCACAGGGAGAAGTGAGCGTCGAGACCTCCCGCCCGGAACGCACGACGGTCCGGTTCGCCGCGGCTCCGGAGTCGCCCGCGCCTTGACCTTCCGCCAGGGTTCCCACTTTTTGCGCTCAAATTTTGTTTTGACACGCTGCGGTTTTGCGTGTGTTGTCAGGCGTCGGGATTAACCAGCCTGACGGATCATAAACGCTAGACCACATAACCCTAATATGACTTCAACGCTCAAGACTCTCTCCCAATCGCTGGCGCTCACGGCGACGTTGCTCGCCACGTCCGCCGCCGTGGCCACCCCGATTCCGGAAGATGCCAAGATTGCCGGCTTCGCCCTCGGCTCCCAGGCCTACACGTTCAATCGCTTTTCCGCCTTCGAGGCGATTGAGAAAACGGCGCAAGCCGGCGGCAAGATCATTGAATTTTACCCCGGCCAGAAGCTCAGCCCCGCGCAGCCGGACGTGAAATTGCAGCACGATGCGTCCGCGGAAACCATTGCGGCCGTCAAGGCCCAACTCGCGAAATACGGCGTGCGCGCGGTCAACTACGGCGTCGTTGGCGGCAAGGACGAGGCCGAGTGGCGGCAGATTTTTGAATTCGCCAAAAAAATGGATCTCTACGCGATCACCACCGAAGACGTGCCGCATCTCGATATTATTGAAAAACTGGTCAAGGAATTCGACATCTGCGTCGCCTACCACGAACACGCCCGGCAGCCGAACAATCCCAAATATCAGGTCTGGGATCCGAAATATGTCGCCGCGCTGGTCAAGGATCGGGATCATCGCATTGGCGCTTGCGCCGACACGGGGCATTGGGCCACGTCCGGGCTTACGCCGCTCGAGGGCATTAAAATTCTCAAGGGGCGCATCATCAGCGTGCACCTCAAAGATCGCCCGGTGATTGGCAAGCAAATGCCCGATGTCGTTTATGGCACGGGCGTGTCGGACATCAAGGGCATCCTCAAAGAACTGAAGCGGCAGAAATTCCAGGGCAACATCTCCCTCGAGTACGAAGCCAACTGGGATAATTCCGTGCCGGATGTCGCGCAGTGCGTCGGCTTCGTCCGTGGCTGGGGCGTGTGCCAGTAGATCAGGTGACAGAATTTTCTGGCGATTGATTTCATCCGTCGCTCGCTGGTGGTGGGCGGGCGCCGGTTGGACACTGGCGGTGTTGTGTTGGCGGCACGCGCTACACTGCGCCTCGGTCGTAGTTTAACCGCGCGTTCCAAACTCAAGCCGGTCGTTTATGAACATCAAAGCAAGCCTACAACCATTCGCGGTTCTCCTGTTGCTTGGTTGCGGGTCCGTCGGGGCGGCGGACCAGCCCTGGTCCCCCGCCCAAGGGCCGCTCCGGACGCGTTGGGCCGCAGAGGTTTCGCCCAAGAACGCGCTTCCCGAATACCCGCGTCCGCAAATGGTGCGCAAGGACTGGCAAAACTTGAACGGCCTCTGGGATTACGCCATCACGACCAAGGACGCCGCGCAACCAATACAGTGGGACGGACAAATTCTTGTGCCGTTTCCCATCGAGTCCGCCTTGTCCGGCGTGATGAAACGCGTCTATGAGACGAACCAGCTTTGGTATCGCCGGACGTTTGAAGTGCCAACGAAGTGGAGAAGCCAGCGCGTTTTGCTGAACTTCGGCGCGGTGGACTGGGAAACGACGGTCTATGTGAACGGCAAGGAAGTCGGCTCGCATCGCGGCGGCTACGATGGCTTCAGCTTCGATATCACCGAGGCGCTCAAGCCGTCCGGCGAACAGGAAATTGTCGTGGCCGTTTGGGATCCGACCGACGCCGGCCCGCAACCGCGCGGCAAGCAGGTGAGCCATCCGAACAGCATCTGGTACACGCCCACGAGCGGGATTTGGCAGACGGTGTGGTTGGAGCCGGTGAGTACCGCGCACATCGAAAGTCTCAAGATTATCCCTGACATGGATAACAATACCGTCGCAATCGAAATTGATACTGTGGCAGCCGGTCTTTACGGAAATTCAGAAGCCGCGACGGAGGTCGAAGTTCAGGTCCTCGATGGTAAGCGAGAGGTTGCGAATGCTAATGTTGCCGCGACTCTGATTGGGAAGCAGATGGCCGTGCGTTCGCGGGCAAAACTGGCGCTGACGAAGCCGAAACTCTGGACTCCGGATTCACCAAGTCTTTACGATCTGAAGATTTCTCTTCGCAACGGCCGCAAGAAAATTGACCAAGTCGAGAGTTACTTCGGCATGCGCAAGGTCTCGCTCGGCAAAGATGAGCAGGGTCGTTTCCGGCTGTGCCTCAACAACCAGCCCTATTTCCAACTCGGCCCGCTGGACCAGGGCTTCTGGCCGGACGGACTGTATACCGCACCGACCGACGCCGCGCTTCGCTCCGACATTGAGATGACGAAGCAGCTCGGGTTCAACCTGGCGCGCAAGCACGTGAAGGTGGAGCCGGATCGCTGGTATTATTGGTGCGACAAACTCGGTCTGCTTGTCTGGCAGGACATGCCCAGCGGCGACCGCAGTGCCGAGTGGCACGGCCCGAGTGGCGTGGACGGCCAGGAAATGAAACGGACGCCCGAGTCCGTCGCGATTTATGAACACGAACTGCGCGCCTTGATCGAGGGCCGCTACAATCATCCGTCCATCGTCACCTGGGTGCCATTCAACGAAGGCTGGGGGCAGTTCGACACCGTCCGCATTCTTAATCTCGCCAAGGAACTCGATCCCACGCGGCTGGTGGACGGTGCGAGTGGCGGCAATCATTTCTCGGCCGGCGATATTCTGGATCATCATCAGTATCCTGGGCCGGGCGTGCCGCCGGCAGTTACGGACCGCGCGATGGTGCTGGGCGAATTCGGCGGGCTGGGCCTGCCGGTCAAGGGTCATACCTGGCAGGCCGAGAAAAACTGGGGCTACCGCAGCTTCACCAACGCCGAGGCGCTGACGACGGCCTATGTCGGTTTGCTGGAGCAACTGCCCGCGTTGGTCAGCTCGAATGGTTTGAGCGCTGCAATCTACACGCAGACGACGGACGTCGAGGTTGAGATCAACGGGCTGATGACCTACGACCGCGCGGTGGTGAAGATGAATCAAGCCCAGGTTACGGAGGTGAACCAGAAAGTTGCTGGATCATCGATCAAGGGTTCGCCGCCCAAATAATCGCAGGAGCTTCGCATGAGAACTAAAGTCCGTCCGTTCGATTTCAAGCCGCTCGTCTCGCCGACAGGTCTTGGAGTGCGCCAGCCCTGTGGCGCTTTTCGGGATGCCGCGGCCGGTGACAAAGCGGCGGAGGGCGCTTGCCATCACCCACAAGTCGGGACTGCTGTTCGGTCAATCCCAACGGGATTGTGTCGTCTAGCCCAGGGTTGGTCCGAGCCGGACTGGCGAGGAGCTACCCTGGGAAAGGTTGTCGAATGTTTATTCAACCCCAACGGGGTTGTGTCTGTCCGCGGGGCGGGAGGGCTTCAACCCCGTTGGGGTTGGAAGGTTCTGGTCGGGCCTACCCAGGGTAGCTCGTGCCTCGCAACCCTGGGCTTGGTTACGGAATCCCTTTGGGATTCTTGGATTTCCTCCGTTGGAGCATTGTGGCCGAAAGCAAGCGCGGGCGGCCGAACTCCACGACGCAACCGCGTTGCCGTTGGCTGCTGCATGATCATTACCGCGGTTCAGTCGGTGCTCACTGCGGCCGGTCAGAATCTCCCGCCGCTGCGCCCGCCGGCCGTGCCGTTGGTGGCGTGCGACCCGTATTTCAGCATCTGGTCGCCGGCGGACAAGCTGACCGATGCGGACACGGTGCATTGGACGGGCAAGCCGCACCGGCTCACGAGTATGGTGAAGATTGGCGACAAAGTGTTTCGCCTGATGGGCAAAGAGCCAGCCAACGTGCCCGCGCTCCCGCAAACGAATCTCGAAGTACTGCCGACGCGGACGATTTACACGTTCGAAGGTGAAGGCGTGCGGCTGACGCTCACGTTTATGACGCCGGCGTTGCCGGAGGATTTGGCTCTGCTTTCAGAGCCCGTGACTTATGTGACGTGGGCAACAACCGCACTGGACGGTAAAGAACATCCGATCGGTGTCTATTTTGATTGCGCCGGGGAAATTACGGTGAACGAACCCTCACAAGAAGTCTCATACGCTTTCGATGTTTGGTATGGCACCCCGATCCACCGGTTGCAATCGGTTGAGCAGCCGATTCTTCAAAAAAAGGGTGACGATCTGCGGATTGACTGGGGTGAGTTCCTAGTCAGCGAACCCATCGGATTTCGGGCCACCGAAGTGTTCGTGGGCTCCTTGGAGCAGGCGCGACGCTGGTTTACAACCGATGACATCATTGAGTCTGACTGGCCTGAACTCAAAACGCCTGATCCGCGATTGGTTTCCAGCGGGATGTATATCAAGCCGGACTGGAGAATTCCAAGACGCGCGGATGAAGGATTGCCCGGCCTTGCATTGACGTTCACCTGGCAACTGAAAACCGCCGACGGCCGTGATGGCGATTCGCGAACAATCCTCCTTGGCTACGACGACCGTTACTCCATCCAATACTTCAAAAAGAACTTGGAACCATACTGGAAGAAACAACACGGAAATATTTTCCGGGGTTCTGGTGGCGATCTCGTCGGGGACGCGGGTCACAATTTTGAGAAACGAAAGAAAATGTGTGCGGCATTTGACTCGGAACTCATGGCGGATTTGCGTCAGGCCGGCGGCGAGAAATATTCCCGGCTCGCCGCGCTCGCCTATCGCCAGTGTTTCGCCGCCGGCAAATTCGTTGCGGATGCCAACGGCCAGCCGCTCCAGTTCTGCAAGGAGAACCATTCCAACGGTTGCGTCGGCACGTCGGACGTGTTTTATCCGATGGCGCCGCAGTTCCTGCTGTTCGGGCCGTCGCTGGCCAAATCGTTCCTAGTGCCGTTCATGAATTACGCGGCGAGCGAGCGTTGGAAATTTCCCTTCGCGCCGCACGACCTCGGCACTTACCCGCACGCCAACGGCCAGGTCTATGGCGGCGGCGAACGCAACGAGCGCGACCAGATGCCCGTCGAGGAAAGCGGCAATCTGCTCATCCTCATGGCCGCCGTCGCGCAGATGGAAGGTAACGCCGACTTCGCCGGCCTTTACTGGAAGCAGCTCGAACAATGGGCGGAGTATCTCAAGGCGAAGGGCTTCGATCCCGAGAACCAGCTCTGCACCGACGACTTTGCCGGCCACTTGGCGCACAACGTGAACCTGAGCGCCAAGGCGATCATCGGCCTCGGCGCGTTCGGTAAGTTGTGCGAATTGCGCGGGCGACCCCTCACCCCTTCCCTCTCCCCATCGGATGGGGAGAGGGTGGCGAAGCCGGGTGAGGGGAAGGAGTGGATCATAAAAGGCGACGTCTATTCCAAGCTCGCCAAGGAGTTCGCCGCACGCTGGGTGAAGGAAGCCGCCGACGGCGATCACTACCGGCTGGCGTTCGATCGCCCGGATACGTGGAGTCAGAAATATAATTTGATCTGGGATCGCATCCTGGACCTGAATCTTTTCCCCGCCGAAGTCGCGCGCAAGGAAATGGATTTCTACAAAAAGCACCAGAATCAGTACGGCCTGCCGCTGGATAATCGGAAGGACTACACCAAGCTCGATTGGATTACCTGGACGGCGACGCTCACGCAAAGCCGGGCGGACTTCGAGGCGTTGATTGATCCAGTCTACGCTTTTTTAAACGCAACGCCCGATCGCTCGCCGATGACGGATTGGTATGAGACGAAGGATGCGAAGAAAGTCGGCTTCACCGCCCGGCCCGTGGTGGGTGGAGTCTTTGCGCAGTTGCTTTACGACAAGGCGGTCTGGAAGAGGTGGGCGAGCCGTGACAAAACCAAGGCCGGCAACTGGGCGCCAATCCCGCAGATGCCGAAGATCACAGCCGTGGTACCCGCGGCCGACAAACAATCCGCGATCTGGCGTTACACCACCGTCAAGCCAACTGAGGATTGGATGAAATCGGGCTTCAACGATTCGCCTGGGAGCGCCGGCATCCCTGCCGGCGAATCGGCAACCCTCGCGAAAAGTGCCGGCAAGGATGCCGGCGCTCCCAGGACTTGGAAAGAAGGCAAGAGCGGCTTCGGTACGGAAGGCACTCCCGGCGCGGTCATCGGCACGACTTGGAACACGCCGGACATCTGGCTGCGGCGCGAGGTCGAAATTCCCGCGGACAAGCTGAAGAACCTCGAACTGTGGATTCATCACGACGAGGACGCGGAGATTTACATCAATGGCGTCGCCGCCGCGCATCCGCAGGGTTATGTGTCGGATTATTTCAATCGGCCGCCGAACGCCGCCGGCCTGGCCGCGCTGAAGCCGGGCAAGAATTTGATCGCCGTTCATTGCCACCAGACCGGCGGCGGCCAATATATTGATGTGGGCTTTGTGGAAGTTGTGGCGGTGGAGAAGTAGCAAATGCCCTCTCCCCGACCCTCTCCCATCCGATGGGCGAGGGAGAATTGCCCACTGACTCTTGATGAATCTTGAGCCGGAGATTTTCGGTTGGCCGTTTGAAAATCTGGAACTGACCGAATGCTGTTCCCTCTCCCGTTGGTCGGGGGAGGGTCAGGGTGCACTGCCGTTGAATTAGGCTTTGGAACCGAGTTCTTAATCTTAATCGTAATCTTGCTCTTAATCTCTGTGCGGCGGGAAGATTATGATTATGAGAAAGATTAAGATTACGAACGGCCTGGCGTTGCTGCGTCCAAACGCTTATTTCAACGGCAGTGGGGCCGGCGTGAGGGGCGGGCCGCCGCTATCGCGACCAAGCACTTAATGATTGCAGCAGTGTGACTAAAGTGCGCAGGAATAAATTGAACCGGGAATTGCTCGTTACGAATATGAAGTCGCCAACTCTTTCACTCCTTCCCCAAGCCATCCTCAGTCTGATCCTCGCCGTGCAAGGTTTTGCGGCCAGCTCGGATTCCTTTTCCGTGACCGACTTTGGCGCAAAAGGCGACGGCAAGAAGGACGATACCGTCGTCTTCCAGAAGGCGCTGGATGCCGCGGGCAAAGCCGGGGGTGGCGTGGTTTACGCACCGCGCGGAAATTATTTCTTTGCCGGCCATCTCAATGTTCCCGCCACCGTCACCCTGAAGGGCGTTTGGGAATCCGTCCCGGCGCACAACGGGATCCGGGACGCGGGCCTGCCCAAGCCGACGGACGATGGCACGACGTTTCTCGTCACGGAAAGCGCGGGCCAGGAAGACGGACCGGCATTCCTCACGTTGAACCACAACTCCACTTTGAAAGGAGTGGTGATTTATTACCCTGATCAGGACCCGGCCGAGGAACCAAAGCCGTATCCCTACGCCATCGCGATGCGCGGGAAGAATCCGGCGGTGCTCGCGGTCGAGTTGCTCAACCCGTACAACGGCATCGACGCTTCCCAGAACGAACGGCATTTGATCCGCGACGTGCAAGGGCAGCCGCTGCGGCGGGGGATCTTTGTGGATTTCATTTACGACATCGGACGCATCGAGAACGTCCACTTCAATCCGTGGTGGAGTCTGAAGCCGAGGTTGTTCGCGTGGCAGCAGAAAAACGGCGAAGCGTTCATCTTCGGAAAGAGCGACTGGCAATACGTCTACAACACGTTTTGCTTCGGCTACAACGTCGGTTACAAGTTCATCAAGACCAAGTCCGGTGATTGCAATGGCAACTTCCTCGGCATCGGCGCGGACGATTGCTTCACGGCGCTGGAAGTCGAACAATGCTCGCCCATCGGTTTGCTGATCTCGAACGGCGAGTTCGTTTCGTTCCATGGCCCGGATCCGACGATGGTGCGCGTGGGGACGAACAACGCCGGCAGCGTCCGGTTTGTGAACTCGGCATTCTGGGGGCCGTGTAATCAGATCGCGAAAATCGCCGGCAAAGGCACGGTGGGTTTCAGCGATTGCACCTTCGTTAATTGGGACAGCAAGAAGGAAGGTCGCCCTGCGATCCAGGCCGAGGGCGGCAATCTGCTCGTGCGCGGCTGTGAGTTTGAGGAGAACAAGGCGCAGGTTGAAATCGGCGCGGCCGTTCGCAAGGCCATCGTCACGGAGAATATCATCAAAGGCAAATTGCGCATTGCGAACAACAGCAGCGGCGTGGTGATCGTGAAGGATAACGCCAGTGATGATGCCAAACCTTAAATCGTCATAGAAGAACAATGCTCAAGCGCTCGCCCTCTCTCCGGCCCTCCCCATGAACCGCCCGCCCGTAGCGCAGGTTGGCAACCTGATGTATCGCCGACTGGTAGTCGGCTCGGCAGAGTCGTACCATCGGGTCGCTGCGGATTGCCAATCCGCGACACAGCAGACTGCCAGTCTGCGCTACGGTTCAAGGTCGCAAATCGCGGCTTGTCGCGGGCCGTGGAATCTCTCCCCCGGGGAGAGGGAGAATCGTTCGCCAGCTCTGGAAATTTTGAGCGCCGGAGATTGTGGGATATGTGCTGGAAAATAAACCGCTTCCATCGCTGTTCCCTCTCCCATTGGATGGGAGAGGGTCAGGGTGAGGGCGGGTCGAGGAATCGATCTGAAAACCACTAGAATTGTTAGGGACTTACTATGAGGATCAAAACCAAAATTACAATTGGCGGAGTGTTCGTGGCCGTGTGCGTCTTGTGCGGTGGCACCGGGTGGCTGGCCTCCCGCGCGATGGCAGCGGAGACTCTTCAGCCGGCGCCGGGAGTTTTCTTCGTGGCCACAAACGGGAATGACGCATGGTCGGGCCAGTTGGCCGGGGCCAAGGAAAACACCGGTAAAGGCCCCTTTGCAAATTTGCCGCGCGCGCTGGCCGCGGCGCGGGAGTTCAAGTCCGGGCCCGGGGCTAAGAATTCCGCCGTGACGATCTGGGTCCGCGGCGGGACTTATTTTCAAACGGCGCCGATTACACTCAAGCCCGAGGACTCGAACCTGAAGCTATTGACCTATCCGAAAGAGCGCCCGGTCATCAGCGGCGGCCGGCGGATCACGGGTTGGAAGGAAGTGACCGTCGCGGGCCAAAAACTTTGGGCGGCGGAAATTCCCGAAGCACGGGAAGGGAAATGGTTTTTCCGCGAGCTGTGGGTGAACGGGGAACGACGTGTCCGCGCGCGGCAGCCGAATAAAGGGTATTTGGTCATCGAAGACCTCCCGGATAAAGTGACGGAGTGGACCAAGGGACACACGCGGTTTCAGTTTCGTGGAAATGATTTGAAAGCATGGCCATCGGTGACCAACGCCGAGGTGGTCGCCATGACGCGCTGGGTGGAATCGCGACTGCCGGTGACGAGCGTGGATGAGGCGGCGCACGTGGTGAACTTCCGCAAGCGTTCCGTGTTCGAACTGCAGAAGGATGACCTTTACTACATCGAACACGCGTTCGAATTGCTGGACGCGCCGGGCGAATGGTATCTCGAGGCGACGACCGGCACGTTATATTATATGCCGATGCCGGGCGAACGGCCGGATCGCATTGAGGCCGTTGCGCCGGTGCTGACCCAGTTGGTCCGGCTCGAAGGCCGGCCGGAGGCGGGCCAATTCGTGGAGCACATCGAGTTTCGCGGGCTGACGTTTTCCCATACCGAGTGGAATCTGGCAAAGGCCGGGGACCCGAACGCCGGCCCGGGTTGGCCGGCGCCGACCAGCGAAGTGGGCGGGTTCAGCCAGGCGGCGATTGGCGTCCCCGGCGCGGTCTGGGGTGAAGGCCTGCGCGCTTGTGAGTTTGCGGATTGCTCGTTCCTCCACCTCGGCAGTTACGGTTTGGAACTGGCGCGCGGCTGTCAGTCCAATCGGATTTCGCAGTGCGAATTGACGGATCTCGGTGCCGGCGGAATCAAGATTGGCGAAACCACCATACGCACCAACGCCGCCGAGCAAACCCAGGGCAACGAAATTTCTGATTGCCGGATTCATGCGGGCGGGAAGTTGTACCAAAGCGCCATCGGAGTGTGGATTGGGCAGTCGCCGAACAATCGGATCCTGCACAACGCGATCCACGACTTTTACTACACCGGCATTTCCATCGGCTGGACCTGGGGCTACGGGCCGGCGCTCGCGTCGAACAATATTGTGGAGTTCAATCAGGTCCATCACATCGGGGTGATGTCGAACGGCGACGGCCCGGTGCTCAGCGATATGGCGGGCATCTACATGCTCGGCAAACAACCCGGCACGCGGGTCGTGAACAATCTCTGGCACGACGTGGCCGCCACGAAATATGGCGGCTGGGGCATCTACACCGACGAAGGCAGCAGTGGCATCCTCATCGAGAGCAACGTCGTCTATCGCACCACCCATGGCGGCTTTCATCAGCACTACGGCGAGACAAACATCGTCCGGAACAATATCTTTGCGTTCGCGCGCGACCAGCAACTCCAGCGTTCGCGGGACGAAGATCATGTGAGTTTCAGCTTCAGCAACAATATCGTCCTGTTCGACCAAGGCGTCCTCCTCGGCAGCACGTGGAAGAACGATAAATTCGTCATGGATCGCAACCTCTACTGGGATACGCGTATCGCCCAGCATCCGGGGGAAATGAAATTCGCCGGCCAAACCTTGGAGTCGTGGCGCAGTCGCGGTCATGACCAAAATTCCATGATCGTTGACCCGCTGTTTGTTTCACCACAAAAAGATGATTTCCAACTCCAGCCAGGTTCCCCCGCGTTGAAGAATGGCTTTCACCCGATTGACTTGAGCCGGGTAGGTCCCCGGCCATGAGCTGAAGAGAACCCGACGGCGCGGGGTCGGCTCGCGGAGCGAAGCGCCGGCTGGCAGCCCTGGGAGCGCCGGCATCCTTGCCGGCAAAAGCCGCAGCCGCATAGCGAGCCCCGCTGAACTTTGGCCGCGGGTTCGTTCAACCCAGGAATGCAATCAACCCATCGCTGCGCTCCAGGCTAACTGCATTCCTTCAGATGTTGGACATTGAAAAGATGATCTTGGTGTGGTCTTTGGAGACGGCCAAGTCCACATCGTGCGTGTCGTCGATGGTGAAGTGGTAGGACTCAAACTCGGATGGCGTGCCCGGCCAAACCGAAGCGAAATACTGCGCGGGCTTAGTCCTGGAGTTCCTAAATCCACTCGCCCAAGGGCGAGCTTTGAGCAGAAGATCAAAGTCCCTGGCTGAAATGGAATAAGCAGCCACGCAGAAACCATCGCCCAGTGTTGGCTCGAAAAGCCGAAGGGTCTTGACGTGGCGGAGCGTCGACGGAAACGGAGACACGATCTTGGGGACGTAGTGGTCAGGGTGGTGTCCCGCTGGCAACGGAAACAGCAAAACACCAATTCCGATGGCGCAGAGAAGCAAGATAGCAATAATGGCTTTCTTCATGGCAGATGAGTTCAGTCAACGTCCCGGCTCACCGACCTGGCGCAAATGGCTCCTGACATGCAACCGAAGCGTCATCGTCGGGTTCGGTGCAGCCGGCTGGTTCGGCGCTTTCGTTGAAATCATGACCGTGATCTTAGCTTGAACTCCTTACCGAGCAATCGGAGAAGCCAACTGAAGCGACCGCCTCGCGCCTGCCGCAACTCCTGTCGTCGCATTTCGGGAGTGATGACCTCGATGACTTTCACACTGATCTGCAAGGCATGCTGGGCCAATTGTGCATTTGCTCGGTCGAGAAACTCCACGAGTCTTGGGTCTGGGTGGTGCTGAATGCACCACAACTGGAAGAAAACCAGTTTGCCCACCAAGTCTGGATAATCCACGGCCAACTGACCCTGACGCGCAAATGCTACGTAAGTGTTAATCTTCTCACGCAGTTCGACGATGCGCTGGTGTGATCCATCCCAAGGCCGGTCTTCGCGCATGATGAGCGCGACATTTCCGTCTTTGTCTTTGATCACCTTGTCGATGATGTCGGGATACTGAACACCCTCAGGCATAGTAAAACGCTGAACTTTTATTCAACAACCGTCGGTACGTATATCGAACTTCGTCCCGTGCTAAAATCGCATTTCGCAATTCCTTCATAATCAAAAAAACCGCGCCTCGATATACGGCTGGCGGTTCGTTTATTGCCATTTGACTCCAAGCTGGACCAGTCCTTCGGATTGCTTGTCGCGAATTTAGGTCGGGGCGACGGGAGCGTCAAACTCAGATACCAGGATTTACCCAGGAAACCGACCGGCGCGCCCGACCTGGGTGCGACCAAAGGTGGCGGTCAACCCGGGTGGTAGGAGTGTTCGCGCTGCGAACACTCTGCCCGCGCAGAGCGGGCGGAACGTGCGGTGACTCGGGCGTGCCGCTGGACGCGGCACGACGGCTCGCAGCGCGAGCCGTTCTACCACACTGACCGCCACTTCCAGTCGCACCCGCCCGACCTCCGCCGCCAAGCCGTTCGGTAAGCGCCGGCGGCCGAGCGAATCGGAGTATGGGTGGAAAAAGTCTTCCAGAAAAAGCCGAAGCCGCGTATCGAGCCCTGTCTAAACTTTGGCCTCGGATTCGTTGAACCCGGGAATGCAATCAAGCCACCGTTGCCCCTTGGTTAACAGCATTCCTTCAGCTGTTGGGTCGCCTTCATGGATGATTTGTTCTCCAATACTCCATATGGCTGGCAATCGAACACGCCGGCAACTCACCAACGCGCCCGATGGTGTATACCCCGCCATCAGGACATGCCAGCGGGAGGCGGGCTCGGATGAAATAGGGACGAAGGTCATCCCAGGTCGGGGCGTGGTTTGTCGCCTGGTCGTACTTCAAAGCCCATTGCACTTTCGCGCCGTCAATCTGACGCAGTTGATTGAGGCACGAATTCTTTGCGGTCACCACGCGAGAACGGGCAAAGTTGGGGATCGCGATAGCCAGGAGCAGACCCATGATCGCAATCCCGCCGATCACGATTCTTGTCGCTTGTGACCTGCAGGCGGACCGACACTGACAGTGGGATGAGCGATTGGGAAGGACAGTCATGGGGTTATTGCGGTTGCGCCAAATTTGTGGGCGAGGTGTTGCATGATGTGTCGGAGTCAGGTTGCACGAGAAGGCGCAGTTCCCCGCTGTCGTGCCAGGGCGAGCGGCTCTCGTACGCCACGGTGATCACCAGCCCCTTGGGATTGTCTTGGCGCAGCGGCGCATGGCTGCCCGGCCAATCGCTGGCTTAGGCCAGCACCGAACTGCAATCGGCTGCGGTTCATACCTATTTCAGGTTCACCCGGCCATCGACGAGGATCCGCCAGCCGTCGAAAAACTGCTCCCGCCGCTCCGGTTAATGCAGTCGGCTTCGTCGTGGTCAGCGCGCTGTGAACTGCTTGAGTTCAAACGGTGCAAACAACCCATAACCCACTGTGGAGTAATTCGCCCCCGGCGGCGGGCCGGGATTCGGGCCCACTTGAAACGCACTGGGCCAGGCCGCGCCGAGCGCCGGGTTGCCGTGATGCGGCCCGAGCGTGTTCTTCAACGTGCCGATGACGGTGACTTCGATGTTGTTTTCGCCGCGCTGGAGGCGTTGCGTCACGTCGCACTCCCACGGCGGCGCGTCAATGTAGCCCGCCAGTTTGCCGTTCACGGTCACCTTTGCCACGCTGCCAAGCCACCGCGGCAGGGCAACGACATATTTGCCATCCGCTTTCCCGAGATCGTAGCGTTGCTGGTAGGCGACGCCTGCGCTGTAAAAAGGCTGCCCTTGTTCATTCCACTTACCCAAAGCGAGCGGCAGGTCCGCGGCAAGCACGAAGCCAGATTCGACGGGCTGGAGCGTGAAGTCGCCGAGCAGGTAGGCGGGTTCGAGTTCGTGGTAGATCGTGAAGGGCGAGGCTTTGATCGTGACGATGTTCTCGCCGGCATGCGCCACGGCCGCGAGCGGAATCTTGCCGAAGGCCTTGTCTAGCCACCAGTCGCCGCGTTTGACTCTCACGCGTTGGCCGTTACAGGTGATCGTGTAGAGGTCCGGGCGCTCGATAACGATGACGAGGTTCTTGGGCACGGCGCTCGCAACCGTGAATTTGTAACTCGCCGTGAAGCCGCTGTCGGGCGCGAACTTTTTTGTTATCAACTCATCCTTGAATTGCACGGCACTGTCCCACGGATTGCGCGGCAGCCCGTTTTTCTGGAACGCCAACTGGCCCGCCGGATAGAAATACCAGTTGGTCTTCGTCTCGCCGCCGGCGGTGATATCCACATAGTCGAGCGTGAGGACGTTGGGTTCAAGGCGGCGGACCAAGGTGGGGCCGATCGCTGGCAACACGACCACGGTCTCACTCGGAGCCGAGGGGGTTGGTTTGCCCGGTTTGTCCGACAGCACGAGCAGCAAGCTGCCGGAAGGCGGCAGCTTGAAACTGGCCGTCACACCGGATGGAGACTGGCCGAAGGGATAGGGCTTAACTTTGCCCATGTAGGGATCCAATTGCTCAATGCCGTGGAGTGTGGACGAAATCTCACCCGCCGATGGCGACTCGATGCTGGTGTTCACCAGGAAGAGCAACTGGCCATCCGCGATTTGACGGCGCATGTGGAAGAGAATGCCGCGGTCGTCCGCCGCCCGACGAATTTGGAATTCGTCACTTCGGTTCCATTGCCCCAACACGGCGACGGCGTTTTCAACTTTTGCCGTCACCCAGCCCGGTTCGTTCACACCGGCTGCGACCCGCGATGACTCGAGGCCGTTCAGCCGCGACGGCGCTTCTCCGAAGCAGACAACTTTGCCGCCTGCGCCGAGGAATTGTTCGCCGAGGTCCGCGACCCGTGAGTCGAGATTCTCGGTGTGCGGCGGCAGGACGACCACATCGTAATCGCGCTGGCCGACGCGAAACTGGTGGCCAATCACCGAGCCGTGTCGGGCAATCACGTCCTCACAGCCGAGGTCGTATTCGATCTGCGCCGCTTCGAGCGCCAGCAACAGCTGGAAAAAGGAATCGCCGATCTCCTTGAGCTTGGCTTCGTTGCCCTGATACATCCAAGCGGTCGTCGTGGGTTCGAGCACCAGAATCCGGTTGATTTGTTCGCCTTGCGTCAGCGCCGCGGAAAGTCGCGCGAGGTATTCGGCCGAGACGTGATAGGCGTCCCACCACGGCTCGTGATACGAGAAGGACTGCGGGTGGTCGCGTTTGCGGGCGCCGCGGAGGGTGACGTAATCGAGATGCTGGTTGAGGGTGTTGACGCCCAGGACTTCGAGCCAGTCGCCGATGCGTTTCATGTCCTCGAAGCGCAAGTCCCAGCCGCCGGCGCCATAAACTTCGACGAGCGTGCGGCGACCAAACTGGTTGGCGAGGCTGGAGATTTCGCGGCAGGAACGCACGTTGCCGAACTGGGCGTGCGTGTTCTCCTCATACCGGTTCATGAGGATGTCAATGCCCGGACGCTGTTGCCAGGCCGCCATCGCCATGTTGTCCGGGACGCCGTTGCAGCGCGGCCAATCGTGTTCCCAGTAATGCCCGGTAAATTCGAGGTTATTTTTCGCGCAGTAATCGAAATAGGGCTTGCCCCAGCGCTCAATGAACAGGTCGAGCAACGTCTGATAATAATTGTGCCGGACGCGTTTCCAGTCCCCGACTTCGACTTTCAAGCTGGGCAAATTATCGATTAATTCGTAACCCCAGCGCTTCTGAAATTGCGCGGGCAAATCCTCCGTCCACGGCAACCCGCCCGCGGGCGTTAGCTCCGGCTCATCCGTGAAGGAGCCGGGAATGCGTTTTCCGAACTCGTTGCCGAAATGTTTGCGATAGGCTTCCAGCGTGACCTCCAGGAATTTCTCCGTCACGCCGGGATACAGCAAATCCACGTAGCAACGATCGGCGTTCCAGGGCGAATTGCCGGCGCGCAGTGCCGACGCGGTGAGATAGCGGCCTTCGCCAGCTGATTCGCCGGTCTTCACCTTGGCGGTGACATTTTCGGCGACGCCGTCTTTAAGGAGAAAAACCGCGAGCAGATTGGTGTCCCACGCCGGCGGCAATTTGCTTTCGGCCAGCTTCAAGCCGCGGCCGCGCGACTCGGGCATCAGTTCCGGCACCCAGCCGCCGGCAAAGCCAGAGGGATAAGAATTCTCGTCATAAATCCAGACGTTCATGTCGAGCCGCCGGGCTTCGTCCAGCGCGACTTTCCAAAGGTGAAACCAGCGTTTGCTCAAATACGGCGTCATCAAGCCCGGGCGCGGGTGCACCCAGACTTGTTGCACCTTTTGGACGGCGAGGTCACGCAGCGTGGAACGAATCTGCTCGTCGGTCAGCAGATCGTTCCAGACCCACAGCGGACCGGTGCTGTATTCGCGCGGTGGCTGCTTGAAGATTTTTTTGACGTGCGCCGAATCAACCGCGGACGCGGAAGCCAGCCCACCCAGTAACAATAAAAGAAACCCGGACCGGAATGAGAGTGGGAGCATTTTCATAAGAGTGCCTTGACTGAATACAGACTATAATTAGAAAGCTAAGTCAAAGGCTTTTTGCAGCGGAGCAAAAACGAGACTCCCGCCGCTTTCCGAACAAGGTGCGGTGACGCGGATGATTTTCCACCTCGGCCCACGACGGCGCCTCAGATTTGCGAGTCGGTTGCAACTGGCCTTAGTCCGCCCAGCCTGGAGCTTGACGCTCGATCCGGCCGACCTAGACTCGCAGCTAATGAATGTACCGGCGTGCCGATTTCTCCTTTGCCTGCACTGCGCCTTCTTCGCTCTCATCGGATGCACCCGCGTTTTTGCTGAGGATCAAACGCTCTTCGATTTTGTCGGCGCGCCCCGCTTTCCCGGAGTCACCACCACCGACGCCGCCGTTGCGGTCGTGAAGGCGGGCACCGCCACAGCGTTACGCGTTACCACCGGGACGAATCAGCCCTGGCCCGGCATCACGCTCCCCGCGCCCAACGGGCATTGGGATTTGTCGCGATTCGCCGAGGTGTTGGTGACGGTGAAAAATGTCGGCCCGAACCGGGGCACGCTCAATTGCCGCGTGGACAACCCGGGCGCCGATGGCACGAAGAATTGCGTCAATGGCTCGCTCACGCTCAACCCTGGCCAAAGGGATACGTTGCGGGTTGCCCTGCGGCGCACGAGCGACGACCAATTGAGCGGAAAGCTGTTCGGTTTGCGGGGCTATCCGGTGGTGGCGGGCGGCCTGGGAACCATCAAGCCCACGAACATCACCCAGATTCTCTTGTTCGTGAGCCAACCGAAAGAGCGCTACGTCTTCGAGGTGGGCGACGTCCGTGCCACCGGCGACTACACCGCGCCGACGGCGTGGATCACCGATGCCGACCCATTCTTTCCCTTCATTGACACTTTTGGCCAATACAAGCACAAGGACTGGCCCGGAAAGATACATTCGTTGACCGACCTGCAACTGCAGCGGGAGCTGGAGGCCAAGGAACTCGCCGCGCAGCCGGGCCCGAAAGATTGGGACAAGTATGGCGGTTGGGCCGAGGGGCCCCAGCTCCGCGCCACCGGTTTTTTCCGCACAGAGAAGTACCGTGGCAAGTGGTGGCTGGTGGATCCCGACGGGCGACTGTTCTTCTCGCATGGTATTGATTGCGTACGGATGATTGACACCACGCCCATCGAAGAGCGCGCGAACTGGTTCGAAAACTTTCCGGGCCTCCAACCGGAATTCAAGGAGTTTCTCGGCAACGGCCACGCGCTGAAGGGGCATTACGCCGGCCGGGCGCCGCAGTGCTTTGCCTTCGCTGCCGCCAATCTGAAGCGCAAATACGGCGCGGACTGGCAGCCGACCTATGCTGCGATCACTCACCAACGCCTGCGGAGTTGGGGGCTTAACACCATCGGGAACTGGTCCGACGCGGGCGTCTGCCGCCAGCGTCGCACGGCCTACACGGACAGCCTTGGCTCCGAAGGCGCCCGGATGATCGAGGGCAGCGAAGGTTATTGGGGCAAATTCCCGGACGTGTTCGATCCCAGTTTTTCCAACGGCTTACATCGCGCGATGCAAGCCAAGCGGAGCGGCAGTGCCAATGATCCGTGGTGCCTCGGTTACTTCTCCGACAACGAAATGTCCTGGGGCAATGAAACTTCGCTGGCCCTCGGCGCGCTCAAGTCGCCGGCGGATCAGGCGGCAAAGCTCGAGTTCCTCACCGACCTGAAGGCGAAATATGGTGACATCATAAACCTGAACACCGCATGGGGCACGGAGCACTCTACTTGGGCGGCCTTGGGCGAAAGTCGCACCGCCCCGGATCCGGGCAAGGCGCGGGCCGACCTGACCGCATTTTATACGAAGTCTGCCGAAACCTATTTCCGTATGGTGCGTGATGCGATTCATGCCGTGGCGCCGCACCAGCTTTACCTGGGTTGCCGTTTTGCCTGGGTGAATGATTGGGCCGATCGGGCGGCGGCCAGATATTGTGATGTCATCAGCTACAACCTGTACCAGCGCGGCGTGGCCGATTTCCAAAATCCGAGCCATGACAAACCGTTGCTCATCGGTGAATTTCACCTGGGCGCGCGCGACCGCGGCTTGTTCCACCCCGGACTCGTCCCGGTGGAGAACCAAACCGCCCGGGCTCAAGCTTACAAGGACTACGTGCTCGGCGCGCTCAAACATCCGCAGTTCGTGGGCACCCACTGGTTCCAGTGGATGGACGAGCCGACTACGGGCCGGGTGTACGACGAGGAGAACTACCAGATCGGTTTCCTCGACATCGCCGACACCCCTTACCGTGAAACCATCGCCGCCAGTCGGGAGGTCGGGGCCCAGCTTTACCGCTAGGACTTCAGTCGACGGGTGCGACCTGCGACGGGAAAGTCGGATTGACGGGGCCGCGCCGGTGTCGTCTGTGATTTCGCCATCACGAATCAGCCAACGAGCCCGATGGAATTGAATCGTGCGGCCGGAAAAATTCCATCCCATCCGGTCCCGGGTCCCGGGGCCTTCGTGAAGATTCGGTCCCGCGGCCAGGAAGTTTTTCGTCGATGGTGCTGAAGTTGCTGATAGGCGTGCGCGCCAGGCATTAAGTATGAATTCACTCCTCCTTCGCGGGTGTTCCGGCGAAGGGGCCGGTGCGGTTCGACTGGCAAATGCGTCCGGCAGGTGACTACGGGTCGGTGTGTCGATAAAGACAACCTATGCAGTCCGATATTTTGGCATTATTTGGGGACCAAGCAGATTATCTGGCGTTGGTCGCGGGTGCATTGGGATTGCTCTCGCTGATTGCATTCTGGCTGCGTTCGCGGGAGATGTCGGCGACTTTGCCGCGTCTGGTATGGTTGACTTCCGTTGCCGTATTGTGTGGCGGTTGGTGGGTGGTGCAGCGCGCGGGCGAGCACGCTCGACAGGAAAGCATCGCCCAGGTCAGCGCGCTGGCGCCGACGTATGCCTATGACCTGGAACGGATGGGCCACGCACGGGTGACGACGGCGACCTCGCCTGGTGATCCGCTTTATCTGTCGCTGATCGAAGCACAGATCCAATGGGAGAAACTCAATCCAGCAGTCAACGACATCTATACGATGCGGAAGCGGGCCGATGGGACCAACATCCTCGTGGTGGATTCGGAAACGGACTACAACCACAATGGGGACTACCAAGGGGACAACGAATCCCGAACTCCCATCGGCAAGGTCTATCCCCAGCCGTTGGAAGGACTGGAAAAAGCTTTCCACGGCGAGGCCAATTTTGACAGCAAGATTTACAGCGACGAATGGGGCACGTGGGTGAGCGCTTTCGTGCCGATGCGCGATGCCGGTGGAAAAATCGAAGCGGTTTTGGGGGTCGATTTTGATGCGCGGGCCTGGGCCAGCGCCATTGGCAAGGCCCGGCGAACCGTGATTTTCGCCACCGGGCTGCTGCTGCTCTTGATCGCGGGTGCGGGCTTGGCGATTACCCTGTTGCGTGCCGACCTCGTGCGCCGGGTGGAAGCGGAACAACGGTCCCGTCGCGCCGAAGAGCGCATGCAACTGGCCATTCAGCAAATGCCGCTGGGGTTCATCGAGTGGAATCCACAAGCGGAAGTCGTCGTGTGGAATCCGCAAGCGGAAAAAATCTTCGGATATGCCGCGGCGGAGGTGCTGGGGAAAGTCATCTTTCCCTTGATTGTGGCGCCGGGGGCGCGGGAACAGGTGGATAAGGTATGGAGGGAGGTGAGCCGCAATTCGGGTGGCACCCATAGCACCAACGAAAACGTCACCAAGGACGGGCGGCTCATCGTGTGTGAATGGTTCAACACGCCGTTGATCGGGACCGATGGAAAAGTCGCCGGGGTTTTCTCCCTGGCCCAAGAGGTCACCGAGCGGGTGAATCTGGAAAAGCATCTCCAGCAGAGCGAACGAATGAACGCGGTGGGCCAGTTGGCGGCCGGCGTCGCCCACGACTTCAATAACATCCTGACAATTATTACGGGCCACACGGGGTTGTTGCTCGCCAATCAAAACCTCCCGCCGCAATTCCGCCCGGAACTCGGTCGCATTGAAGGCGCGGCCCTCCGCGCCGCCAATCTCACCCGGCAATTGCTCGCCTTCAGCCGCAAGCAGGCGATGTTCCCGCACCCGTTGCATCTCGCCAAGATCGTGGAGAGCACCACCGCCATGCTCGCGCGGCTGCTCGGTGCGAACGTTAAATTCACCGTGCGCATCTCCGACCACGTGCCGCCCGTTGACGCCGATCCGGCGATGATCGAGCAGGTCCTGACCAATCTGGTGCTCAATGCGCGAGATGCCCTCACCGGTGCCGGTTCGATTACGGTCACCTTGGATGCGACGGTCCTTTCCAAGGAGACGGCTTCGCAAAATCCGGAAGTCCGCCCGGGGCTTGCCGCCTGTCTTTCCGTCTGCGACACCGGGAGCGGCATCGCGCCGGATGCTTTACCCCGCATCTTCGAGCCCTTCTTTACGACCAAGGCGACCGGGCGGGGCACCGGCCTCGGTCTCTCGGTGGTTCACGGTATCATCCAGCAGCACAAGGGCTGGATCATCGTGGATAGCACGCCCGGCCAGGGTTCAACCTTCAGCGTTTATTTGCCGCCCACCGACCGTCCTGTGTCCGACGCGCCCCCCGGCGCCCTGGTTAAATCCCAGGTCGCGGCCACGAAAGCCTGTACCATCCTGCTGGCTGAAGATGAGGAGATGGTGCGCGAACTGGCCCGCACCACATTGCAACGCGCGGGCTATCGAGTGTTCGAAGCCAACGACGGACATGAGGCGGTCAAACTTTGGGCGCAGCACCGTAACGAGATCGACTTGCTGCTGACGGATATGGTCATGCCGAATGGGATGACGGGTTGTGAACTTTCCGAGCGCCTGTTGGCCGACCAACCCAATCTGCCGGTGATTTATTCGAGTGGCTACAGCATTGAACTCACCGCGCCCGGCTTCAACGAAAACGAGCGTCTGGTTTTTCTCCCCAAACCCTACCTGACCGGCCAATTGCTCACCGTGGTGAACCGCTGTCTGTGCCAGACCAAGTGATCGAGAGCTACGCACAACTCTCCGCCGTCGGCCCAGCGGGATGGTGCATCCGTCCGCGTCAAGCCGCCCGCAATTGGCCTGGTTCGCTGGGCGCGCGGAGGCCGTACTCCAAGCTGAGCTTGTAGCGCAGGATATTGTGGCAGTGGACCCGGTCGATGGTGGTCTTGCTCAGCCAACCCTGACAGCACATTTCGCCGGTGGCGGTACCCTCCCGCGCATTAACGGTTTGGGTGAGTGTCTCGCTCAAATCAAAATCCCCGCCAATACATTCGCTGTTGGGACAATCCAGGCGGAACACGGACTTGGCATGATCGGGGTTGACCGTGTATTTGATCTGACTGTTTCGCGTGACGCCTTCCGGGCTGAAGTGACCAAACTCCACCGTCAAGGACTTCAAATGTCGAAACTTCTCCGTGAGGCTGATGGAGGCCTGGGTGCGCTGGGCTTCCGCCAGCCGGTAATCCGCGCGCGGAGTGAATTTTTGGTGACGCATAATTTATCTCGATTTGTTTCCTAATAAGCCAGCATCGTATCAGAAAATGGTTGGCCGTCTGTAACAATCGTCAGGAGATTTCCCGGCCCGTGGCGGGCGCAGGCAAAATCGAGAGGCGGGCGCTGCTTGTGGCGAACATGCCACCGCGCCGGCTGGTTTCCCGGCGAGCGAAGGAATCGCAGGAATCCGTTCCGACCCAAGGGGTCCGACGGTCCTCGCGGAAACGTCACCCTCCAGCCAAGCATGCCGTCGGAGCGTCGAATTCCGATTCGGCACGATGATACTGTCGCCCAGCCGGGCGGTTGCGGTGGGGTACGCGTGCTGACGGGTGGCCTTCACCACCGAGGTGAAGACCAAGATGTTAACTAAACCACTTCCACCGGACACTTCGGCAGCGCGTCGAGAAAAGCCTGGCCGTATTGCTTGGCGAGGATCCGGTTGTCCAGCACGACGATGATGCCGGAGTCCGTCTTGGTGCGAATCAACCGGCCTACGCCTTGACGGAATTTCAGGATCGCCTCCGGCAGGGAAAATTCACTGAAGGAATTGCCGCCCCGCGCCTCAATGGCTTCGATGCGCGCCTCGATAAGCGGATGGTCCGGGACGGCAAATGGCAGCCGCGTGATGATCACATTGCTCAACGCCTCCCCGGGAACGTCCACGCCTTGCCAGAAACTGTCGGTGCCGAATAGCACCGAGTCCACGTCGTCCTTGAACTGCTCCAGCATCGTCGAGCGCGGCGTGCCCGTGCCCTGCACGAAACAGGCGACACCCAACCGGTCGAAGAACGGTTGCATCAACTCGGCGACTTCCTGCATGAGCTTGTAATTCGTGAACAGCACGAACGCCTTGCCATGCGTCTGCTTCACAAAATGTTCAATCCAATGGATCAGCGCATCGCGGTAACCCGCCTCGCGCGGGTCGGGCATCTTCTTGACGGCGACAATCTTCATCTGCCGCTCGTAGTCGAACGGCGTGCCGACTTGCAAAAGCGTCGCCGCTTCCGCCCCGACGCGCTTCGCGAAGTAATTCAACGGCGACAACGCAAGTCGTGGGTCGCGGGTCGCGGGCTTTGGTCGGCTTTCGACTCCTGGCGGTCGCATCTCGACCTGGAGCTTGGCCTTCACGGCAAGGGTCGCGCTCGTCATGATGATGCTCGTGTCGCTCTCGAACAATCGACGGCGCAGGAATTCCGCCACGTCAACGGGCGCTGCGTTTAGCGACAGATTGCGCTGGGTCTTGCCGCCCCGTTCCACCCAGTAAACATGCTCCGCCTGGCTTTGCTCCAGGAACGCCTTCACCTCGTCGCGCAACTCCGCGAGGCGACGGTTGCACTCCACCAATTCCTGCCCGACGTCCTTGTCTTCGCTCAGTTTGATCAGCTCGCTAACCGCCTCACGCAGGCGCTGGATTGGCAACGTCACATTGTCTTGCACCAATTCCGCGCGGCGAATGCGCAGCTCCTTCCACTCCCGCTTCCGTGGTGCGGGGGAGCGTCCCCGCGCGCCGGGACTTTCCGCCGCGGTTTGGCTCTGCTGATTCAATTCCTCGCAGGCCGTTTCAACGCGCTCGAAGAATTTGTCCGACTCGGTCAGGATGTCCGCCACCAGCTTCACCGCGCCGCCTTGGCGCAACATACCGAGCAAGCCCTTTTCCGTGCGCGGATTCCACAGCCGGTTTAGCGCGTAACGCAGCTGACCGCTGGAGACACTCAAACCGATATGCCGCGACGCCACGCTCTCCATCGTGTGCGCCTCATCAAAGATCACGAAGTCGTTCTTGAATAGGATGCCGCCTTCCATTTCCTCCTCAATGCTCCCCAGCAAAGTGAAAAACAGCGTGTGATTCAACACCAGCACGTCGGACGACAGAATCCGGTTGCGCGCCCGCTGAAAGAAACAAAGCCCGTGATCCTTGCCGAAGTCGGACTGATAGCCGCAGATTTTCGGCGAGCACAGTCCGCGCTCGGAACAAACCTGCCCCCACACTTTCGGATCGGGCTCGATCTCGAAGTCCGACAGGCTGCCATCCTTGGTTGCCTTGGACCACTCATAGATGCGCTGTAATTCCTCGGCCTCGGACGACGTGAACAAGTTGCCGGATTGCTGCACCGCCTTGTGCAAGCGCCGCGTGCAGAGATAATTCGCGCGGCCTTTGAGCATGGTGAAGTTGAACTTCACCGGCACGGCCAACGCCGCGAGCACGGTGGCGAGCATCGGGAGGTCTTTCTCCGTGAGTTGTTCCTGCAAATTAATCGTGTGCGTGGAGATGACGGCCTTCTTCTTCTGCGTCGTGGCGAAAAGGATCGCCGGCACCAGATACGCCAGACTTTTGCCGACCCCGGTGCCCGCTTCCACCGCGAGGTGTTCCTGATTCTGCAACGCCCGGGCCACGGCCACGGCCATCTCCTGTTGCTGGGGCCGATACTCGAAATTGTTCGCCCGGGAAAGAATTCCGCTCGGCGAAAAGATTTCCGCCACTTGCGCCACGAGATCGGCTTGCGCCCCGGCGGGTTGGTGTTCGATGGCAGCAATCATTTTATTTCCTCCGCAGGAGCGCGGAGCCGCCGAAGTCTGGCAAAGAACGCCACGCAAAACAAATCTTTGCGCGGGTTGGTTTTGGTATTTCTGCTCGCGTGCGTTAACCTCGCGTCATGCTCAACTACATCTGGCTCAGCCTGGTGGTGGCGGCGGTGTTGATCGGTGGGTGGCACGACCTCACCGGCGCGCCGACCGGCACGCTTAAGGAAGTGACCGGGCAGGCGTTTGAAATGACCCGAGTGGCGGTAATGGACATTGCGCTGCCGCTGATTGGCATCATGGCGCTTTGGCTTGGCATCATGCGCCTCGCGGAAAAGTCCGGGCTCGTCCAACTCCTCGCCCGCGCCTTCCGACCCGTCATGAGCTGGCTTTTCCCGGAGGTGCCCGCGGATCATCCGGCGATGGGTGCCATGCTGCTGAACATGGCGGCAAATTTTCTCGGTCTGGCCAACGCCGCCACTCCGCTCGGATTGCGGGCCATGAAGCATTTGGAAACCCTCAACCCGCGGCCGGGCACCGCCACGAATGCCATGTGTACCTTCCTCGCCATCAACACGAGTTCCATTCAACTTGTGCCGGCAACGGCCGTCGCGGTGCTGGTCGTGGCGGGCTCCCGCCAGCCCTACGCCATCATCGGCACGGCGATGCTGGCGACCACCTTTTCCACCATCGCCGGCATCACCGCGGTGAAGTTGTTGGAAAAATTACCAGGGTATCGGCTGCCACCTGTGGCGGCGGGCGGCGCGCCTGCCGTAGATCCATGCGTCTCGCCCGGCGGAAATGGCGGTGACGGAGCTGGGCTTGGGATAAGTTCGGACGCGGGACCGGGCGGCAAGAGGCCGCCCGCTGCGGCAGGCGAGACGCCTGCCGCTACTCTCAGTTGGTTCGGCATCGCGGCGCTGGGGTTGTTCTTCCTGTTCTTCGTCGTGTTGTTTGGGGCGATCAGTTTTCCCGAATTCTTCCACCACCCCGTCTCCGTCGAATTGCAGAGGCAACCGCCAGCCATCCGTTCGCTGAACACGATCTCGCTGTTGGCCATCCCGTTTATGCTGGCGTTTTTTCCGCTCTACGCCGCGCTGCGGCGGGTAAAGGTCTATGAGCAATTCGTCGAGGGGGCAAAGGAGGGCTGGCAAGTGGCGGCCACGATCATTCCGTTTCTCGTGGCGATCCTGGTGGCGGTGGGCATGTTTCGCGGTGCCGGTGGCATTGACTTGGTCACGCAGGCGCTCCGACCGGTGCTTGATCTCATCCATTTCCCGGCCGAACTTTTGCCGATGTGCCTGATGCGGCCGTTGAGTGGCAGCGGCACGCTCGGGATGTTCACGGAACTCGTAAAGGAATTCGGCCCGGACAGCCTGATCGCGCGCACGGCGGGAACCATTTTCGGCAGCACGGAGACGACTTTTTATGTGATCGCGGTTTATTTTGGCGCCGTGAATATTCGCCGTACGCGCCACGCCGTCCCGGCGGGCTTGATTGCCGACGCCGTCGGCATTGTCGCCTCGGTCATCGTCTGCCGGATGATGTTTGGGTGACGGAAGTGCTGCTTCGCGCTCGACTTCGTAGCGACCCGCCCGACAATTCTGACTGATGCCGCGAATTGTTCTCGAACAAGTGACCAAAGCCTTTGCGGCGCCGGACGGAAAATCCGTCTGCGCCGTAAATGACGTGTCGCTGACCGTCGCGGACAAGGAACTGCTCGCGCTCGTCGGGCCGTCTGGCTGCGGCAAGACAACGCTGCTCCGGCTCATCGCTGGACTGGAGCGCCCGGAGCCCGGCCGCATCCACTTCGACGGGCAGGCCGTGCATGCCTGGTCGCCCCTGGCGCGCAACGTCGCCATGGTGTTCCAGTCGCCCGCACTATTTCCCCACCTGACCGGATCGGAGAACATCGCGCTCGGGCTGAAACTTCGGGGTGTGGCGAAAAGAGAAATTGGAGAGCGGGTCCGCGCCGTGGCGGAAATGCTCGGAGTAATGCATTGCCTGCATCGTTCGCCGGCCAAACTTTCCGGCGGTGAGTGCCAACGCATCGCCTTGGGTCGCGCACTGGTGCGGCGCCCGCAAATCCTTTTGCTCGACGAGCCGTTCTCAAATCTGGATGCGCCGTTGCGCGCCCAACTGCGAACCGAAATGCAGGACCTCCGGACGCGCCTGGCGATGACCGTGATCTACGTGACCCACGATCAGGCAGAGGCCCTGGCCCTGGGCGACCGCGTCGCCGTCATGGCCGAAGGCCGCTTGCAACAAGTCGATCGGCCGCGCGAAATTTATCACGCGCCGGCGAACCGGTTCGTCGCAGGGTTCATCGGGTCGCCAGCCATGAATTTGTTTCCCGGCACCATCGGGCGGCGGGACGGGCATCTGGTTTTCGTTGGCGCGGAAGGGACGCCCGCCGGCACGGGGTCGGGTTTCATGTTGCGACTCGAGGGGGAGCAGAGCGAGGCATTCCATCGCCATCTGGGTCAACGCGTGCTGTTAGGATTTCGCCCGGAACACCTCGCCGTGGTAGAGGTCGCGCCGCCAGCCACTCCCCAACCAACGATTACCGCAACACTGCAAGCCGTGCAGTTCGCCGGCGTGGAAACGATTTTGCGCCTGACGGTGGGCGCGGAAACCCTTCACGTCCGGGCGGGTGCAAACGGAGCCCTAACGCCGGGACGGAACATGACGGTGGCGTTTGATCTGCGCGGGGTCCGGGTCTTTGATGCGGCCACGGGCGGGTTATTGTCCTGATCCTTCCCTCGAGCGCCTGACAGGAGCCCGGCTGGAGGAACCCGTTGGAAAATTCGAACCCGGTACGCAGGAGACGCCGTGAGGTGGCGCATGGCTCCGTTCAAGAACGAAAGCGACTTTACGTCGGCCGCGACTGGTCAAACCGGTGCTAAATCTGAAAATCCACCACTGTCTGCTTCTCGGCCTTGTTTAGCACGCGCATGTCGAGACCGTCGTAGATCACGAGCGAATTGGGCGCCACACTGTCCATGATGAACACGTTGCCGCCGATGGTGCTGCCCGCGCCGATGACGGTCGCGCCGCCGAGGATCGTCGCGCCGGGATAGATCGTCACGCGGTCCTCGATGGTGGGATGACGTTTCTGTCCGCGCAACTGCTGCCCCCCGGAGGTGGACTTCGCGCCGAGCGTCACGCCGTGATACATCTTCACGTGATTGCCGATCACGGCGGTTTCGCCCACGACCGTGCCGGTGCAATGATCCACAAAGAAATGCGACCCAATTTGCGCGCCCGGATGCAGGTCCATACCGGTGCGCCCGTGCGCCCACTCGCACATGATGCGCGGAATGAGCGGCACATGTTTGAGATACAGTTGGTGGGCGAGCCGTTGCACCGCGATGGTCTCGATGAACGGGTACGCGACAATGACCTCCTCCTTGCTCAAGGCGGCGGGGTCGCCGTGGAACGCGGCTTCGGTGTCCGTCTGCAATACTTCGCGGAGGCACGGCAGGCAGCCGAGAAATTCCAGCGTCAGCGCGTGGGCGGCACCAGTGATTTCCTTCTTGGGGAGATCGGCCGGCGGCTGATATTCGAGGCTCTTGCGGATTTCGTCCTCCAGCTGACCAATGATCGAATCGAGCAGGACGGCGGTTTCCGCCCTAAGCTCCGAGGAGTGAATCAGCTTCTCGTCGAAGAATCCGGGAAACAGCAGGCGCAACAAATCCTTGGTAATGGTGGCCACGACGCGCTTGGACGGGAGATTTTTGCCGTCCAGATGGTTGATGCCGCCCGCCCGCGCATAAGAGGCGATCAGTTCACTGGTCAATTGGGTGACCGGATCATTCACGGCGCGAGTATCGGGCAGAGGCCAGGGCAAGGCAAGTTTCGTGGCGGTCAGCTGGCAGTCAGCCTTGGAATCCGGCTCTTGGTCCTGCTCTTCAAGGACATCGTGATCTCGTCATCCCTGTCGACCGATGAACATTCCAAAAGGGAGCAAGCGGAAGTCAAAAAATAAATCGGATCACGACCGGGTCGCTTTTTCCCAACAACTGCAGATACGCCCCGTTTCGCTGGGTGGATTCCGCGGCCCACGGCTCAAAATCCGCCCGCGTCCTGGACTTGTTGGAAGTAACCCCTGTAAAAGCCGACGACCCGCCAGGCGATGATCAGCGCGACGATCAGGTACAACAGCCGCGGTGTCCATTGGGCGACGGCGTGCAGCTTGCGCGTGCCTTCCTCCTGATAGTATTGGTGGAGCCGGATCAGCACGGAATCCAATTTTCCGCTGACTTCACCGGTGGCGTATTGGTTGGCGAACAAGTCGGGAAAACGGCCGGAGGACCGGAGGGTTTCCGCGGGCGTCTGGCCGGCGCGCACCGCCGGCAACCAAGCGTGAACGGTACGGCGCAGTTCGGGCGAACCGCTCACCGTGGCGGCGAGTTGCCAGGCCTCGATGATCGAGACGCCGGCGCTGATGAGTGCTTCGAGCGCCATCGCGAGCCGGGCCAGGGCGAGGTCGCGGCGGCCGCTGCCGAGGAGTGGCACCGGGCGCAAAATGCGTTCCAGGAACGCGCGCCAGCGTTCGCCGTGCTTGCCCTGCGCGGCATAAATCAACACGGCCACGAATACGTAAAGGGGCAATAACACGCCGAAGGTTTGTGCGAGATAGCGGAGCCAATTCCCGGTGGTAAAAAATTGGGCGAAGGGCAAAATAAAAATGGCAAAGTGGAGCAGAAAGACGGGATACGCCAAATCGCCGATCACCTGGCGGGCGGTGCGGGCGCGGGCCGTATAGTAATCCGCCAGTACCCGAAAACAGGCGTCGAGCCGGCCACTGCGCTCGCCGGCGTCGAGCAGTGAGAGATCAAAGGCGGAAATCCAATTGCCGGAGTGCTGAACCGATTCGGTGAAAGTACACCCGGCGGAAATTTCGTGAATCACTTGCCGGAGCGGTTCGCGAAAAGCCGGGGCGGGTGGATTCCGGGCGAGCTGTTCCAAGGCCGGCACAATTGCCAAGCCCGCTGCCGTGAGTTGGCTGAGTTGGTGGTAGAGTTCCGCGCGCCGGGTAAATTGGCCCGGGAAGACGAGGGTAGCAGCGGGCGGCATTTGCGGTAGGCCTCTCCCCGGCGGTTGTTAAACCCGACCGCCTCGGGCCATCCGCTCCGGCGGAACGATCAGGCGAGCGCCCCGTCGAGCAGCGACTTCAACTTGGGCTTGCCGCCAGCAATCCCGACGTGTTGCGCCACAATCTGGCCGCCCTTGAAAACCAGGAACATGGGAACGGATTGTACGCGATACGTGACGGCGAGTTGTTGGTTCGAGCCCTCTTCGATGTTCAGCTTCGCGACTCTTGCCTTGCCCGTATATTCGTCCGCAATCTCATTGAGGACGGGGGCAATTTGTTTGCACGGACCGCACCACTCGGCCCAAAAATCGACCAGCACTGGCGTGGTCGATTTGAGAACTTCGGCGTCAAAATTTTCAGCGGACAAGGTGACGATGGTAGGAGAGGCCATAGATTATTATTTTAGTGTTATGGAATTGAGTCAAAAATAAAGCCGCTCTTCCCGCTCAGGGAGTCGGCAGCAGCCAGATATAAACGACACTGCCAACGGCCAGCAATCCGATGATGGCGGCAGCAAGCGCCAGCGCTTTATCCAGTCCGCTGACACTCGCAGCGGCCTGGGGTCGAGCTGGCGCTGGGGCGGAAGCGGACTTCTGCGCCGTTGGCGCCGAGGCCATCCGTTGCGCGGCCGGGGCGGCTGACGGGCGTGGGGCAGGTGGCGCGGGTGAGGCGGCGGTGACCGCCGGTGCGGCCATGGGCGCCGCACTGGCGCCGGTCGGACCGCCGGGCGGAAGCGTGGGCAGTTTGATGGTGGGCGCAGCGGAAGGTTTGGGTGGCAGGTTAATGCGGACCGTTTCCTTCTTGGGTTGAACCTTGCCCGTCTCCTTCTTCGGTGGCATGGCCCCCGTGGGAATGTTTGGTATGTTCTCGGCCATAAATTCTATTGCCGCCAAGATAGTTTTCCGACCGTCGGTGTCAACTCCTTATTGTTGGCGGGCCCCGGAGTTTTCAGAACCGGACAGCTTCGGACTTCTTGCGAGGCCGGCGGTAACTCACTCCACACCCATTCCACCGTTGACGACCGCTGCCCCGAGGCAAGCGCATGGATTTGGCCAGCAGGCGCCGGATCGGGGTAATCATTGGCAGTGCTTCCAATACGACTTCCCGGGTTTTCACTGGCCCGTACTACTGCCTGGATCAAATTTGCTCGAAATAGCGCCGGCGTTCCCAATCTGTCACGGCGCTTTCAAACGCCTGAACTTCCAACCGCGCCGTCTGAACATAAAAATCCACCACACGCTCGCCCAAGGCCTGACGGGCAAGTTGGCTGCGATCCAGGCGCTCCGCCGCTTCGCGCAAGGATCCGGGCAGGGCCGGCAATTTAGCGTCCAAGTAAGCATTGCCGACGTATTCCGGGCCGCAATCCAGTCGCTCCTCCACCCCCGCCAGTCCCGCCACCATCATGGCCGCGAAAGCCAGGTACGGGTTGGCGTCCGCGCCCGGCATCCGGTTTTCGATGCGAAAGGCATCGCCCTGGCCGACCACGCGGAAGCCCACCGTGCGATTGTCGCGCGACCAAGCCATCCGGGTGGGCGCCCAACTGGCGGATTGGTAACGTTTGTACGAATTGATGGTCGGCGCAAAGAGGCAGCCCAGTTCGGGCGCATACTTCATCAGCCCGCCGAGAAACTGCCGGAAACATTTTGTGCCGCCGGTTTTGGCATCCCAGAAAAGATTTTTGCCTCCGCGCCAGAGGCTGATGTGAATATGGCAACTGCTGCCCACCTCGGTGTGCCAGGGTTTGGCCATGAACGTGATGGCTTTGCCCTGCTGCGCGGCGATTTCCTTGAGGCCTTGCTTGAAGACCACGTGCATATCCGCCATGGGCAGCGGCTGGTCGTAAACGAAATTGATTTCGTGCTGGCCCCGACCCCATTCGCCCTTGCTGGATTCGACCGGCACGCGGGCGGCGGCCATCGCGTTGCGCGCGGCCCGCATGAGCGTTTCGTCGCGCGTGGGCTGCATCGTGTGATAATCAATCCGGTAATCGCTGGAGGGAATCAGATTCCGGTAATCGCCGGCGAAAGCGTCGTGATAGCTCTGGTTGAAGAGGAAGAATTCCAATTCGCTGGCGATCCCGGCGGTCCAGCCTTTCTTCGCCAACCGTTCGATCTGCCGCCGCAGTACGGAACGCGGCGCTTCGGCGACCGGTTGCCCATCCGCCTGCAGTGAATCGCAGATGACGAGCGCGGTGCCGGGCTGCCAGGGCAGCCCGCGCAGCGTGGAAAAATCCGGCCGCATTTCAAAGTCGCCAAACCCTTTGTCCCAGTTGGCGAGTTGGAAACCGTCGAGCGGATCCATTTCAATGTTCACCGTCAGGAGGTAGCTGCAACCGTGCGTACCGTGCTGGGCGTGGTGGCGGAAAAATTCGCCGGTGCAGCGTTTGCCGACCAGCCGCCCGAAGACATCCGGAAACGCGACGATGACCGTGTCAATTTCGCCGTTTTTGATTTTGGTGAGCAAGGCGCGCAGGTTCATGAGTTGATTCAGACTTGTTGGTGACTAATTTGACGGCAGGCTGGCGCCCGCGCAAGGCAACTTTCGGGTTGAGGGCAGCAGGTTCCCGTCTTGACCCATTTCTTGCAGAGTCGGCAGCTGAATTTGGCATCGCCAGGGGTGTTTCATCTGGGATAAGCAAGCCGCAGGTGAGGAGGAGGTTAGTGGAAAATGACTGGACATCGGCAAGACGACTTTCTACACCTTGGGCATGCCGAAGCCACTAACCGGTGCTGAATCCGCGATTCTCCAA
>JANXWY010000144.1 GCA_025350905.1 Verrucomicrobiota bacterium
GAACTGGCGACGGGGGCGTCGCCGCCACACCAACCGACGCGGCGCCGCTTCTACCTTGTCGGCAACTGCATCGTTCCGGCTAAGCCAACTGACACAAGCTTTTCACCCGGTCTTCGGCCGGCTGCCCGCACCCGGTCGTGCTGCGTTGGAGTGGGCGGAGTGCGATTGGCTGACTTCCCAGGAACTTCCCGCCCGCTTGTTCCCGCCCTCAGCTTCGCGAAGCCCCTCGGGCAGCGGGGGTGAGCGCCGCGGAGTCCCCGTTTATCGGCACTCGCGCGCCGGGAATAATTCTCGCGTCGGCCAATCCGGACGGAAGCCCACTTGACGGCGGGCCGGAAAGCCGATATCCATTATTCGTCTTTGGGCGAATTATAGAAATACACTATGCGTGAGTTCATGAACATCACCCGGGCTCTGGCCGACGAAACCCGCGTCCGCACGCTCCTGGCATTGCGCCAGGGCGAGTTGTGCGTCTGCCAGATCATCGAACTTTTTGGCCTCGCCCCCTCCACCATCTCCAAACATCTGTCCATTTTGTTTCAGGCGGACTTGGTGGAATCACGCAAGGAGGGTCGCTGGATTTACTATCAGTTGCCGGGCAAAAACGCCCCGGTGGTGGTGCGCGAAGCACTGGACTGGGTCGAGCAGGCGCTCGCCGATACCCCGCACGTCTTGGACGACAACAAAAAACTCAAAAAGATTCTATTGCAAGACCCCGCGAAAATCTGCAAACGCCAAGGCCAAAAATGAAACCGACCGTGCTCATTCTCTGCACGGGCAATTCCTGCCGCAGTCATCTGGCCGAAGGCATCCTGCGCGCCGCGGTGGGCGAGGCGCTCAACGTGCAAAGCGCCGGCTCGAAACCAGCGGGCTTCGTCCATCCGCTCGCCATCCAAGTGATGAAGGAAATCGGTATTGATATTTCCGCGCACCACTCCAAGCCCATAAGCGACTTTTTGCCGCAACCGGTGGAAACCGTCATCACGGTCTGCGGCCACGCGGATCAGGTTTGCCCGCGGTTCCCCGGCCAGGCGAACCGCCATCATTGGGGCTTTCACGACCCGGCTCACGCCACCGGCACGGACGAGGAAAAGTTGGCCGTGTTCCGCAAGGTGCGGGATGAAATCAAAATGGTGTTTGAGGCCTACGCCGCCGGTCGCCGCGACCAGGCGAAAGCAATACCAACCTAATGAACTTGAAGACCCTTCAAATCTTTGATCCTGCAATGTGCTGCTCGACCGGCGTTTGCGGGCCGGCAGTTGACACGAAGCTCGTGCTGTTCGCGGCCGATCTCGACTGGCTCAAGACGCAGGGGGTGATTGTCCAGCGTCACAATTTGTCGCAGAACCCGGCGGCATTTGTTGAAAACGAAGCGGTGAAGACCGCACTCACGGAGCAAGGTGAAGCCGCGTTGCCCGTCATTTTGCTCAACGGGAAAATAGCCGTCACGGGACGCTATCCCGAGCGTGCTGAACTGGCGACGTGGTTTAAATTGAAAGCGACCTCCATTCCCGCGCCTGCCAAGTCGAGTTGTTGGGGTAACGGTTCGTGTTGAACTGAAATGAGCATCGCCGCTGAACCATCTCTGGCCCGTTTCCTGGAAGCGCCAACCCGTTTCCTCTTCTTCACGGGCAAGGGCGGTGTGGGCAAGACTTCGCTCGCGTGCGCCTCGGCCATCGCCCTGGCCGACGCGGGACGGCGCGTGCTGCTCGTCAGCACCGACCCGGCATCAAATTTGGATGAAGTGCTCGGGGTGCGCCTGACCTCCACCCCCACCGACCTCCCAACGGTGCCGCAACTCGCCGCCTTGAATGTTGACCCGGCGGCAGCGGCGACGGCTTATCGCGAAAAACTGGTGGGCCCGTATCGCGGCAAATTGCCCGAAGCCATCGTGCGGAGCATGGAAGAACAACTCTCCGGGGCTTGCACGATGGAGATTGCCGCCTTCGACGAATTCTCAAGACTGCTCGGCGAACCCGCCGCCACCATCGATTACGACCACGTCCTCTTCGACACGGCACCCACCGGCCATACGTTGCGGTTGCTGTCACTGCCCGGAGCCTGGACCGGCTTTCTGGCGAACAGCACGACCGGAAACTCCTGTCTCGGTCCGCTCGCGGGCTTGGGAAAGCAACGGGAAATTTACGAAAGCGCCGTCGCATCGCTGGCGGACGGAACACGCACTACGCTCGTCCTCGTGAGCCGGGCGCAGCGGGCCGCGCTGGCGGAAGCCGAGCGCACCAGCAATGAACTGGCGGCCATCGGCGTGCGCCATCAGAGGCTCATTCTGAACGGACTATTTCAAGCCGCCGATTCCGACTCGGTCGCACTGGCGCTGCAACGGCGCGAGACGAAGGCGCTGGCAGGCGCCAACACGTTTCTGTCACGGATGCATTTCGCCAAAGTGCCGTTGCGTTCCCAAAACCTCGTGGGCATCCCGGCGTTGCGAGCGCTGGTAACTGCGGATTACTTCCAAGCCGGCAGCCAGCCTGAGGGAGAAACGAGCGTCGGCTTACCGGCGACGGAAACGCTGGTCGAATTGGTGGATGGCCTCGCGCCAGCCGGGCGTGGCGTCATTATGACGGTGGGCAAAGGCGGCGTTGGCAAAACTACCATCGCAGCAGCCATCGCCACGGAGCTTGCACGGCGCGGTTTCAAGGTTCATCTCAGCACGACCGACCCGGCCGCCCACATCGCGGCGGCAGCGGGACAGATCACCGGGATGGAGGTCACCCGAATTGATCCGCAAGCCGAAACGCGAGGCTACGTCGAGCAGGTGAAGGCGACCGCTGGCAAAAATCTTGATGCCAATGGCCGAGCGCTGCTGGAAGAAGATTTGCGTTCGCCTTGTACGGAAGAAATCGCAGTGTTCCGCGCCTTCGCCCGCACGGTGGCCGAGGGCAAAGATGCTTTCGTCGTGCTCGACACCGCGCCGACCGGTCGCACCCTGCTCTTGCTCGACGCCACGGAATCGTATCACCGTGAAATCGCGCGCAAGGCGAGCGACCTGCCGGCGGAAGTGCGCCAATTGCTGCCCCGATTGCGCGACCGTGATTTTACCCGCGTGTTGGTCGTTACGGTGCCCGAAGCGACGCCGGTTCATGAAGCCGCGGCGCTCCAAGCCGACCTGCGCCGCGCGCAGATCGAACCATTCGCCTGGGTCATCAACCAGAGCTTGGCCGAGAGTGGTTCACGCAATCCCTTGCTCATGGCCCGAGGACGCGGCGAAGTTCAATTCATCCGTGAAGTCGTCGACCAGCATTCCCAACGCACCGCCCTCGTGCCGCGGGTGACGGAAGAACCCGCCGGGCCGGAACGCCTCCAACAACTTTTTTAAACCGCAACTCCCCTCTGACATGACGACCTACGTCTATGAAACCATTCCGGCAAAACCTGGCGCGAAGCCGAGTTACTTCGAGTTTAAGCAAAGCATGAAGGACGCGCCGTACACGAAGCACCCGGACACGGGCGAACCGATTCGCCGCGTGCTGCTCGGCGGTTTTGGTGTGTTGAGTTCCAAGCCGGCCGCAAAGTCGAAGCGGGGAAATTCCGGTTCATCCTGCGGCGCGGGTTGTGGTTGTCACTGAGCGGCCAAATCTCCCGTGAGTGCATTGTCGACCACGGCACCCCAGCCTGGGGCTGTGGCCAAGAACCTGTCCTTTCTCGACCGTTATCTCACGGTCTGGATTTTCGCTGCCATGGGACTCGGCGTGTTGTTGGGGCATTTCGTCATCAGCAATCCCGAGGGATTCTTCGCCCCCATGACCGTGGGCACAACCAATCTGCCCATCGCCATTGGCCTGATCCTCATGATGTATCCACCGCTGGCAAAGGTGAAGTATTCAGAGCTTCCCAAAGTGTTTGCCAACACGCGGATTCTCACGCTTTCGCTGGTGCAGAACTGGATTGTCGGGCCGGTGCTCATGTTTGTGCTCGCCGTGCTGTTGCTCCGCGATCACCCGGATTATATGGTGGGCTTGATTCTCGTTGGCATCGCCCGCTGCATCGCGATGGTGCTGGTGTGGAATGAGCTGGCCCATGGCAGCCGTGAATACGCCGCCGGATTGGTTGCGTTGAACAGCATCGCGCAGATTTTGTTTTACAGCTTTTACGCCTGGATGTTCATCACGGTGCTGCCCCCTTACTTCGGGTTGAAAGGCGCGGGCGTTCCCGTTCACAGGAGCGAGATATTTTGGAGCGTCCTGATCTATCTCGGCATTCCGTTCGCGGCGGGTGCATTGAGCCGGGTGATTCTTGTGCCGCTCATGGGAGAGCAGTGGTATGAGCGTGTGTTCATCCCGCGCATCTCGCCCATTACGCTCACCGCGCTGCTCTTTACCATCGTGGTGATGTTCACGTTCAAGGGCGACGCCATCGTGCAACTCCCGCTCGATGTGTTGCGAATCGCCATTCCGCTCGTGCTTTATTTTGGGATCATGTTCCTTGTGAGCTTTGGGATGGCGAAGCAGCTCGGCGCGGATTATCCGCGTTCCGCCGCGCTCGCCTTCACCTCGGCGGGGACCAACTTTGAACTCGCCATCGCCGTCGCCATCGCCGTCTTCGGACTCAAGTCGGGTGTGGCCTTCGCGGCCGTCGTCGGGCCGTTGATTGAAGTGCCGGCCTTGATCGGCCTCGTGCACGTCGCCTTCTGGTTTCGTCGCCGCTATTGAGGTCCGCCGGGCGGACAAGTCAACCCCTGGTTTCGGCGCGTGAGCGATGCCTTACTCGGCGACGGCAGCCACTGCCACACGCACCAGCCAACAACGGTGACCGTCGCCGCGCTGGCGTCACTTGCAAACAGGGCTCCGGATTCGATCCAGTTGCGCCATCGTCAGCGTGCGAATCGGCGAGAATTCTCATCCTGCGGTACTGAATGAGCTCGGGTTGGAGCCGGTTTGGGTCCGGACCTGGTTGGGTTGAACGACGGATGAAATCGGTCCTGGCTGAAGTCGCACCTCAGTCCCCATCACCAACGACGGAGTTGCCGTCGCCGCTCGTTGAGCAACCGCGGGAGGTGGCTTAATTTAACGCCACCCCGCGACGGACATAGGTTGGCAGGTCAAGGTCCTCGCCCTTGTGGATCGTCGGTTCGCTCTTGTCAAACCGGCCCTTGTTCACAATGTCGAGCGGGAGGGTGCTCTGTTTCAGGCGCGGGGCGGGTTTGCGGGTACGGCCGGGTTTGCCGGTTTGCCCGGCCAGAATCTGCTCGCGCTGCTCCAGCGTCAACGCCGGCGCCGGCGGCACGTGGCGCGAACTGGGGCGCTCCGGTCGGGTGGGATGCAATAGCTCGGTGTCGAAGCCCGGCGTGGCGGGCGGCGCGCTTTTCTCGCCTGCGGCCGATACCGGTTTCGGGGCCGCGGGCGGTTGGTGCCCGGTGGCAATGACCGTCACCATCAAACGGTCGCGGAACGATTCAGCCACGGCCGCGCCCATGATGATGCGGGCCTGCGGGCATTGCTGGTTCAGGTCCGCCATCACCCGGTTGACGTCGGCCATCGAGAGGTCCGGCCCGCCTTGCATACTCACGAGCACGGTTGCCGCCGTGGCCAGCGCCTGCCCCCCATCGAGTAAAGGATGGGCGGACAGTTTTTCAATCGCGTCCCGGGCGCGAGTGATGCCCGCGGCTTCCACGGAAGCGAAACAACTTTCACCGTGGCCCGCCCGCAGCAACGCGCACAGTTCCTCGAAATGAATCTCGATCAATCCCCGATGCATGAGCAGGCGCCACACGCCCCGCACGCCCTCCGTCAAGCGAAGCGAAGAGGCGCGAAAGGTATCCGCAAATCCGGTGTGCTCATCGAGCAGTTTGGCGGCCTTTTGGTGGGGCAAACAAATCACCCCGTCGGCCAGCGTCATCAGTTGATCGAGGTTTTGGCGGGCCTGGCGTTGCCGTTGGTTACCTTCGCAGGCGAAGGGCAGCGTAACAAACGCCAGCACCAGCGCGCCGCTCGCACGCGCCGCGCGCGCCAGCACCGGACTCACCCCCGACCCCGTGCCCCCCCCGAGGCCAGCCACCAGAAAAACGACTTCCGCGCCGGCACAGGCGGCCTGCAGGCGGTCGAAATGTTCCTCGGCCAGTTCGCGCCCGCGCTCCGGATCACCGCCCGTCCCCAGCCCGCGCAGCCGTCTGCCGGCGAGCTCCAGCACGTCTGCGCCGGGCGCCACCGCGGAATCATCGGTGTTTACCGCCACCAGTTTCGCGCCGGCAAAATCTTCCGCGGCCAGCTGCCCGGCCATGGTAATGCCGGCGGTGCCGACGCCGAAAATGGTTACGGATCGGCGCCGGGTTTCCCCGGGCGGCGGGGGTGGGGAAATGATTTCAGGGTTCATGACCGGGGCGGGTTAGTGGGGCAGAAATTTGCTGAAGACACTTTTTAGATTTTGTCCCAGCGTGGGTCGCGCTTCGCGCTTGCGGAACTTGAACGAGCCGAACTTCACCAATCCGATGGCGGTAGCGAATTCGGGCTGATCCAGCGTGGATTTCAGCCCGCTCACCGAATTGGTTTTCCCAATGGTGACCGGGAGCTCGAGGATCTGCTCGGCGAGGCGGGCAATCTCTGGAATGCGGGCGCCGCCGCCACACAAAAATACGCCCGCGCGCAAATACTCCAGCAATCCGGCCGGGGCCAAATCCTGCGCGATGAGTTGGAAGCTCTCCTCCAGTCGCATGGCCATGATCCGGCGCAAATGCTCCAGGTTGACCGTGTTGAGGGGCAGTCCGAGCTCGCTGGTGATTTTCACGCTCTGGCCTTTGACGGCGTGGTCCTCGAGCGCCGAACCGTTCTCGATCTTGAGTTGCTCCGCGCGACCCTGCGGAACTTTCAGGCCGAACGCAAGATCGTTCGTCACATGATCGCCGCCGACGGCCAGCACGCCGGTGTGCTTGATGACCCCGCCGGCATAAACCACGTAATCCGTCGTGCCGCCGCCGATGTCGATCACCAACGCGCCAAGTTCCTTGTCCGTATTGGACAGCACCGCCAGCGACGAAGCCAGACCGTTGAACACCACTTCATTCACGTCGAGCTGCATCCCTTTGACCACGCGGATGGCGTTTTGCAACCGGTTCAAATGGCCGTGGACGACATGGACATCCACTTCCAGGCGCGCCCCCAACATCCCCACCGGATCGGCGATGCCATCGTGGCCGTCCACAAGAAAATGCTGGCGGATCGCGTGCAACACGTTGTGATCCTGCGGCAAATTGATCGCCTTGGCATTTTTCACCACATCCAGCACATCTTCGTCGGCGATCTCGCGGTCCGCGGACACCACCGGATGCACCCCGCGATTGTTGAAGCCCCGAATATGCCCGCCGGTCACGCCCAGGTAGACGCTGCGAATTTCAACGTCCGCCATTTGTTCTGCCTCCACAATGGCGTGGCGCAAGTCCTCCTCCACCGCCCGCGGGTCCACGATCTCGCCCTTGCGCACGCCCCGCGACCGGGCCTGACCGACGCCGATGATGTTGAGCGCGCCGTCGTCGTTGATTTCGCCCACCACGGCACAAACCTTGGACGTGCCCAGCTCAAGCCCGACAATGATGGAAGTGGAGTCAAACATGTTTTTTCTTGCTCCGAAGCGGTTTGGGAAGTTTCGGCACGGGGGCGAGCGACGCACTGGCTTCGAGCCAGCGCAATGGAATGTTATTCGGCACGTCGAGACCGAGGCTAACGATGTTGCGCTTCAGCCGCTGGCACTCGTCATGAATCCCCCGCCACCGCCGCAGTTGTCGATCCAAATCCTGCAGGCCAAAGGTCACTTCGCTCCCCTGCCCCGTCGTCACGATTAACACCTCCGGCGCGCTCAGGTCAATCTGCCGCAAGTCCACTCGCCCCGCCATCGGCGAGGTGGCGAACTCGGAAATCAAACGCAACCCCGCGGCGACCTGCGCGGATTCCAGCCGTCGTCCCGGCGGCAGTGTGGTGAGGTTCAGGCCCGTGAGCACCGGGAGAACATCATCCGCGGGCGCCTTGCCGGTCGCCCGCAGGCGCGGATCCATGGGCGGCATCACGAAACCATCCACGTCGAGCTGAAACACTCTCACGTCCGCCCCACCCCCGACCCGGGCCTGCGCGACTTTGATCTGCGCCACTGCTTCGCGTTCCGTCACCCGCAAACGCAAGGTCCGGGGCAGGATCCGTTCGACCGAAACCGCGGCGATGAAGGGAATCCGCTCCAGGTCACTTTTGACCCGCGCAAGATCCAACGCCAGCAGGTTCGCGCCCGGCTTCACGTTGGCCCAGGCGCGGAGCTGCGCCTCGGCAATCACGCCGTCGGTTTGCACCTGGAACTCGCGAATGACAAACGCCGGGTTCTGGTACACCAGCTGATTCAGCGCCCAATCGCCCGCGCGCCAGAGCACGAACAGCCCGAACGCCATGCCCAAGAGCCCACCCACGGCCAGCCCACCCCACCGCATCCGCGAGCGGCGAACCTGGTCGGAACGCAGCTTCACGTCCAACACATGAACGCGGCCCAACCGCCGATTAACTGGTTTTCGCTTCGGCCACATCACCATCAATTCCAAAGGCAAAATTCCAACGGACCACGACCAAAATCCCACCAGACGTTCGAGCGGAGGGCGTGAGGGTTTCGCTGTTGCATTTCTAATTCTCTAATTCTTAATTTTTGGTTCGCTTGAGCGCCAGCTCCACCATCCGCTGACACAACTCGGCATAGCCAATGCCCGCGGCGGCGGCTGCCTTGGGGAGCAAACTCGTCTCCGTCATACCGGGCAACGAGTTTACCTCCAGCACTACGGGCTCGCCATTGGGGCGAACGATGACATCCACGCGGGCATAATCCCGTCCGCCAATGGCGCGGAACGCTCCCAAGGCTGCGTCTTGCACGCGACGCGTCGTCGAGTCTGCGAACGCGGCGGGGCAAGAGTACTCCGTGGCCCCCGCGGTATACTTGTTGCGGTAATCATAGACCCCCGATTTCGGGCGGACCTCAACGATGGGTAAAGGCTGATTGTCTAGAATGCCAACGGTACATTCGCGCCCCGAAATTTTCTCTTCCATCAACACTTGGGAATCGTGACGCAACGCCTCCGCCAGCGCGTTGGCCCATTCTTCGACCCGTTCCACGAATTGCAGCCCCACGCTGGAGCCTTGGCGCACCGGCTTGATCACCAACGGGGGATTCCAACCCATTGGCCACGGGGTCTTGGCCGTGTCCAACACCAGCGACCGCGCCGTCGGCACGCCCTCCCGTACGCAACGCTGTTTCGTCAGGGCCTTGTCGAATCCGACCCGGCTCGCCTCCGCGTCGCAGCCGGTGTAGGGCACGCCCAATTTGTCCAGCTCCGCCTGCACGGTACCGTCCTCGCCGTACGTCCCATGCAGCGCGAGGAAAACCACTTCCGTCCCCGACGCCAGCCGCCAGCCGGCCGCGCGCGGATCGAGCTCCGCCACGGTATGCCCGAGCGAGCGCAAGGCCGCCGCCACGGCCGCGCCGGAGTTCAACGAGACTTCGCGCTCGGCACTCGGTCCGCCCAGCATCACGGTGATTTTCAATTGCGCCAGCCTCATCCCTCAGTCTTCGCCGACAATTTCCACTTCCGGGTGCAAGTCGATCCCGCGTTCGGTTTTCGCACGCTCCCGGATCCGGGCCATCAAATTCAAAACGTCCTTCGCCGTCGCCCGGCCGTCATTGACAATAAAATTGCCGTGCTCCAGCGAAACCATCGCCCCGCCGACGCGCTCGCCTTTCAGGCCCAACTCCTGAATCAACCGGCCCGCCGGAATCGTCGCCGGATTCTTAAAACAACAACCCGCGCTCGCCGCTGCCGGTTGCGAGTCCCACCGCTGGTCGCTGAAAACCTTCATGCGTTGCTCGACTTCCGCCCGCGTGGAACGCCGGCATTGAAACCAGGCGCCGAGGGCCAGGTGGTTTTGCAACCAGGGACAAGCCCGATATTCCGTCGGCACTTCGGCTGCGGGTTTTTCAAAAATCCGGCCCGCGGAATCCATGACGCGAAGGGTATCCACCACGGCAAACGTACTCGTGCCCATGGCGCCGGCGTTCATCCGCAAGGCGCCCCCCACGCTCCCGGGAATGCCTTCCAGGAATTCCACCCCGCTCAAGCCGGCGCGCTTCGCCTCGACCGCGACCTGTTTTAATTTCGCGCCCGCCCCGCAGCGCAGCCGTTCGCCGATGATTTCCACCTGGCTAAAGCAAGGGTGCGCGAGACAAATTACCACGCCCCGAATCCCGCCGTCGCGCACCAGCAGATTGGAGCCGCGTCCCAACACAAAAAAATTAACGGCGCGCGCGGCGGCCAGCCGGATAATTTCCGCCAGGTCCGCTTCACTGGCCGGCTCCACATAAATTTCCGCCGGCCCGCCGACGCGCAGGGTGGTCCGCTTCGCGAGCGGCTCGTCGCGCCGAATCACCGTGGCCGGCGAAACGCACCGGACGAATTCTCCGAACAAAAATTCTTTGCGCGGCGGCGGGCATTCCATAGTGACGGTCATTCCGGTCATGCCAGCGTTGAGTTTTGCAAGGCGGCAACCGGCGCCGACGGGCGACGGGACTGCGTGGTTTCCGATTCGGCGTGCGGGAACTCGGCACCGTGGGAAACCGATTGCCAGATCAGCCCGGCAATCTGCGCCGCGGCCTTCGGCGCGTGCCAGCGGACCAGGGCGGCTTTCATTTCCTCGCGGGCGGCGCGGTCCCCGACGAGTTCACGCAACAAACCGGAAACCTTTTCCGGCGTGGCGGCGCGTTGCTCCAGCATTTGCGCGGCGCCGGTTTCTGCAAAGGCCCGGGCATTATAAAATTGATGGTTGTCCGCCGCGGTCGGAAACGGAACGAGCAACGCCGGCAGTTGGACGGCCGCCAGTTCCGCCAACGAAGACGCACCCGCCCGACTCACGCAAGCGGTCGCGGCGCCGAGCGCCAAATCCATTTCCGCGAGGAACGGGTGCACGATCGCCGGCAGGCCGATTTTTTGGTAAGCCTGCCGGACCTTGTCGGCGTCCCGGGGGCCAGCGAGGTGCAACCATTGCCATTGCAACGCGTGGCGGGCGAGTACTGGCAGGGTGGACAGAATCATTTCATTGATCCCGCTCGCGCCTTGACTGCCCCCCATAACGAGCAGCACGGGTCGGGCGGGGTCGAGGCCGAGGGCGGCGCGGCACTCGGCGGCAAGGCGCAGCTGAAATTGCGGGCGCACCGGGGTGCCGGTAGTTGTGACCTGCCGGGCGGCGAGGCGCGATTCCGTTTGCGGAAAGCCGACGAAGGCCTGATCCACCACGCGCGCGAGCCAGCGATTGGCGCGGCCGGGGATCACATTGGATTCGTGCAGAAAAGTTTTGACGCCTGAGCGCCGGGCGGCCAGCACCGGCGGGGCACTGGTAAATCCGCCCATCGCCAGGACCGCGTCGGGCCGGCGGGATTGAAACAGCTTTCGCGCCGCCCGCCAGGATTGCCAGCAGCCGTGCAGGAAGGCGAAGCGGCGGCCCGGTTGCAGGGCGACGGCCGGGAGCGTGACGATCGCCAGCCCCCGGGCGGATTTCACCGCTTGTTGATCCACTTCCTTGGGTGAAATCAGCAGTGTGACCGAGCCGCCCCGCGCGACAATTTGCCCGGCGACGGCCAAGCCCGGAAAGAGATGACCGCCGGTACCACCGCAAGCAATGGCGATGTGAGGTAGGTGAGAGCGAGTCGGGATCATGTGCCTTGGGCCAGGGGCATTTCGTCCGCCGCGAACGGATTGGCCGGTTTGCTCACTTTCGCCCGGCCTTGCCGCGCGACGCTGAACAGCACGCCGACGGACCCCAGCATCGCGAGCAAATTCGAACCGCCGTAGCTGATGAACGGCAGTGCCAAACCCTTGTTTGGCAGGGTACCGGTGACGACGCCGATGTTGATGAATGCCTGTAAGGCGATCAAAAAGGTGATGCCCGCCGCGAGCAGAGTCCCAAAATGGTCCCGGGCGTTAGTGGCGATGTAGATACCGCAAATCACGATCACCACAAAGCCCAGAACCACGCCGAGCGTGGCGACGAGGCCAAGTTCCTCGCCAATGATCGCGAGGATGAAATCGGTCTGATATTCCGACACCCAGCCGAGTTTTTGGCGGCCGTTACCGAGCCCGAGACCGGTCCAACCGCCCGAGCCGAGCGCGAGCTTGGCTTGGTAAGCCTGGCGGCCGATCCCGAGTTTGGTTTCCTCCAGATGCAACCAAGAATAGATTCGTTTCGAGCGCATCGGGTCGGTGTAGAGGAAAACACCAACCGCCAGGACGACCACGGCGACGGGCGGGAGGAAATACTTGAGGCGGATGCCCGCAATCAGCAGCATCAAACCGCTGACAACCGTGAGCAAAAGCGCGTTACCCACGTCCGGCTCCAAAAAGATTAGCCCGGCGATCAGTCCGATGAAAAGCCCGGGGATGAGGACCCCCCGTTTCCAGGTGTGCATCTGTCGCTGATAGCGTTCGCAATACCACGCCAGCGCGATAACGAGGGCAATTTTGGCCAGTTCGGAAGGCTGAAAATTAACGTCGTGAAAAGTGAACCAACGGTGCGCGCCATTGATTTTCGGGCTGAACTTGGTGGTTCGTAACACAAAAGTCAGCAGGATTACTGATGCCCCCAAGAGGGGCCACACCAGGCGCTTCAACCACCGGTAGTCGAATGCCGCGGCCGCCACGCAAGCCAACAGCCCCGCTCCGCCCCAGACAATTTGCTTTATCAGGAAGCGGGAGCTCACGTCGGAGCCGAACTTGTGGTAGAGCCCCGAACTGTAAAGCATCACCAAGCCGAGTGACAGCAGGGCCCCGACGCAGAAGGCGAGAGTGGTGACGGCAACTTTCATTGGCACGAGAGCGAACGCCGCATCGAGGTCGCGCGGCGTTCGCCGAGTACATTAGCGCGCCGGGGGCGCCGAGGGAACCGGTTCGGTCGCCGCGCTTTTGGCCGGCAATTTCAATAGTTGCCCAACCTTGATTCGCGAGTCCGTCAAATTGTTCGCCGACTGAATCGCCTTGACGGTCGTGTGATGCTCGCTCGCGATCTTGCTCAGCGTGTCGCCGGATTTGACCTTATACGGCCCCCCGTTGTTGCCGACCGCCGCGACCCCGCCGCCGACGCTGGTTGACGGCACTACGGCGGCGGCCGGCGCCGGAATAACAATCTTCTTTCCGATCTGCAATTTCGACGCATCCACGGTCGGGTTCGCCGCCTGCAGCGCCTTGACGGAAACCCCAAACTTCGGCGCGATGGTGGAGAACGTGTCGCCTTTCAGGATGGCGTATTCGCTCGCGGCCGCGGCTGGCGCCGGCGTAGGCGCCGCGGGCTCCGCGACCGGCGACGACGGCGGCGTCACCGTGGCGTTGGTGGCCGCCACGTACGCCGCATTCGTATCACTCATATCCACAGGCGGCGGGTTGGTGTCGGTAACCAACGGAGACAACTCCGTCGGGGTGGTGGGTTGCTCGCGCTTGCAACCTTGCATCAGCAAGACGAGCAGCACGACGACGTTGACACCCAACGCGCAGAAGATTTTTACCTTCAGGGTTGAGCGTGCTTGGTTTTGTTGCTCCAGGTTGGAACCCTGCGGGACTAACGGACTCGGGCTATTCATTGGCTTGGCGCGTATCGCGTCCTTTCATTGAGGTTTGGTTTTTTAATTTTTGCTCCGGGCTTTTCCCTCAAAAAAGCCCGAAACAAATCGGAAAAATCGGTCCGGTGTCGGGATGGCCACGTATGTTGGGGTGAATCACCGGCACACCCCAACCTATTGATTTGATCATCCTTCAAATGCCGGCCCTTTCTGACAACCGATGGCGAATACATTGAAGCTGAACCCGGCGAAAATAGTTGCGACGCCCCGACCGAACCGGTCGCCAACCTTCTCACTTCGGTTCAATTTTTTAACAACAAACCGTCGCGCGCGCAAGGAGTAATTCCCCGCCCGCCGCGCTGGCGCCGACCCATGATTCTCACTTTGCATTGTTGGATTGGTCACCGAATCTTCAACGTACTCAAAGCCACCACCGCAAACAGCACGCACAAAATATAGAACCGCATCACCACCTGCGATTCGTACCAGCCCTGCTTTTCAAAATGGTGATGCAGCGGCGCCATCAAGAACACCCGTCGCCCCACGCCGAACTTCAAGCGCGTATAGCGAAACCAGCTCTTCTGGATGATGACGGACAGCGCTTCCATGACAAACACGCCCCCGGCGATCACCAACACAAACGGCTGATGAATCAGAACGGCCACCATGCCGAGCGCACCGCCCAAGGCCAACGAACCAGTGTCGCCCATGAACACCTGCGCCGGATGACAGTTGAACCACAGGAACCCCATGCCGGCGCCGATCATGGCCGCGCAAAATACGGTCAGTTCGCCGGCGCCTTCCACGTACGGGATTTGGAGATAGCCCGCGTATTTGAAATTGCCCGCGAGGTAGGTCAGTACCAGAAACACCACGGACGTGATCAAGGTGCAACCGATCGCCAGCCCGTCGAGTCCGTCCGTGAGATTCACCGCATTCGAACTGCCCACCAAGGTGCACACCGTCAAGACCAGACCGACCGCCGCGCCTGCGCGGATGGGGTACTTGTAAAACGGCACCATTACCACGCTGATGAGATTGTTGTGCCAGACCTTCGGGTTTTCGGGGAAACGCAGCGTGCTCGTAATCGGCAATTGCCAGATGTACAGCGCGACGAACACCGCGACGGCCGCTTGCACCCACAACTTCACGTGCGGTTTCGCGCCGCCGCCGTTCTGCTGGATGATCTTGGCGTAGTCGTCGTAAAAGCCCAAACCGGTCAGCACCAGCACGGTCAAGAGTGTCAGTTCGACGAGCGGATTCCATTGAGTCCACACCAGCGCCGTCAGGTTTAAAACCGTGACGATCAGAATGCCGCCCATCGTCGGCGTGCCCTTCTTGCTGAGGTGGCGTGTTTTCAAATCCCCCGCCTGTTCCGCCACATCCACGTACTCCTGGCCAAACTTGAGCTGCTTCAACCAGGCGATGAATTTCGGGCCGAGCCACCAGCTCAGCAATAGCGCGGTGATCGCCGCGCCAGCCGCGCGAAAAGTAATGTAGCGGAACAGCCGCAGCGGCGAGACAAAGCCCGCCCAGGCCGTCCCGTCCGCCCAATCCACAATTGCCTGGCTCAAAAATAACAACATGCCAATCAATTCCGCTTTCCATTCTCGCCCGCTCGCAACGCCTGGGTGATGCGCTCCAAGCGCGCCGCGCGCGAGGCCTTCAGCAACACCGTATCGCCCGCTTTCAAAAAGGATTTAAGCGTCGCCACCGCCGCTTCTGCATCTCCGAGTTCAATCACGCGCTTCAGACCGGCGTCGCGCGCCGCTTGCCCCATGACTCCGGCCATTTTGCCCACCGCGATGAGTTGACCGATACCCAGCTCTGCCACGCGCCGACCGACCTCGGCATGGGCGCTTTCGCTGTGCGCCCCCAACTCGGCCATGTCGCCCAATACGGCCACGCGCCGGCCTTTGCACGGCAACTCCTGCAACACCTGCAACGCCGCCAACATCGAATCGGCGTTTGCGTTATACGCGTCGTCGAGCACCCGCACTCCGCTCACGTCCCAGACCTGCAGGCGCATCTTGGCGGCCTGGCACTCGGCCAGTCCGCGCGCCAGTTCGGCGCGGTTCAACCCCAGTTCCGCCCCCACGGCCAGCGCGAACAGCGCATTTTGCACCTGGTGCCGTCCGAACAGATTGATCTGATATTCACCGCTCCATGCCGCGTTTGGGGCGTCCACTTGAAAGCGCATTCCGGACTTCTCCAACTGTAGCGCGCGGGCACGCCAGTCGTTGCCCGGATGCAAGCCGACGCGAATCACCTTCGCCTGCGTCCGCTGGACGAGCCCGGCGCTCCATTCGTTGTCCCCGTTCACCAACAGCGTTCCGTCCGCAGGCAGCCAATCGGCCATCCCGCCTTCTTCCGCCGCCACGCCCGCCAGGTCGCCGAAAAATTCCAGATGCTCCCGGCCGATGTTCGTGATCACGCCGAACCGCGGCGCAATCATGGCCACCAAGGGCGCGAGTTCACCCGGATGATTGGTGCCGACTTCAATCACGGCCGCGCCATGCGCTGACTCCAGGCGCAGCAAGGTTGCCGGCACCCCAATGGCGTTATTGAAACTCGCCTCGCTCCAGAGCGTCGCGAGTTTCTGCCGCAGCACTGCGGCAATGAGCTCTTTCGTTGTGGTCTTGCCATTGGACCCGCCTACCGCGATGACGGGCAGCACGAACTGCCGGCGATAGGCCGCGCCGAGTTGACCGAACGCCTGTCGGGCGTTCTCCACTTGAATCACCGCACACCCTGGCGGCGACGCCAATGGCCGCCCGCGTTCAACCACCACGGCGACGGCACCTTTTTTCGCCACCTCGCCGACGAAGCCGTGGCCGTCAAAGTGCTCGCCCGGCAGCGCGATGAACAAGTCGCCCGCCAGCGCCTGCCGTGAATCCGTGTTCACCCGTTGAAAGCTCGCCGCGGGCGAACCCTGAATCAGTTCGCCGTCGCACGCGGACACCACAAATGCCAAATCCCGGGGCTCCACGGTTCATTTCAGTGCGAAAGTGGCCGTCACCACCGCCGCAATTGTTTTGTCGAGCGAGGACGTGTCGTTCATCCCTTCCCAACTGGTCTGGCCACTGTACCGCGGCGTGATCTGAATGACGCCCATGTCGGCGGACTGCAATCCGCCAAGGCCGCGCCCCCCTTGGGCCGCGATCTGCTCCGCGCGCGTGCGGGCGTCCCGGGTCGCCTCGGCCAGCATCTCCACCTTGGCTTCTCCTGCCTTGGTGTAGATGAAATCCGGGACCTGCGTCGTGAACAAAACTCCCTGCTCCACCAGCGCCACGGAATCCCGATCCAGCTCGCCCACCAGGTCCACCGCTTGCGATTCAACGCGCACGGTTTGCGTTAGCCGGTACCCCATAACCCGGGGTTGGGTCAGGCCATCGCTGTCGGTCAGACTGCCTTTCACTTCTTCAATGGCGATGGGGGCGAAAATCACATTAGTCATACCGCGGGCCGACACAAATTGCCGCACCTTTTCGGCATCACTCTTCAGTTGTCGTTGCGCCTCGAGCAACGAGGTGGCCTGAGTCGTGAAGGCCCCCTTCCACACCGTCAGATCGGCCCGAATGTTTTTCCGCGCCGACCCTTTCACCGTGATGAACTGCGCGGTTTTGACTTTTAACCACGCGGTCGTCGCCACGGATGCGGACACCACCAGGCCACCGGCGAGAAACAGGCCGGCGACCATGCCGAGCAGGTGGGGCTTGGCCTGGCCGTTCATATCGTATTCTGCTGCCAGCCGCTCCACGACCAATCGGCGACCCGCTGCGACGCCAGCGCGGACAAGGACCGCGCGGTTTTGGCCGCATTCGTCGAGGCGGCGCCAGGCCCGCCGAGGTGGCGGACGGCCGCGGGACGCTTGGGGGGCGTGGGCTCGCTCGGCTGCAAGGCGGCGACGAACAAATGATGCGAGATGCTTTTGGAGTTCATAATTTCATGGGATTCGCGATGGTTTGGTGGCAGCAGATTGAAAGGGCCGCGGGTCGGCCGCAGTGTTGCCGGCGCTGGCCAGCTGCGGCGCGGCATTCGTCCGATCCGGGCGGATGTTGAGATAATTTGCCGCCGCGGCGGCAAAGTCGCGAAACACGGGCGCCGCCGTCAATCCGCCGTAGTGGCCCTGTTTTGGCTCATCCATCACAATGGAAATGCACAGCTCGGGTTTGTCCGCCGGAAAAAAGCCGATGAAGGAGGAGATAAATTTTCCCGGCGCGTAGCCCGCAACCCCCTCAATGGTTTTCTGCGCCGTGCCGGTTTTACCGGCGACCGTGTAATCCTCAAGCGCCGCTTTTTCCGCGGTGCCTTCCTTCGTCGCGACCGTTTTGAGCGCCTGGACCATCTGTTGGGCGGTCGCTTCGCTCACCACCTGCCGCACCATTTCCGGTCGATATTGCGCCACGGTTCGTCCATCGCGATCTTCGAGCCGACTGACCAGCAGCGGTCGCATCAGCCGGCCGTTATTAGCGATGGCACTCATGGCCATGACCATTTGCAACCGCGTCACCGAGACCCCTTGGCCCATCGGAATTTGGGCAATTGAAACCTTGCTCCATTTCTCCAGACGATGCGAGATCCCCGGCGACTCAAAGGGCAGTGGGATGCCCGTGCGAGCGCCGAAGCCGTAGTCGCACATGTAATCATATAACCGCCGGCTCCCCATTTTGATCCCAATTTTTGCCGCGCCGATATTCGATGATTTCGTAATGATTTTCTCGACGGTCAACTGGCCACAAGTTTTGTCATGGTCGCGCAATCTGCGGCCGGCAAAAACAAACAAGCCGTGCTCGCAGTCAAAAATTTCGTTCAACGTGACGGTGCCATCATTGAGCGCCCCGGAAACCACCACGATTTTAAAGGTGGAGCCCGGCTCCATCGGGTCGGTAATGACGCGGTTGCGCCGCACCGTCCCGTCGCCCTTGAGTTCGCCGGGATCAAAGTTCGGCAGCGTTGCCATCGCCAAAATCTCCCCCGTCCGTGGCCGGACCACGACGCCGGAAATATTCAACGGGGTGTGGTTTTTCAGGCCTTCGGCGAGGGCGTTTTCGAGCAGATGTTGCAGGAAGGAATCCAGGGTCAACACCACGTTGTAGCCGTCGCGCGCACCAATCTCCTGCCGGCGAAGCGATGCCACTTCCCGTGACCGGGCATCCGTCTCGGTGACGCGCGAACCAGCGGTGCCAGCCAATTGTTGCTGCAGCGAGCGTTCCACGCCATCCATCCCCACGATCTGACCGAAGGTTGGCGAGTTGGTCGACCCATCCCGGCCCAGGAAGCCAATCACATGCGCCGCCAGCGCATCATTCGGATAGTTCCGCACCTGTTCGTCTTCCCGGTCCGTAAAAATAGCATTGGGCCGCAGGTTGGAAACCAGTTTGGACTTCGAGCGGGCGGGGGATTTGCCGTCCACGCCGAAAGCCAGGTTGGTCATGGCGCTCCGAACCAGCTCCCAGGTTTCAACCGCCACTTTATTTTTTAGTACGACGTACTTGTCGGGGACCCGTTCGCCCAAAGCGTTGGTCAGCGTCTGGGGCTGGAGTTTTTGAACGAGCCAGCGCTCGTCCAGTTGCAGGAGCGGCGCGAGGGCGTGCGCGACCTCCGCCTGGCGTTGGCCCATGAGCGTAGGATCCGCGCAGACGGTCTTAACAAAAACACTTGTGGCGAGCAAATGGTGGTTTGCGTCGAAGATATCCCCCCGGCGCGGGGCGAGAGGGATCTCGCGCACGTGCTGCGCTTTCTCCTGCAACTCCGCATGCCGCAGGACCTGGACATCCACCAATCGGCCCGCCAGCAAGGCGAACGCCCCGCCAACCAGCGATGCCAGCAGCAACAACCGCCGAAATTGCATTTGCCTTTCCATTGTAAAATCACCAGCCGCCCATAGCGGTCGGTTCCTCGGCCGACACGCCACGGGCGGTGGTAAAAAATAAATCCACTTCCCGCCCGGAGACGCGGACTCCGTCCGCGTTTGGTTTTTCCAATTCTACTTCCCAAAATCTGCCACCCACCCACGGCGATCGGTTCCGCTCCGACAGCGTCACGGGCGGCGGCAAGAAAAGCTCAACGCCGCGCCGCGTATCGCCCTAGAGCCGGCGCCGGGCTGCTCGACAGCGGCTCGACCAGCCACACCACCTGCGTCGGCTGCGGCTTCACCAAGCCTAGTTTTCCGTCGGCCAAACTACGGTTCAACGCCTCCGGTGATGTCAGTTTTGACAGGTCCTCGCGCAGATTTTTATTCTTGGTCTCCAATTTTTCCAATTCTTGCTTTCGCCCGGTGGCTTGACGCTCCAGATCCGCAATCAGGCTTTTCTGCCACACATACCCGACCCCCGACACGACGAACAGCGCGCACAGGAGCAGCGCCTTGATCGCCGGTCCGAACCGGATCGCCACCGATTTATGTTTACGATTCTTGGCCATTAAACTTTCTCCATCACCCGCAACCGCGCACTCCGGCTGCGCGGGTTGTCCTGCAATTCCTTCGCCCCCGGCTGGAGCGGCTTGCGATTGACCAGCCGGAGTTCGGGCGCACACGGAGCTCGCAGCTCGGGCACGTCGGTTCCGGAAAACGTGTAATCCCGGGCTCGCGTACGCCCAAAAATTTTCACCGCGCGATCTTCCAGCGAGTGAAACGTGATCACCGCCAGCCGGCCGCCGGGTTTTAAAATCCTCAACGCCGCCGCCAATCCGCGCGCCAGCGCGCCCAACTCGTCATTCACCGCGATCCGCAACGCCTGGAACACGCGCGTGGCCGGGTGCGCCTTCCGCCCGCGCCGGGGCGACAACCGCTCGATCAGTTCCGCCAGTTGCCGCGTCGTGGCGAACGGTTGCTGTTCCCGATCATGGACCAGGGCCCGCGCGAACCGCCGTGACTCCCGCTCGTCGCCATATTCCCAAAAAATTCTCGCGAGCTCTTCCGCGCCCGCCGTGTTCACCAACCCCGCCGCCGTCAACGGCTGCCGGACATCCATGCGCATGTCGAGCGGGCCGTCGGTCTGAAAACTGAATCCGCGTTCGGCCCGATCCAATTGCGGGGAACTCACCCCCAAGTCCAGCAACACGCCATCGCACCCGCCCGCCGGAAGCCATTCCGCTAAATCGCCAAAATTCCCGCGCCGCAGCTCGAATCGCCCTGCAAAATCCACGAGCCGCGCAGTCGCCGCCGCCAGCGCATCGCCATCCCGATCACAACCAAACAACCACCCCGTCGGCGAACTCGCCGCCAAGATGCCTGCCGCATGACCGGCGCCACCGAGCGTCCCGTCGACATACCGCCCACCTCTCGCTGGCTTTAGCGCGGCCAGCACTTCCACCAGCATCACCGGCGTATGTTCGAAATCGGCACTCCGCATCAGGCGTCCCACGCGCTCATTTGTGGGTCGCGCCCAAAATCCGCGCGCTCAGGCTTTTCCAGGCCGGGTTGACGGCTTGACTCCCACTCGAACCCGCCGGCACCACTTCCAAATCGGCGTGCGCCAGATCGCCGCGCAGCACCTTCACCTGGTCCAGCGAAAGCTCCCCCTGCACCCGGGGCTTGCCGAAGCGTGGAATCGCCGACCGTGGGGCCGAACGCATCGGCGAAAATGGGTTGTGCTTCTGACAAAATATTAAGAGCCGACGCACCCCGCCCCCCACGCGCGGCCACCCCGCGGCCGCTTTCGCAACCGTCGTCACCCCCACCGCCGCGGACGGAGCCTCGGAGCTGGCCGCCGAGGCCAAGTTCGAGCCTTCCCCCACCTCCGCCTTGAAGGGGTTTCGCGGGGAGATGAATTTCGGCAACCGGATATTTTTCTGCATCCGATAGCGACCGATCCCATCGCCACCCATCCAACTTTTTCCCGCCGCCAGCAATTTTCCAAAGCTCATGTTCATTCCATCAATTTGAAGGCTTCGGTCGCCATCACTGCGTCCGCGGCTTTGACTTTCTCATACCGCGCCGGATCCCAGATTTCGAATCGGTCGAGCAACCCGACGAGCGTCGCCTCTTCCTCGATGCCCGCCGCCCGCGTCATGGCTTCAGGCACACAAATGCGGCCCGCCTTGTCGAGCGTCACTTGCGCGGACTCCGCGCCAATGATGCGTTTCAAAATCGTCTTGTTGCGATCCCCGTTCGGCATCGCGTCGAGCGAGCCCATCAGTTCCGCCATTTCCTTCGGTGGCAAAACGCGCAGGCACGGCCCTTCCACCCGCTGCGGCCAGACGATCAGAGTCAGCTGCACCCCCGACTCCACCGGCCGCCACATCGAGGGGATTTGAACACGCCGCTTCTCATCCACCCCGTGGCGGTAAATCGAGTTGTAAATCTGCGTTGCTGTTCCGCTATTCGACATTTTGTTCACAGTGTCGGCGACAAAACCCATACTGACCCACATCGCCCCACAACGATGCACTGTTAAACACTCTTCTCCATTTCGTGTCAATAGCATTCCGGAAGATTTATTCGGAAGTTATTCACACTCGTCGCCCGACCTACCAATCCGCAACAAAACTACGGCAGGGAATCAACTGAACTCGCCTAGACCAATACTCCATATGGTATGACTAGCGCCCGCTGACCCAAGATTTTGGACAGCGGAAGCCAAACCGATGTTTGAGCCAGCCGCAACGGAACGGCCAGCATCGGCGATTGGTTTTGGAATTGGGAAATCGCCACCAGACTATTACGCTACTAAGGCTGATGCGAACCGCTGATTTCAATTTCATCTTGCCACCCGAATTGATCGCGCAGCAGCCCACCAGTCAACGCGATGAATCGCGCCTGCTGGTCCTGCATCGCCTTAGCGGCCGGATCGAGCATCGACGTTTTTGGGAAGTGCTGGATTTTTTCCGCGCGGGGGATGTCCTCGTGTTGAACAATTCGCGCGTCCTCCGGGCCCGGCTCCGCGGCACTAACGCCCAAACGGGCGGCGCGTTTGAAATTTTGTTGCTCGAAGAAAACGCGGTGAACGATTGGTGGGCGATGATGAAACCCGCCAAACGCGCTCGGGTCGGGACACAAATCAAACTGCAAACCACGCCAGGCAACTCGCCGCCGATCTCAGCTACTGTCACCGCCACGAATGCGGAGGGTCACCGCCGACTTCGCTTTGACGGTGTGGAAAACCTGGTCGAGAGGTTGGATCAATGCGGTGAAATTCCGCTGCCACCCTATATCACTCGCAAACCCCACGATGCCTCTGCCAACGACCTCCAACGCTACCAAACCGTTTTTGCCCAACCCATCGGCTCCGTCGCCGCGCCGACCGCGGGTTTGCACTTCACGGAAAAACTGCTCGCCGCCATTCGGACCCGGGGCGTTGAGATCCACTTCCTCACGCTGCACGTTGGCCTCGGCACTTTCGCGCCGGTGAAGACCGAAACCCTCGCCGCGCACGTGATGCATGAGGAACGCTACGAAATCGGCGCGGCCACGGCCCAGGCCGTGAACGAAGCGAAAGCCACGGGCCGGCGCGTCATCGCCGTCGGCACGACGAGCGTCCGCGTGCTGGAAAGCGTCGCCGCCCAACAAAACCGTCGCCTGGTCGCAGGGTCCGGGCGCACGAAAATATTCATTCACCCGCCGCGCGAGTTCCAAATCGTGAACGCGCTGCTCACCAACTTTCATCTCCCCTGCTCGACGTTGTTGATGCTGGTCAGCGCGTTCGCCACCCCGGGCGCTATGCCGGGAAGAGAAATTATTTTGTCCGCTTACGCCGAGGCGATCCGCGAACGCTATCGCTTTTTTAGTTATGGCGATGCGATGCTGCTCCTATGAGTTTGAAGTCTAAAGTTTCGGGCCTAAAGTCGCCGCCGGCCAAACCGGCGGTTAAATTGAGCCAGCGCAAAGTGCGGAGGACTTTAGACTCCGGCCTTCAGAAGTCAGGTTCCGACCTTCCATTTGTCCTGGTTAACATGGCCATGACGGCGGACGGCAAAATTGCCACCCCCAATCGTGCCGTCGCTTCCTTTGGCAGTGACCGCGATCACGAACACCTGCTGGAACTGCGCGCCACCGCCGACGCCGTGATGACCGGCGCCCGGACCGTGGACACGGCGAAAATCAATTTGGGACCGGGCGGTGCAAAATTTCGGCGCCGACGCCGGCAACGGGGGCTGGCCGAATCCAACGTGCGCGTCCTCGTGAGTGGCGGCGGCTCCATCAATCCGGCGGCGGAAGTTTTCCGGCATCGCTTCTCCCCCATTATCATCCTGACCACGCAACGGACCCCGGCGGCGAAACTCCGCCAACTCCGCGCACTGGCCGACGAAGTTAAAATTTGCGGAGCAACCGAAATCAACTTTCGCACCGCCCTGCGCTGGCTCCGCGCGCGCTGGGGCATCGCACGTTTGATCTGCGAGGGGGGCGGTGAATTGAATGCGGCCCTTTTCCGCGCCGGACTCGTAGACGAATTGCATCTCACCGTTTGCCCGAAAGTTTTCGGCGGCCGGACCGCCCCGACGATCGCGGAGGGCATCGGCCGATTGCAATTGGCCAATGCAGCGGGCTTAAAACTGACCTCCTCCCGGCGCGTGGCCGGCGAAATCTTTTTAGTGTTCGAAGTAATCCACTCAACGGTTTGATCGTGCGTTGCGGCGTAAGTTCCGCTGCCAGGCGGCAGGTACTTGTGAGGCGTGGCCGGCGCGGACCCGTCTGCGTCGTTTATCGCCCCGATCGCGCCGGAGCGCACCGGTCGCGTAGCCTCGGATTCATTCGGCAGGCAATCGGAATTGACCCGGGCGGCCAAAATTGGTTTCCTGCCCGGGATCAGAGCTATGGACCCGCAAAAACCCACGCTGGATGACTTACGCATCAAGCGCAGCGATCAGCCCGCCACCCACTCGCCAATCCGGCCGGTGGCCATTGGGCTTTGCATTCTGGTTCTGGTCGGAGTGGTGATTTGGTGGCTGACCCGACCCACGGCCATCGAGGTGCGCACGGCCGTTGCGCGCGCGGTCGCCAGCGGTAGCGGCGAGCGCACCGTGCTGAACGCTTCGGGCTACGTCACCGCTCGCCGGGCGGCCACCGCATCCTCCAAAGTCACCGGCAAAGTTCTCGAGGTGTTGATTGAAGAAGGCCGGAAGGTAAAAGAAGGTCAAGTGCTGGCGCGATTGGATGACACGAATGTCAAAGCCAGTTTGAATGTGGCCCAAGCCCAATGGGAATCGGCCCGGACGGCGGTGGAGGAAGTCCGCGCCCAGCTCAAGCAGGCGGACCTCGAATTCAAACGCACGGTCGAACTGACCAAACAAAACATCTCCTCGCAAGCCGACCTTGAGCGCGCCGAAGCAAATGCGAGTTTGTTGCAGGCCCGGCTGGCGCGACAGGAACGCGACGTGACCGTCGCGGAACGCCAGTTGGCGCTGTGGCAACAGCAGCTGGACGACCTGATCATTCGCGCACCGTTCGCGGGCATTGTCACGTCGAAGAACGCGCAGCCGGGGGAGATGATTTCACCCGTCTCAGCCGGCGGCGGCTTCACCCGCACGGGCATCGGTACGATCGTGGACATGGACTCGTTGGAAATCGAAATTGATGTCAACGAAAGTTTCATCAATCGGGTCGAACCGGGCCAGCCGGTCGAAGCCACCCTGGATGCGTATGCCCAGTGGAAGATTCCCTGCAAGGTAATTGCCATTATTCCGACCGCCGACCGTCAGAAGTCCACCGTGAAAGTCCGCGTGGGGTTTGACCAACTCGACCCGCGCATCCTGCCCGAGATGGCGGTGAAGGTGGCCTTTCACGAAACCGCCGGGGCCGCGCCGGCAGCAAATCGCGCCGTCCTGTTGCCGAAGAGCGCGGTCCAACAGCAGGACGGGCGCGACGTGGTCTTTGTGGTGCAAAACAGCCGGGCGGAACGCCGGGCCGTCAAGGTGAACAACACAAGTGGCAACGAGTCGGAAATCAGCGCGGGCGTGGCCGCAGGGGAAAAAGCCATTGTGAATTCGCCGGCCGGGTTGAGCGATGGCGTCAAGGTAAAGGAGGCCAAGCCATGAACCATCGAGAGGCTGGCCGGTTTTATAATTGTCCGCGACCTCCTAAACCTGCCACGCTAGGCCGCAAGCAATGAATCCTCAAAATAACACAGCATTGGTGAGCGTGGATGGCGTGGAAAAGATGTTCCGTCGCGGCTCGGAAGATATTCACGTGCTCGCGAACTTGAGTCTGCACGTTCCCGCCGGTGAATTTCTGGCCTTGATGGGGCCGTCGGGTTCCGGCAAGAGCACCTTGCTGAACCTGATCGGCGGCCTGGACCGCCCAACCAAGGGATCGGTGGCGATTGGCGACGAACGCATTGATCATATGTCCGACCGCCAACTGGCCGCCTGGCGCGCGCGGCATGTGGGACTGGTCTTCCAATTTTACAATCTGCTGCCGGTCCTGAACGCGGAGCGCAATGTGGAACTGCCGCTCCTGCTCACCCACCTGTCCAAGGCGGAGCGGAAGCAACATGTCGAGACCGCTCTGGCCGTGGTCGGTTTGTCGCATCGGGCGAAACATTTTCCCCGCACGCTCTCCGGCGGCGAACAGCAGCGCGTCGGCATCGCCCGCGCCATCGTCACGGACCCCACCATCCTGCTGTGCGACGAACCGACGGGCGACCTGGATCGCAAATCCGGCGATGAAATCCTCGGCTTGTTGCAAGCGCTCAACCGCGAACAGGGCAAGACCATCGTCATGGTCACGCACGATCCACATGCTTCAGCACGGGCGACGCGGACGGTGTATCTGGACAAGGGCCAGCTCTCGACCACGAAACCGGAATGAAAGCCATGATCGTAGCCGCCGAGGTAACGAGGCGGACAGCTATAGACGCAACTCGAAGTTCCGCCGCCTCACGTCGGCGGCTACAGCCGCGGCCAGCCCAATGAAATTTTTCTACCTCGTCTGGTGCAATTTGAAGCGCAAGAAGCTGCGCACGACGCTGACGTTGCTTTCGATCCTGGTGGCGTTCGTGTTATTCGCCTTGCTGAGCGCCCTCAAGCTCGCCCTCGGCGGCGGCGTGAATCTGGCGAACGCGAACCGACTGGTCGTGCGCCATCGGGTGTCGTTTATCCAGCCCTTGCCGCATGCCTACCTCGCCCGCCTCGCGCGGGTGCCGGGAGTTTCCTCCGTTTCCCATCAGTCGTGGTTTGGCGGTGTCTATCAGGATTCGAAGAATCCGCTTGGCAGTTTTCCCGTGGAACCAGAATTGTTCCTGCCGATGAATCCCGAAATGAGTCTGCCAGAAGATCAGAAGCAGGCCTGGCTCAAGACTCGCACCGGAGCCGTGGTCGGACGGTCGCTGGCGGACCGGTATGGCTGGAAAATCGGAGCTCGGGTGCCATTGAAATCGGCCATCTGGCCGAACAAGAGCGGGGACGCGTGGCAGTTCGACATCGTTGGTATTTATGACGGAACGAAAAAGGCCGCCGACACCTCCGGCTTTCTCTTTCGTTATGATTACTTTGACGAGGCGCGCTCTTACGGCACCGGGCTGGTCGGTTGGTACCAGGTCCGGGTGGACGACCCGAAGAACGCCACGCAGATCGCGGCCGCGATCGACACGGAATTTGCCAATTCCCCCGCCGAAACCAAGACGGAGACGGAAGCTGCGATGTTCCAGGGATTCGCGCAACAGATTGGCGACATTGGAACGATCGTCACCGCGATCCTCGCAGCCGTCTTCTTTACCATCCTGCTGGTCGCAGGCAACACCATGGCCCAATCGGTGCGCGAACGAACCCAGGAACTGGGCGTACTCAAGGCGGTGGGCTTTTCCAACGAGCTCGTGCTTGGCGTCGTGCTGGGTGAATCCCTGGTCATCACCGGGCTCGGGGGGATCGCGGGCTTGTTATTTGGTTGGTTCATGGTGACCGGCATGGGCCAGGCGAGTTTTATCAAACAGTTCTTTCCCATTTTTTTTATTCCGACCCGCGACCTGATCCTTGGTATGGGCCTGACGCTTGTGCTGGGATTTGTGGCGGGCATCCTGCCCGCCATTCAGGCCATGCGCCTCCGACTGGCTGACGCGTTGCGCCGGGAAGGATAATCATGAACTGGCTTTCTCAAATCGCTGCTGTGACGTGGTTCGGACTCTGCACCATTCCCCGGCGCATGGGTTCCGCCCTCTCGGCCATTTTTGGCATCGCGGGCGTGGTGGCGGTGTTCGTTGGCGTCCTGTCCATCGCGCAAGGCTTCCGCCGCGCCGTCACGTCCACCGGCCAAAACGACATTGCCATCGTCCTGCGCGACGGGGCGAATGACGAAATGTCCAGCGGTCTGGGTCGGGAGGAAACACGCATCATCAAGGATGCACCGGGCGTCGCGCGGGAGAATGGCGCACCCCTGGCGTCCGCGGAATTATTCGTGATCATTGATGTGCCCAAGCGGTCCAGCGGCACCGACGCCAACGTGCCCTTCCGCGGGATCGAACCCGCAGCGCCCGCAGTCCGCGGCGACGTGAAGATCACACAGGGGCGGATGTTCGAACGCGGCCGTAACGAAGTCATTGCCGGCGTGGCGGCCGCGCGCGAGTTCGCGGGACTGGATGTCGGCAAGACCATTAAGCTGGGCAGCGCGGAATGGCAGGTCGTCGGAGTATTCACCGCCGGGGGCGGCATGGCGGAATCTGAATTGTGGACCGACACGACCGTACTGCAGGAATCCTATCAGCGCGGCAGGGGTGTTTCATCTGGGATAAGCAAGCCGCAGGTGAGGAGGAGGTTAGTGGAAAATGACTGGACATCGGCAAGACGACTTTCTACACCTTGGGCATGCCGAAGCCACTAACCGGTGCTGAATCCGCGATTCTCCAA
>JANXWY010000179.1 GCA_025350905.1 Verrucomicrobiota bacterium
AACAGGCCGGCAAGGATGCCGGCGCTCCCAGGCGAACCGCAACACCGTCCCCCACCTTCTCTTAATCGCACCCGGTGAAACGATCGTTCAAAACAGCTTCGCCTGATTGCCCGTCGCCGCCTTGAGGCCCAGCTTCTGGTAACTCAATGCCGTGGCGACGCGGCCTTGGGCAGTACGGTTGAGGTAGCCCTCCATGATGAGGTACGGCTCATAAACTTCCTCAATCGTGTCCGGCTCTTCGCCGACGGCAACGGCGAGCGAACTGACGCCTACCGGACCGCCGCCAAATTTTACGATGATGGCTTCGAGGATGCGTTTGTCCATTTCATCGAGCCCATTCTGGTCAATCTCCAGCATGGCGAGCGCCAGGTCGGCAATCTCGCCCGTGATGCGGCCATCGTGGCGGACCTGCGCGAAGTCACGTACGCGGCGCAGCAGGTTGTTCACGATGCGGGGCGTGCCGCGGCTACGCCGGGCAATTTCATGGGCGCCTTTGGCGTCAATCTCCACGTTGAGTAACCGGGCGGAGCGCACGACGATTTTCTCCAGGTCTTCCGTGACGTAATAGTCGAGCCGTTCGCGCATGCCGAAACGCGTGAGCAACGGCGCGGTGAGCAAGCCGCTGCGGGTCGTCGCGCCGATGAGCGTGAAGCGGGGCAGATTCAGCCGGACGCTGCGGGCATTCGGGCCCTGATCAATGATGATGTCGAGTTTGAAATCCTCCATCGCCGGGTACAGATACTCCTCGATGGTTTTCTGGAGGCGATGGATTTCATCAATGAACAGGACGTCGCCTTCCTCGAGATTAGTGAGCAGGCCGGCGAGGTCGGCGGCCTTCTCGATGGTCGGTCCGCTCGTGGCTTTGAGATTTCCGCCCATCGCCTTGGCGAGAATGTTGGCGATGGTGGTTTTGCCCAAGCCGGGCGGGCCGCTCAGGAGGATATGGTCGAGCGCCTCCTTGCGCTGCTGGGCGGCGGTGACGGCGATTTCGAGGCGCTCCTTGACCTTGGGTTGGCCGGTGAAATCGGAAAACAGCGACGGGCGCAGGGTGATTTCAAGCGCCACGTCCGGATTATTGAGTGTGGAAACGGGCCGTTCAGGCATCGCGCGAAGCATGGGTGAAGGAAAAATGAGCGGCAAGGGGAATGTGCAGTCTTCCTCTCCAGCTTCATTCTCATCCGCATCTCAATCTTAATCTTAATCTTAATCTTGATCTTAATCTTAATCTTGATCTTGTTCTGGAGCTTTCCAATGCCATCAGACGGCTGCGGGCGAAGAGATTAAGATTAAGATAAAGATTAAGATCGGAACCCGAGGCCGCAAACTTCCTCGCTCAGGTTATCGCAATGGGGCAATATGGGGACGAAATGTCAGACGAACTTGCGCCCCAATCAGTGCCCGAAGTGCCGCCGCCGCCGCATCGGCGGCGAACGCGTTATTCCGGCCGGAATCCGCGCCGGTTCGAGGAGAAATACAAGGAGCGCGATCCGCAGCGTTATGCCGAGACGGTTGCCAAAGTGGTCGCTTCCGGCAAAACCCCGGCGGGCACGCATCGGCCCATTATGGTGGCCGAAATTCTGACAGCGCTCGCGCCGCAGCCCGGCGAAATTGCGGTGGATTGCACGCTGGGTTACGGCGGACACACGCTGGCCGTGCTCACCCGACTGCAACCCGGAGGCCGGTTACTGGGCCTCGACGCCGACCCCATTGAACTGCCGAAAACCGAGGCCCGGATGCGTGCGGCCGGATTTGGGCCGGAAGTATTCACGGCGCACCGCAGCAACTTCGCGGGCCTGCCGCAAATCCTTGCCACCGCCGGCCTCGCGGGCGCCGACCTGATCCTCGCCGATCTCGGCGTGTCCTCGATGCAGATTGATGATCCGGCCCGCGGGTTTTCCGTGAAGCTGGCCGGCCCGCTCGACATGCGCATGAATCCGGCGCGGGGTCAGTCGGCGGCGGCGTTGCTGGAGAAAATCCGGCCGCCGGCTTTGGCGCAAATCCTCCGCGAAAATGCCGACGAACCGCTGGCCGAAGCACTGGCCGCTGTTCTCGCGGGAAAAAACTTTGTCACCACCACGGCGCTGGCAGACGCCATCGTCGTCGCGCTGCCGCGCCGGCAACGGGAGGCGACCGAGCTCACGGTGCGGCGTGTGTTCCAGGCCTTGCGCATCGCCGTCAACGATGAGTTTGGCGCGCTTGACACATTATTGCGGCACGTGCCGACGTGCCTGAATCCGGGCGGGCGCGTGGCGTTGCTGACATTTCATTCGGGCGAGGATCGACGCGTGAAAAAGGCGTTTGCCGCAGGGAAGCGCGCTGGGTTGTTCGTGGAGATCGCCGATGAAGTCGTCCGCCCATCGGCGGCGGAACGAAATGCGAATCCTCGTTCCACGGCGGCGAAATTGCGCTGGGCGCGCCGCGCCGCGGGTTGAAGGGCTTCGGCCACCGCGGCGGAGGGGTCAGCCGGACGGGTTGATTTCACACTTGTTTCCCTTGTTCGCTGAGCCCGCCCGCCCGTTGGACAAGGTTAGTCGCCGATTGGTTTCTTCGCCTCGTGCCGTTGGCATTGCGTGCCTTCCGAATCAATGCCACCGCGCAATCAGTATGCGGTCGCGTTGCGTGTAATCCGCCCGCACCGCCTCGACCGACCACCCGGGCGCGGCAAAAAATTTCCGGATCGCCGCTGCCTGGCCGTCGCCGAATTCGAGCATGATCTTTCCACCCGGTCGCAGCCATTCCCCCGCCCGGCCCGCGAGCAAGCGGTAGAAATCCAGTCCATCCGGGCCGCCGTCAAGCGCCCCGTGCGGATCGAAATCGCGCACTTCCGTTTGCAACGTCGCAATCTCGGCGCTGGGAATGTAGGGCGGATTGCTAATGAGGAGATCGAAACGGAAACCCGAGGGCAAAGCGGCAAAGCCATCGCCGTGAAAGAACTCGAGGCGCTCGCTCACGCCATTGCGTCCGGCGTTTTGTCGGGCCATCGCGAGCGCGTCCGCCGAAGCATCCAGGGCCACCACGCGCGCGCCGGGACATTTCACCGCCAGCGCAATGGCGATGCATCCGCTGCCCGTGCCGAAATCGAGGGCGGTAGCAGCCGACGTCAGGAGGCTCTGATCAATTTTGGCGGGTTGAGTTTGAGCCTCCTCATGTCGGCTGCTACCGCGCGAATTCAAAAAGTCCCACCCCGCCTCCGCCAGCAGTTCGGTTTCCGGTCGCGGCACGAGGACGTTGCGGTTCACGGCCATCTCCAGTCCACAAAACGAAGTCGAGCCGACGATGTGCTGGAGCGGCTCGCGCTGGCCGCGCCGCTTCACCAGCTCACGCACGGCGTCGAGCTCCGTGTCGGAAAGGGTGCGGTCGAAGTTCAGGTAGAGCTTCATGCGCGGCAGCTTGAGCAGGTGCGCGAGCAGCAGCTCCGTTTGCAGGCGTGGCGAATCCACGTCCTTCCGGGCCAGGAACTCCGCGCTTTTCTGGATGACCTCAAGCACTGTCACGCGCGCGCAGTGTAGGGTTGGGGTGAAAAGGGCAAAAGGAAAACTCCGCTAATAGTCGCGAGCGGTTGTCACCTGTTCGCTAGGTGAATTCAGCAATGGGTTGCCTGCTAAACATAGGGGGACAACATGACCATCTTCGAAGATGGGGCAATGTTAGCCAACCAACAAAATTATTTGATGGATCGTGCCGAGCGTGCGCTACGACCTATCCAGTTTCACGGGGCAACCCTATGCCCGTCGGAAATTACTTTCGAGCCTGGTTTTGGCCGCAATAAATCCAGAATTATTCCCGCCAAAGCGAAAGGTTGTCGCCCGCGAAAGTTTCTGACGCTGGCGTCTTCGGTCCTCGAAACCTAAACTGGGTCGGTCATGAGCTTGCGACTGTACGACGCGCACAATCATTTGCAGGACGATCGCTTCGGCGGTCGGCAAAATGAATTACTCGCGGCTTGCGCACAAACTGGCGTCGCCGCGATGGTGGTGAATGGCTCGTGCGAAGCGGACTGGCCGCAGGTGCTGGCTTTGGCGCGGAGTAACGAGCAATGCTCGGCGCTCCGAATAATTCCCAGCTTCGGCTATCATCCGTGGTATATCCACGAACGCACGGCGGACTGGTCGAAGAACCTCACGCATTTCCTCGACGAAGTTCCGTCCGCCGTGGGCGAAATTGGCTTGGATCGCTGGAAGCCGGGATTGGCTTACGACGGCCAGGAAGAAGTGTTCATTGCGCAACTGCGGCTGGCGGCGGAAAGAAATCTGCCGGTGAGCATCCATTGTTTGCAGGCGTGGGGCCGAATGCGGGAGATTTTGCAGACGGAGCCACGACCGGCGCGGGGATTTTTACTGCATAGTTACGGCGGGCCGAAGGAAATGGTGAGGCCGCTCGCCGACCTCGGCGCGTACTTTTCCCTGCCCGGCTTTTACGCCCACGAGCGAAAGGCGCGGCAGCGCGAAACTTTTCAACAGGTTCCGGCGGAACGGTTGTTGATCGAAACTGATGCGCCAGACCAGAAACTGCCGGAGAGACCGAAGGCGGAGGGCGAACCGCAGGGAGCCGAAGCGAGGAATTTTTTCGGCGATGCAATGATTTACCCGCTCACCGATCCGGTGAGCGGCCAAGCGCTGAACCATCCCGCCAACCTGGCCGCCGTATATGCGTTGGCCGCCGAAGTGTGCGGCGTGACCAAAGAAACCTTGACCGCGCAGGTGGAAAGAAATTTTCTGCGTTTGTTCGGCAAGTGCTGAATCACGGAGCCGCCGCGGTGGCGCTCATTCCTTTTCGACCCGGACGACGCCGTCCTGGGCGTCATAGGAGAGCTTCATTCCCGCCGGGGCGGGCGGAAGTTCCGGAATGAATTTTTTCTCGACGACCTCGCCCAAGTCTTTGGGGAAGCGACCTTCCTGAACATAGAACAGCTCGACGGCCTTGTTAAGCGCAGCCGTGTCCACTGCTTTAACGGCACTTTTCTGGGCCTTGGCGGCGGCCTTCAAGTAATCCGCCGGGGCCGAAGCCGCATCGGTGGCGGGTTCGGATTTGAGGGCCGCCGCGGGTTTTTCTCCGCAACCGGCGAACACCAAGCAAAGGCAGGATGCGAGGGCAAGGGTTGGTTTCAT
>JANXWY010000217.1 GCA_025350905.1 Verrucomicrobiota bacterium
CCGTGACCAAACCTTGACTCCTGTCGGACACCCCATTATCACTCCCGCAGAGCGTCGCTTCGCTCCGACAACTGTCCGACAGCCCCGGAATGGTGTCCGACATGAATTGGAACAGGTGTCCGATATCATCGGAATCCGCACCATGCCGTTGACCTCCTTGGCGAGCGTCATCACAGTGATTTCACCGGGGTCAATGGCGCGGTTGAGCCGAGCCAGGGTGGCGACAGAAAACAGCGAGGTTGCGGCGCTTTGAACCGTGAAATGTCGGCCTAAAAAATCCGCGTAATATTCCTTTCGTTTTGGATCGGTCAGCTCGGCCCGCGCGCCCGGCGTGGTCAGCAGTTTATATTCTCCAGAAAGTTTTTTGAGCAACGGGGTTAGTTCGCCACGATGACCAAAGTTGAGGAGGGCGGAGGTGTCGAAGACCAGTGAATCCATTTATGACGACCCGGCTGGTTCCCCCTCGTGGTTGCAATCGTCTAGGATGGTGAGGTCCTTATCCCGCGCCAGTTCGGCCAGATAATCCTCGACGACGTGGCGCTGGGTGAAAAACCACTGGGCCAGTTTACCGTTGGAAATCTGTCCGTCCTCATGCAGCGTCAGCGCCACGTTGCGGAACCGGGCGTCCACCTGGGCGTCAATATCCTCAACGCGGCAAGGCGGGGCTGGCGGCGTTTGGAAGTCGCCCCGGAAATACTTATTCTTTTCGGTCCAGCGAAAGACATTGAGCTTGGTGAGCCGGTAAAAGATGGCGTCGCGGGACACATTGAACTCCTGTGCAACGCGCTCCAGGCAGGATGGTTCCTTGAGACGTGAGCCATAGGATTTCACAATGGCTTGTAGGTCGGCTTCTGGCATCAAAAATTCACCGGCGAAAGCGTTGGCCTGTTTTTCCAACGGGTCGCGGTGAGAGGCGAGACCGGAAACAACGGTATCAACGCGCTGGCGGGTCTCGCGATCTTCGCGACCCAGGTGAAACACGACATGAGCGAACTCGTGGGCGAGCGTGAACAAGCGGCGTGCGGCGGAGTGCTTGGCGTTGATGAAAATGGCGGTGAACGGTCCGCGATAGGACAGGCCGGACAAATGCCAAGGCATCGCCCAATCGAAAACAAAAATGTTCCGCTCGGACAACGCCTGCTTCAACTCCACGAGCGTGACGCGCCGGTTGAGTTTGAGCGTATCGCGGAGATTGCCGGCGATATTAGGCAGATTGGCAAACGAATCAAACTCCGCCCAGAGACTGAACGGCACCGGCGGCTGCTTGACCAAGCGCAGCGCGGTATCCACGAAGTGAAGCTGCGCGGACGCATCGAGCATGGTCTGATCAATGTCATCGCGCTGGTGGGAAGTCGTCTGCGCGCGGCATTTGAAGTGTGGCCGGATTTCGGAATTGAGCAGATAATCCAGCGCAACGCCCAAGTGCCGAGCAAGATCGAGCAGTTGTGATTCGTCTGGTGTGCGCGTGCCTTTTTCCCAATGGGAAATGAGTGAAGCGGACACGCCCAATTTCCCGGCCAACTCGGTCTGGCTCTGGTTGGCGAGGGTGCGGACTTCAGATAGCCGTTTCGGCAAGTTGTGTAGTTCGTCGCCCATTTGTGCTACATATTAACACGATATTCACACCATGCAACAAAAACTTGACATTCATTTCGAGTGATACGAAACTGGCCACAGTTCTTTGAGATAGTTTAGCACTATTGGTGGGGGTTGCTGAAAAAGAAACCGCTACAAATAGACATTTTCGCCCCTTGTGGGGATGAAACGAGAAGGCCGCAGAGTTTGCAGCTCCACGGCCTTGTCGAAACCTAAAACAACGGAGTTGTCTTAAATTTCTGTAATTACCAGCCACCTTTATACGGCGGCACTTTCCAGGCTTCAAGACAATTCCACCAAGAGAAAGAAAAACGATGATTATCAAATCCATCGTGTCTCCTGGCCCCCAATGGCGTCCTCTGCCGGTTGGGTTCGTAATCTCGGAATTCTCCGGGAAGCGGACTGAAACCAGCGCGGCAGACTGCTTTTGGATTTGGGCACCGGGCTGCCAATAAGCAGCGGGCACCGTGGGATGCAAAATCCCACGGTGCTTTCCACCGAATGTTCACCGCGTGCCAGAACATGAAGATTTGATAATCGCTCCACGTTGGCTTGCTTGCCGACAAACAAAAAAGCAAATCCGCCGGCAGACCGGAATGTCTGCCCGTGAATTCTGCACCACGCACTGTGCGGCCGTAACTATTAAAAATATATGGAAGATTACAGCATTGAACGAGCTGGCGTTGCCAACCTCGATTTCACCGGTGAGTTAATTGGTCAGAGCGGTGGCCCGAATCCACGGGTAAAAATCTATCGCACCAAAGACCTCAAGTATATCGCTGAACTGAAAGCGGATCAAAAATTGGCGCAGGCACAACACTTCGACAAACCAGTTGATGTAATCGGTTGGTTTAAAATCCTCAATTACGGCGGCGTCTCCCCGGAAGTTCAAGACGCCATCGAGGACGCCACGAAACATGACGAGGCTTTCAAGGCCATCTGGAATGAGCATGTCGATTAAGGCACATGGCTGGAAATCTTTTCTGCGCCTGAACAGAATTCAAGCACAGAGACGTGAGCACGGTCGGAAAACTATCAATTGGAAACCGTTGTTTTCCCTAACAAGCCCGGCTGCGTTGTGTCAATTCTATCAACAAGCAACCATAGGAATACTATGAGCAACGGACTTGATGGCCGGCAGCGCGACGAGAATGGCCAAATTCGTGAAAAACGGGGCGATACCCGTGTTGGCACATTGCGCCAGGAATATGGCGACAATTTTGCCAAAGGTTATCGTTCCGATACGAAGCTCCAAACCGTGCGCAACGACACGGGCAAGAGCTTGAGCGAACTTGTAAAGAAAAAGTAAGGCTTTTAGCCTTTAAGAACTGATCAAGCGAGCGGGGGTGGAGTTTGAAAATACAATTCCACTCCTGCTCGTCATTCTATGGAATTAAACTCTTCTTTGGAATTCCCCAGACGCTGCCCGGCCACCCAGCCGGACATCACGCGGACTGCTTCGTGGACGCCGACCTGTCCGCTTCGTGATCTGCGGCATGGACTTCGGCGGAAGTTGCCAAGTCACCTGCGAACCGTTGCGCGAACCATGGTGCGGACATTCACCTGCGTTGTGTGAGATATTTCCCGCCAACTGCTTGGACATTGCTCGGAAGTTGCCCGGTGATTTCCCGGATGCTGCGCGGACTGCTGCGGCAATTGCCAAGTCATTTGCGAACCATCGTGCCAACTTTGGTGCGAACTTTGGCGCGGACATTCACCGGCGCTTGGTGGGACGTTTCCCGCCAACTGCGCGGACACGTCTCGGAAGTTGCCCGAAAATTGCGCCGGACGCTGCGCGGAAATTGCGCGGCCACGGACTGGTTGCGGACTGACTGCGGACTGGTCATGGACTGGACGCGGCTGCGAACATTGTGCCGGACATTCGCCGGCATTGCTCGGACGCTGCCCGTCCGTTGACCGGACGCTAACCGGATACTGCCCGGCTGCTGTTCGGACAAGTTGCCGGATATTACGCGGACGATTCGGCGGACGTTGCGCCGGACGCCACGCCGGATGCTGCGCGGACATTGCGCGGCCGTTGCGCGGCTTGCGGCCTTATTTTTTAATAAGGGGATGGTGTCTAACCAAAATGACCGGCTTTCCAATTCCAGGAAGCCGCCAAAGATTTCGTCCGACTGAACACCTCAAATGATGCGTCCTTCAGCAAATTACCAAGCACTGAACGGGCGTTCTGAAACCGGCAGCGAAACGGAGCAGGTCGGGAGTGGCATGAAGGGACGACGGCGGAGTTGAGCGCGGTTTTAGAACGACCGGTGAGTGCGTGACCGTCT
>JANXWY010000255.1 GCA_025350905.1 Verrucomicrobiota bacterium
CGCCGCCAGGAGATTGCCCGAAACGATCGCCGGGGCGGCGAGGGCCGCCCCCAGGGCGGCCGAGGTCTTGAGAAAATCGCGGCGGGTTTGCTCCGGGAACGCGGGGGTGTTCGTCGTCATGGACCGCATGGTAATTTGCCCACTCCCCCCGTCAAGCTCCGCGGCGCGGTGGCTAGCGCAGGCAGCCGAAGCCGAACCTTCGAAAGGATCGACCGCGAATGGAAATGCAGATCCAGAAATGCATGAGCAGACGTGACCAGAACCGCACCCTAATCCGGATCTAAAATTGTGCGGTTCCGCCAAGCGCACTGTGCGCTTAATCCTCCACACTTCGTCAGCCGGAAAGTCAATCAAAGATTTTTACCCAACGCAAAAACGCACGCGACGAATGCCGTCGCGTGCGTCAATGGTTTTTAAATTCCACCCGATATATGATTGGGACTTGAATCAGCCGGATTACCGACTCGTGATATTGCTTCGGTTGCCCACCGTAATCCGGACCGGGTCGGAGGTGGCGGTCAAACCCGATAAAGTTGTGACCTGAGCCGTAAGGATATGCGCCCCGGACCCCAGGTTTCGAGCTGTAATCGAGAACGGCGCGGAACGGTCGGTGCCCAACAGGCTGGTGCCGTCAAAGAACTGCACCCGGGCGACGTTTGCAGATGTCGTGACACTGGCGGCGAGCCGCACCTCGGCTGATTGACTATATCTCGCTCCCTCGCTAGGGCTGGTGAGGCGGATCGTGAGGGTCGCTACGGTGACGGTGAGGGTAGCGGTTGCGCTGGTCACCGAGCCGGCGCCGTTTCTGATCCGGACCTGATAATTTCCGGCACTGGCCGAGGTGACATTGTTCAAGGTCAAGACGGCGCTGGTGGCGCCCGCAATGTTGTTGCCATTCCGCAGCCATTGATAACTCAACGGGGCGCTTCCAGTCGCGTTCACCGTGAAGGTCGCTGTCCCTCCGGCGGCTACCGTTTGGCTGGCCGGTTGCAAGGTGATGCTCGGTGCTGCCGACACGGGATTAACTACCAGGACCGCATTGGCGCTAGTGACAAACCCGACAAGGTTTCGGACCACAACCGCGTACGTTCCTGCATCGGCAGTGGTAACGTTGTTCAGGGTTAGGGAGGCACTGCTGGCGCCGGCAATGCTGGCGCCGTTTTTCTGCCACTGGTAACTCAAAGGCGCGGTCCCTGTGGCAACCACAGTGAAGACAACAGGCGTCCCTGCGAGAACGACCTGCCCCACAGGTTGCAGGGTGATCGACGGGGAAATGGACCCGGAACCGACGGTGAGGCTGGCGACGGCGCTAGTCGCGGTGCTGACGACATTGCTCACCACGGCCCGATAGCCGCCCGCACTGCTGGCGGTGACGCTGACCAACGTCAACGTGGCGCTCGTCGCGCCGGGAAGGTTGACGCCGTCCTTCTGCCATTGATAACTCAAAGGCGCGGTCCCCGTGGCGGTGACCGTAAAGTTGACGGTGGTCCCGGCCGACACCGTTTGGGTGACCGGTTGAGTGGTAATGACCGGGCCAACCGCTCCGCCTCCCCCGCCAACGGTGATGGTGCCGGTGGCAAGGGTTGAATTTTTCGCGCCGTTGTAGGCCGCAAAAGTGAATGTATCGGTGCCGACGAATCCCGGCGCCGGGAAATAGGTGGCCACTCCGCCAATCAAGCCGACGGAACCGTTCACCGACTGGGAAATGATGCGCAAGCTCAAGTTGGCGCCCGTGGCCGGCAGCGTGATCGCCACTGGCTGGCCCACGGTCGTGCTGGCTGACACGTTGGCCACTGTGGGCGCGGCCCCCGGACTTCCGCCGTCGCCGCCCGGGCCGTTGTGGCAGAGGTAACAGCCGACGATCGCACCGCGGAAGAGGGCTTGTCCGTCCAAAGTACGGGGCGCCTGCATTAGCGAGAGGACGGTGCCGCGGTAATCGGTGCCGTGGCAGGCCTGACACAGAGCGCCGCCGCCATTCCCGACATAATCGTGGTGCTGGCTTACCCAACTCGAGCCGATCGGATGCATACCGTGTGGTCCCCCGTTGACTGTGTTGGGCATGGAGACGTGGCAGGCAGTGCACTCGGCGATGACGCCGACGTGACCTTGAAGTTGCTGGCTCTCAATATTGTCATTGCGAAATGCGCTTGGGAACTCGGCATGCGTCGAGCCGTGGCAAGCGGAACATTGCAAGCCGCCATGGCCGACCGAAAATCGGTAGAGCGAAAGACCGGCCGCCGGGGTGTTAGGGGTGGTTGCGAAGGTCTGGTCCACGGGCACGCGCACCGTGCCGATGGCGTCCGTGAACACGCTGGCGTAACGGATCTGCCCGTTATTGCGGGTGGCGGTGCCGGTATGGCAGCTCTGGCACGCCGGTTCCATGAACCAGCCGACCCGATCCGGCGATCCGACCTGGCTCATGCTGCCATGACAGCTCTGGCACTGCATTTCCATGGAGCCATCCGCCGCCACCGCGCTGCCCATGGCGCCGCGCAGGCATTTGGTGGTCGAGCCAGGGTGGCAAAGATAGCAGGCCGCTCGATTAGCCGAGTCGTTCAGGGTGACATTCAGGATTGGATCTCGAACGCTGGCGTGCAAAGAATGAATGGAGGTTGTGAGGGGGGGAACTCCCGCGATGCCACTGCCCTGCAAGGCTTCGGAGGTGTGGCAGGCAGCGCAAAGGACCGGCCGACCGTTGATTACGACGTTGGTGTAGAGGCCGGCGGCGCTGAAACCGCGCGCGGCGAGCGCTGCCGAATAGTTCGCCGGGTGCAACAAGAACTCATGGTCGTCGTGCAAGCGCAAGATGTTGAGCCGATAATTGCGCTCGGGATTGGGCTCCGTAACCCAACCGTTGAATGGCTGAGCGGCCGCTTGCCCGCCGGATGCATGGCAAATGCGACAATCCATCTCGTCGGAAACTGGGAGAACGATGTCGCTGGAGGCCACGACGGCTCGGGCGGAATTTCGAGCCACGAGCCGCATCAATGGATACTGGTTTACTTGCATGGCATCGTCGTAAGGCGAGAGCGGAATGCCTTCGGCCCGGAACCAGTTGACCGGTGCGGATACACCTGCCGCTGGGCTGTTGTTCAGCTCGAAGAGCATGCTTTGCGGCGTATTGTTGATCCCTGGCAAGGCCCAGCCCGCCAATCCCATGTCCGGTGCGAGCGGGCCATAAAGGGCCGCCGTGTAGGTGTAAAAATTGCCTTTCCCGATGGCCGTGGAATTAACCGAGCCGTCCGGATCGGCGACGGCCTCATAGGTGACGGTGTAACCAGTACCACTTTTCACCAGCTGGCCGTTTACGATCAGTTGAGCCTCGATGGTGTTGTAGGGCGGCAGGATGGAAAACACTGAATAGTCGCTATCCATGCAGTGCATGCCGAGGTTGTTCCAGCCGAGTACGGCGGAACTGGCTGCAAATGAGTTGGCACAACATCCAAGTAATGCCAGTGTCGTCCAACCCAGGTGACGTATGATTTTTCTATTCTTCATAATGATTTTTGAACTTGAACCTGGTTTTTGTCGTCGATCCGATTTGGTTTTGGTGCGTCAGATCATGGGTATATGCCTTCCGTCGGTTCCGCGCTATGGGGTGTTTCCCCCATCCAAACAATAAGGTCACGGGATCGCCTGATCGGTCAGGGGTTAGCGCGCGGCTGCGGAATCAGCGGTATGCGCAAAAATACTGATTTTGTTTTAGCCCGATTCGACAGGCTGGGTTGAATGCGGGATTCGTTCAGGCACTGATCGAATGACTTCGGGCCGCCGGTCGGGTGGATGGCGGCGACCGCCAATGGGTCGGAGGCAGCCACTGTCGCGGTTGCCTGGCCAACTCGCCGCTGGACAAACGTGGCGGAACTTGGAAAATGGCGTCATGCACTTTGGCATTAATACTTTTCTTTTCACCTCGCCGTTCACCAACGAGAGCACAAAATTATTTGGCCAGTTCAAAAAGTGGGGCTTCGATTCCATCGAGATTCCGATTGAGGACCCGGGCCACATTGATCCAGTGCACGTGAAGCGGGAGCTGGACCGGCAGGGCCTCGTATGCGGTTCGATCTGCGCCTGCATGGGCCCGGATCGCGATCTGCGGGGCACGCCCGAACAACAGCAGACCGGGCTGGCGTATATGATGAAGTTGATCGACCAGATGGTGGTACTCGGATGTCCTTCGTTGATCGGGCCCGTCTATTCTGCGGTGGGCCGCGCGGACGCCGTGCCTCAGGACGAATACCAGCGGCAATGGGCAACGGTGGTGAAGCATCTCAAGACGCTCTGCCAATACGCGCAGAAACATGGTAAACAGGTTTGTCTCGAACCGCTCAATCGGTTCGAGACCGATTTCATCAACACCTGCGATCAAGGATTGAAAATGCTCAAAGCGGTCGGCAGTCCGGCGCTCCGGTTGCACCTGGACACGTTCCACATGAACATCGAGGAGAAAAATCAGGCGGCCGCAATCCGCAAAGCTGGCAAGAATCTTGGCCACTTCCACGCCTGTGGTAGTGATCGCGGCACGCCCGGCAACGATCACATTGACTGGAAACCCATCGCCAAAGCCTTGAAAGACATCCGCTACCAGGGCGACGTGGTCATCGAATCGTTCACGACCGACGTGAAAGTCATCGCCCGGGCGGCGGCCATCTGGCGCAAGATCGAACCCAACCGCAACGACATCGCGGTCAAAGGGCTGAAGCACCTGAAGAAAACTTTCGGGCCATCCCGAAAAGGCTGAATAAGCCAAAACCCGGCCCAGTCCATCCAACACATCAATTAAAATGAAACGAAAATTTCTTGTCGCCACAGCGCTGGGCGCGTTGTGGTTTGCGCCAACAAACCTGAAGGCGGCGGAAGTAGAAGCCGGCTTCACCGCCATTTTCAACGGCAAAGACCTGACCGGCTGGGACGGCAATCCCAAGCTCTGGTCCGTGAAGGACAGCGCCATCGTCGGGCAGACGACCGCGCAGAATCCGGCCAAGGGGAACACGTTTTTGATTTGGACCAACGGCACCGTGGCCGATTTTGAGTTGCGGTTCCGCTACCAGATAACGCCCAACAACAATAAAGGTTTTGCAAATTCGGGCGTCCAGTATCGGAGCCAGATCCTCGAGCCGGCGTCCTGGGTTGTGGGCGGCTACCAGGCCGACATGGAAGCCGGCCCCACCTATTCGGGTATTCTTTACGAGGAACGTATGACGCGCGGCATCATGGCAGCGCGCGGTGAAAAGGTGATCTGGGACAAGGATTGCAAGAAGCAAGTCACTGGCGCAGTCGGGAAGTCCGAGGAGATTCAAGCCGCCATCAAGCCGGAGGGCTGGAACGACTACGTGGTGATCGCGCAGGGAAATCATCTCCAACATTTCATCAATGGCCTCGCCACTGTGGACGTGACGGACGAGTGCGAGACCAAGGCGGCGAAATCCGGGGTGCTGGCGCTGCAACTCCATGCGGGCGACCCAATGACGGTTCGGTTCCGGGAACTGCGCTTGAAGCAAGCAACTGCCGTGGCGGGCGATCTCGGGCGACTGCAAGGTAATTGGGGCGTGGGCGAACTGGTGATGAACGGTCAAAAGTTCCCCGCCGATGCGCTGGCCAGCGCCAATCTCAAAATCAAAGCCAGTGCGTATTCTCTTGAGGGCGACAGCGGCTCGAGTCATGGGACTTTGAAGCTGGGCGAAAGCGCCAATCCGAAATGGATGGACGTCAGTTCCGACGACGGCACGGAGTTGCCGGGCATCTACGAAATTTCCGGCGACACTTTCAAAGTGTGCTATGCGGTCAATGGGGCCGCACGGCCAAAGGAATTTAAATCGGCCGAAGGCTCCGACCATGTTCTGGCCACGTACAAACGGAAAGCAAACTAAGTCCCGGGCAATGCTCCTATGCGAATACTCACCTTATCATTACTGGTCGCGGCGGTGGTATTGAACCTCGACGCGCTGGCGGCGGACAAGAAAATCGTGCTGATCGCTGGCGTTCCCAGTCACGGCCCGGGCGAGCACGAACACCGCGCGGGTTGCTTGCTGCTGAAGGCGGGCCTCGATCAGGTGCCGGGCGTCACCTCGCTGGTCTATAGCAACGGTTGGCCGGATTCGCCGGAGGCGTTCGCCGGGGTAGCGGCGATTGTGGTGTACAGCGACGGCGGTGACGGCCATCCGCTGCTGCAAGGCGACCACTTGAAAACCATCGGTGCGTTGATGGACCAGGGCGTGGGATTGGCTTGCATCCACTACGCGGTCGAGCCGACCAAAGAAAAAGGCGAGACAGAATTTCTCGATTGGATCGGCGGTGCGTTTGAGATCAACTGGTCGGTCAATCCGCACTGGCTGGCCGACTTCAAAGTCTTGCCCCACCACCCGATTACCCGGGGCGTGAAGCCGTTCAAGATTGAGGACGAATGGTATTTCAACATGCGCTTCCGCGACGGTATGAAAGGGGTAACCCCGATCCTTACCGCCATTCCCACCAGCAGTACGACCAACCGCGCCGACAGCACCCACAATGGCAATCCCGTCGTTCGGCAACTGGTCGCGCGCGGGGAGCCGCAGCACATGGCCTGGGCCAGCGAACGCGCCGGGGGCGGCCGCGGCTTCGGGTTCACCGGCGCGCATTTTCACCGCAACTGGAGCGATGATAATTTCCGGAAGCTCGCCTTGAACGCGATTCTCTGGGTGGCGAAAGTCGAAGTGCCGGCCGACGGGGTCCAAAGCCAGGTTACTCCCGAGCAGATGAAACTGAACCTCGACAACAAAGGGACGCGGAAGTAAACCAAGCCAGCCAAAGTCTGGCGTCGCAAAAAACCAAAATCCCGTTTGATCCGCTCCTCGCCACCACCCTTGGGAGCAGCTTCAGTGGTATAAAATCCTGGTTGGGTTTGCGCCTCGTTACCGCGGGCTCAGCAAACTGCCGTCATTCCAATCGGAAAAACTTGCGGGCATTATCCTGTAGCATTCGTCGCGCGAGCCGCTCAGCCGTGGCGTCACTGAAATATCCGCCGGCGAGTTTTTCCTCCAGCACTTCCGCAATCAGGCGCCGCGCCGTTTGCATCGCGCCGTAGGTTTCTTCAACGTGCCAGTTGTCGCCGCCCAACATCAGGCGGGTTTCGTCCGGCAACACTTCAATCGCTTCGTGCAGCGCCAGTTTGAAGTGGGATGGACTCAGCAGAAACGACCACGTCAAATCCAGCCAGATGTTGCGATAGACAAACGCCATCCCGAGCAGGTCGCGGCTCCACGGATAGGCCAGGTGCATCAGCAGGAAGCGGGTGCGCGGGTGTCGTTCAATCAATCCGGCGACGCCGAGCGGGTGCGATCCGCGCAGGAGCCCGGTCCCAAGATGCATTTGCACGGGCAGATCGTGCGCGGCGGCGATTCGGCAGAGATGATCCACGATGAAATCACCGAACGCCTTCCGTTCCGCCGGCGGCGGGGCGACTTGACCCCAGGCCGCGCGGGCTCGCCGTTCATCGGGGTCGTCGAAATTCACGTCACGGTCATAGGCGAGCGCGTTCTTGAGGGCGACCTGACCGCGCGCGGGCATGCCAGCCACCAGTTTTTCGAGCGCGGCAAGATATTCATCGAACGAACTCGCACCGAGTCCGACTCGCGCTAACAACTCGTGTGCCCGGTTGCCATTGTGATCGCGCGCTTGGGGATGCCAGCCGAGCGCAAGCGAGTTGATGCGCATGACCGAACGGTAGTTCGCTCCGAGCGCGGGCCGGGGATCGAGCAGCGGATCGTTGTAGGCGTCGGTGATGACCGTCGTGAGGCGCGCGCGGTTCAAGATTTCGTGCCGCCACTCCGGCCGGCGATGGGCCGCCCGCACCGCAGCATCGAGCGTCTGCCAGTTGTCGCGCGTAATTTCTGGCGCGCCGCTGCCATGCAGTTCGACGACGGCACGAACGAGATTCCGGACGAAAGCATTGGCGCCACTCTGATCCAGAAACGGCGCGAGCGCCTCCCAGCTCGTCGGCCCGGCGGCTGTGAGCATCGGGTCGACCGCGCGGGACTCGGAGGGCAGGCAATACGGCCGGGCGCGGGCCCAGCCGGCGTAACTTTGCTGGAAAAGTTGCACCAGGTTGACCTCGCGCTGAAGGATGATCTCGGGGAGATGATGCTCATGCACATCCACGATAGGGAGCTGCCCAACGAATTCGCGAATGGAGGCTGTCATAATAGAGCGCCCAGATTTGACGGGAGCCAACGCAGTGTGTCAACGCTGTCTACGGCCACGGGACTACCGCTCCACTTTGAGGTTCACCGGTTGACCTGCTGGCGACACACCGTTCTCATTGAACGCCTCGATGGCAAAGCTGTAGTCCTCGTCGACGGTCAACGCACGGAGTTCGAGGGCGGTTCGCTGGTCGGCAAATACCTGGTAGGTCTGGTAAAGCTTGGTGGCTTGGATGCCCCATAGAATGTTGTAGCCGACGGCGCCCGGGACTTCGTCCCAAGTGATGAAGGCGTTGCGTGGATCATTGCCATCGCGGCGGACGTGGAAGTTCTCCGGCGCTCGCGGCGACTCACCGCCCCCATGCCCGAAGACACGAATATCGCTGATCGCGAGATTGGGTGCGGCTACGTAGGCATGCTCATACTTGATGTGTCGCGTTCGGACCGGCGCCGGCAGCTCGAGGTAGGCATTGGGCCGATCCCGCTTCTCCTTCGTCAAGTCGACCAGCACGCTCCAATTGGTGCCGTCGAGCGAATGGTACAACTTGAACTGCGTGTAGACCGAGGCATCACTCGCGTACAGGCCGGACTTGTAATCGGTGAAGTTCACTTGCACGGCGCGCACTTCGCAGGGGCCGCCCAAATCGAGCGAGAGCCATTCGCCAGGTTGGTTCGAGTTCGCAACCCAGAAGGTGCGCGGGTTTTCGTCCGTCACGTTCGCGGCGGCATAAACGTCGCGATACGAGGAAGCCGTGACCGGTTTGCGGTAGGACAACAACATCCAGCCGGTGAAAAGCTCATCCTTGTTCTGCCACTTCCGGGTCGGCAAAAAGTGAGGAAAATCGCCGAAGCGCGTGTCGGCGAACAGCAGCCCATCTGGGTCGAAGGCCGCAGGAAACATCGCGATGCGCCGCTCGAAATCGAAATTCACGGCCCACCACGGCGTGCCGGTGTTCCAATAGTTCCCATAGTTGTCCTGAAAGGTGTTGCCATGTCCGGCACCAGTGACGAACCCACCGGGTTTGTACGAGATGGGATTGTTCGCTGCGTAGGTGAATGGTCCGAGCGGACCGTCGCCGACATAGGTGCCGTTGGCATAGACGTTGTATTCGGTGCCGGGCGCGGCGTATTGGAGGTAGTATTTTCCGTGGTGCTTTGTCATCCAGGCACCTTCCATGAACGGCGTAATCGTGCTGGTGTGGTTGGGGCCAAAGCGTTCCCACCCGTGGAGCTCGGGATGCAGCTTGAAAAGTTCGCCGGCGGTGCCGCGGTACGTGAGGCGATTCGTATAGTCGAGTTCGATTCCGTAAATCGGGTAGAGATTCGAGGACCCGAAATACATGAACCAGCGGTCGGTATCATCATCATGGAACAACGCCGGGTCCCAGGGCCCCGCCGCTCCCGGCAGCAGCGGGAGCAGGGGATTGAAATACTCGAGCCGGCCGGTTTCGGGCGTCGTTGTCATCCAGATCGGGCGTTGGTCAAAGGTGGATTGAAAAAGATAGAGTTTGCCGCCGACGGAGATCGCGGCCGGGGCGCACATGTCCTCCTTGGGCCATTGATGCGGGGCCACATCGGGTTTGATGAACCGCCAGTTGACGAGATCCTTCGAGTGCCACCAACCGCCAGAGATCGTGACGAATAAAAAATATTCGCTCTTGTGATTCACGATCACGGGATCAGCGCCGGCACGGTAGGAGATGCCGCGGGCTTTCTGTTCGAAGTTGTATTGATAGTTGATGTCGACCGGATTGCAGTAAGTCTTTTGCCCGGCAAACTGGGCGAAGCACGGCCAGCTGCCACTGCAAATCAGTGCGATCAGCAGCAGGGATCTGAAAGACGCGAGATGCGCTACGCGCCACAGCGTCAACCCGGGGTGGGCATGCCCAGGTGATTTTATTCGAAGGGCGTGCTGTCGCAACGACGGAAACCTGTGGTTCTGGCTACCGTCCCGTCCAATGACACCACCGAAGGCGAAGGCTGGCCGGATTCGACGGCCCGCCTTTCGAATTTTGGCCACCTCAGTGGCCAACAACTGTTGGCGATACCATGGCCGGCACAGGATTTCGTGGTGCCGTGTGGGTCGGCGATGATGCTGAGGCACATCCCTCAAGGGAAAGTGCGCGACAATTTCGTGAATTGAGTCGTTCATGCCGGGGCGCACAAAGTTGACGTGAGGTGGCGGCTCGTGTCAACGCTGCCTTGAGTGGTTGCTACATTGAGCGATTCCGCCGGTGAGGGAGGCGACCCGCGGACGGCAAATCGAGCGCAGCATGAACCAGGTTAGGCAGCTCAAGAGTTGGCGCGACAGAATTGCGAGCTGATGGTGCGTCCTGCTCCGCCTCAAGCTGGCCCGCCGCCGGAATAATTCACGTCAGTTGGAAAAAGGCCGGCCCGGGGAAGAGTTCTCCGGCCGGAAGTTTGTAGACGGGGAAGGTGCCGGGATAGGCGTGGGATGTTTACATTGACAACGCGGACTTGCGGGTAATAGTGCTTCGAACTTCCTTTCGTGTAAAAGGCACCGGGGAAGTCAAAAAAACAAACGTTGATGAACTCCGCACCAAGCCACTCGCCGCATTCTCGGATCCAAAATACGAACCTGAGATTCCGGTCCCTAACCATTACCTATTTCGTCATGGCCGCAGCTTGGATACTGGCTGCCAGCTCGACTGGGGCCGCCAATCTGCTGGTTAACCCCGGATTCGAGAGCAGCAGCGGTCACGTCGTCCCCGTAGGTTGGACTCGTTTTGCACCCACCAACGCCCAACTCGGGGGCAATTATTGGGTTGAAGCGCCAGCGCATTCGGGATCGGTTGGATGGAAACAATGGGGCGCGGCTTATGCCGCGGGCCAAACCAATGTGGCCGGTTTATCCCAGAGTTTCAGCAGCGCGCCCGGTTCGGTTTACCAGGCCACCGGTTGGATGTACACCAAGAGCAACGATACGTTGGGGACAGATTGCACGACGTGGCTGGAAGTTTCTTTCTTAGGATCCAGCAGCAACCTGCTCGCGCTGTACAAGTCGGACAATTTTAACGCAGCTGCGGGAACGGACACCTGGCTGCAATACCCGGTAACACAGGCATGTGATATTTCCGCTCCCCTGCCGCCGGGCGACCTGAGTTATCCAACGTACGCCGCGACCGGTACCGTCAGTCAAATCGTTGCCCCCATTGGAACGACTACCGTTCGTTACCGCTATGCGTATAGCCAGGCCGGCACCCAAGGCGGCTCCGCAAATTTTGACGATGCCAGCTTGGATCAAATCAGCGGGCCGATTCCACCGGTCATCAGCAGCCTTTTTCCGCTCAACATGATCTTCGTCATCCCCGGTGATGGCATCACCTTCAACGTCAGTTCGCCGAGCGGATTTACGATCAACAACAGCGGCATTCAACTGGTGGTGAACGGAGTGGATGTTTCAAGCAGCCTGGCGATCAGCGGGACCGCGTCGAACAAAAGCGTGGCCTATTATGGACTCCACTCCAACTTGACCTACACGGCATCCATTAAAGTGACGGACAGCTTTAACTTCACCGCCGCGGCGAGCACTTATTTCGAAACCACCTGGGTCGGAATTGAGCCGATCACGTACCTGTGGGAGGCCGAAGACTTTGATTTTGACAGCGGAATTTACCTCAACACTCCGGAGCTTTGCAGCGCCAGTGGCAATCCGAATTGCTACTTCGGAAAAGTGGGCGTGGAAGGGGTCGATGAGCACAACCTGAATGGCGGTGGCAGCCACCAATATCGCCCGGCGGATCCGATGGCGACCTCGGTCTCGGGCGACTATTTGCGCAAGAACCTGTTTGTGGCGGGCAGGCTCGATTACCGAATCGATCCGTTCAACTCCAGCGAGTGGGTGAACTACACCCGCGACTGGCCGAACAGCACCAATTGGGTGATCGCGCGCCTCGCCACCGATGTCGGGCTTGCTGGGACGCTGACGTTGAGCAAGGTGAACCCCGACACGAGCACCACGGATTTAGGCGCCTTCACGATTGCCAGCGGACGCGGGTGGAGCACTTTTGAAAACGTCTATCTCAAGGACACCAATGGCTTCCTGGCGAACGTGATCCTCAACGGCAAGGACACCTTGCGCGTGACTAGTGGCGGCAACCTCTTACCGGGCTTTTTCATGCTCGTCGCCGCCCAGGTGGATTTGCCCCAGTTGAGCAACCTGTATCCGAGTGGCGCGCGCCCGTTCGAGCCCACCAACGCCCTAAGCTTTACCGTGGCCACGACGGGGGCCACCTTTCCTCCGAGCGGGATCAAAGTGAACCTGGACGGCCGAGACGTTTCCGCGGGTCTGGCTATTACCGGCTCGGCTTCGACCAAGAACGTGGTTTATCCCGGATTGATGCCCAATGCGATGCACACGGCAATTATTACCGTGACCAATTCCCTCGGCCACGGCATCGGCGTAACGAACCACTTCGATACATTCACCCAGGGCAACTACATGGTTGAGGCGGAGGATTTCGACTATGATGGTGGACAGTACGTTGGAATTTGGGAACCCGCCGCGTATTCAGGATTGGGGGCCACCACCAACATTGACTTCCAACATAGCCCTTTCACCCCGGAAGAGTTCAAGTATCGGGCCCCCGGCGGCGGCGTTCCCGAGGACCTGACCAAAGACACACTGCGCGATGTTTTCCTAAATGTGGGAGCGATTGATTATGACCTGACTTGGTTTGGCAACGGCGATTGGGCCAATTACACGAGGGTCTATCCGACGGGCAACTTCTATGTGTATGGGCGTTTTTCCGGCCTCAACGGCTACTCGATGTATTTGGACCAGGTCATCAGCGGAGCGGGGACGACCGGGCAATCGACCAAGCGTCTCGGTCGCTGGGGGGCCGTCGGGCTCGGATACAGCATCTATGATTGGGTGCCATTGACGGATGAAGGACTAGTAGCGCCGGTCGTAATAAAGTTGAATGGTCTCGGTACGCTGCGCATCGCCACCACGGGCAACAGCAACCCAAATTATTTCATGCTGGTGCCAGCAACTGGCATCCCTTTGACGGCTGCCCGCTCGGGCAACAATCTCGTCATCTCCTTTCCGACCCAATCGGGCGTGATCTACCGGGTATATTACGGGGATAATTTAACGACTGGCAATTGGGCCCTGCTAACCAGTGTGATCGGTGACGGAACGGTTAAATCGGTGAACGACCTCGCGACCGCAGCGGGAAGATTTTACAAGGTCGGCGCGCCCTAGCAGCGGATGCGGGGAGTGAATTGGTTACCAGCGGATGGGGACTGCCCACGGCCAATAAACTCGCGAGTCGGGTAATGAAAGCTTAAAATCAGTTCAATTCTGATCGGACATGAAACGCACGCTTGCCTTCCAGTTTCTCCTACTGGCGTTCACTTTTCGTACCGCAGTCGCCATCGAAGCCCCAACCGGGTTGGTGAGTCGAACCGGTGATCGCAGCATCGTGTTGCATTGGGATCGGAATAGTGAATCCAACCTTTCGGGCTATCGTGTTTACCGTTCGGCAAGCAGCGGCGGCCCATTCGTCGCGCAGAGTCCGACCCTGAGTACCTCGCAGGGCTTCTGTGATCTCAGTGTGGGCGTCGTCAATGGGCAAACAAACTTCTACCAGGTTACCGCGGTGACTACGACCGCCCAGGAAAGTGTCGCTTCGGCAACGCTCGCCGCCGTGCCGCAGGCCTTTGCGAGCGATGACGAATTCCTGGAATACGTCCAACAGTGCAGCTTCGATTATTTTTGGTACCTGGCCAATCCGAGCAACGGCCTGGTTCCGGATCGAAGCGCGACCGGGTCACCGTGCAGCACGGCGGCGGTGGGGTTTGGGCTGACCACCATCGGGATTGGGATTGACCATGGTTGGATCTCACGAACCCAGGGCGCCGCGCGGGTGCTGACCACCTTGAACACCTATCTGCAAGGGCCGCAAGGCACCAATATTTCAGGAACCATCGGGTACAAGGGTTGGTTCTATCATTTTCTGGATATGAACCCCGCCGTGCGCTCGCCTGGCTCCGAACTGTCGTCCATTGATACGACGTTGCTGCTGGCGGGGATTCTCTACGCCAAACAATATTTCGATGGTGCAAACGCCGAGGAAGCAACCATTCGAGCGATGGCGGACGGGATATTTAACCGCGTGGACTGGAACTGGATGGCCCAAGGGACAGATATGGTATCCATGGGCTGGAACCCGCCCGGGAGTTTTATCCCAAATAATTGGATCGGCTATAACGAGGGAATGCTGATCTACTGCCTCGGCTTGGGCGCCGCGACGAATCCCTTGCCCGCGTCGGCCTGGAGCCGTTGGACCAGCGGGTATTCTTGGACCACAAATTACGGGCAAGCTTTTGTCCCGTTCCCTCCCTTGTTCGGGCACCAATACTCTCATTGCTGGATCGACTTTCGTCATTCGGCGGATGCCTACATGAACAGCCACAACAGCACCTATTTCCAGAATTCGCGGCGGGCGACGTTGGCCCAGCGGGCTTATTGTATGGCCAACCCGATGGGTCGCGTGGGCTATGGCAGCAATGTCTGGGGTTTGACCGCCTGTGACGGGCCCACCGGCTACGCCGCGCGCGGGGCCCCGCCGGCTGAAAATGATGATGGGACAATTGCTCCCACCGCGGCTGGTGGATCGATGGCCTTTGCACCCGAATACGCTTTGCCGGCCTTGCGCCAATTCTACGGTTTCCGGAAGAATATTTGGACCGCCTATGGCTTTCGCGACGCGGTTAATTTGGGCCAGCAATGGTATGCCTCTGATGAGCTGGGAATCGATCAAGGCCCGATCGTCATCATGATCGAGAATTATCGCACGCAACGCGTCTGGCGGCGTTTCATGCGGAATGAGGAGGTTCAACGTGGCTTGCAACGGGCGGGCTTTGTCCCGCTGACCTTCATGACACCCGGATTACAAATTCAGACCAACCAGGTCGCCTTCAACCTGGGTTGGGACTCCCAAGCGGGCCGCACTTATCAGGTGGAATATTCGCCAAACCTTGACACTTGGAGCGCCTCGCCAACGGGCGAATTGATCGCACCCGGTCCGGCCACCAGCTGGACCGATGGGGGACCGCCCGACTCAGCCGCCCTGCCGTTTGCCGTCCCCCAAAGGTTCTACCGCGTATTCCAGTTCGGTTTTCCGTAGCAAGAGTCTGAAGTCGGTTCCCGTTCCGTACTTCAGCAATCGCTGCCGAGTGAGGTGGGGACGTGGGCAACCCGCGCCTGTGTCGCTCCTGCGGTACGTCCGCAAGCGCTTACCGAATGTTGTAGCCGGCCCACGAAAAATTGGGCGGCTCCTCGGGTGTGCATCCCATCCACCAGCGTAGAAACACAACGACACTCGCCTCACCGGGAAGCAAGGAGAGAAAAGCGTGGATCAACCAAACGGGTCGCAGAAATAAAAAAGCGCCCCGAGGAGGGGCGCGAATTGGTTCGACCTTTGCCACTGATGGAATGACCCACAGCGCAACGGTAATGCCACCTCAGCGGGAGGTGGCGCGGCGGCGGCGTAACGCAAATCCCAGCGGCAGGATGCCCAGGCTCAGGAGAGCGAACACTGAGGGCTCGGGAACAATGCTGATGCTTCCGAAGGCCGCCGACCCGGAGTTGAGGGGGTTGTTGGGGTCGTTTACGATCTGGAAATAGCCCCCAAGCGAACTACCGTCAATGATTCCCTGTTCGAGATTGCTCAGCGCTAGGGTCGGGCTATTCACGCCATTGGCGGAATAGACGATCGAGCGCAATCCGGTGGCGGTATCCATGAAATAGTTCATGCCCAACGTGATCGTATCGCCGGAATTGAAGGTCGACGGGAAGGCGTAAAAGGGCAAAGGTCCGCCGAAAGCGACGATCTCATGGCCATCCGTGTTCACAATAAACTGGCCGTCGCCCCCGATGGTGCTGAGCAGAAAGCCGGCTTCCTTGCGCGGAGAAATTGGGCTGCCGGTCAACGTCAAGCTCATGGAAACTTGGAAGTAGTCATTATTCGCGAAGGCATAGGCGCTGGTGCCCCCATTGTTGGAGAAGCTCCATCTATCCCGGTTGGCGAAGCCGCCGGCCTGACTTACGTTTTGCTCGTTAAAGGAAATGACCGAAGGATAGGTGGCGACGGTGGTGAGCGTGGCGCCGGGGATGTCATTGAATGCCCGCGGATTTACGACCGCTGAATTGATCGTGCTTACTTGGGCATGCGCACCGTTGGCGACGACGAGGCCAATTATTATCCCGCAGGATGCGCGGTGCAGCAAAGAGGTCATGGTTTTCATAAATTTGTTGTTGAACGGGTTTAGGCTTATTAAGGGGGAACATGGAGGCGGGGCAACCAGTGTCAAGACTTATCATTTATTTCCCACGGAAATAATTCGTAGGCCGCAGCCGCGTACAGGATTGAACTTCCCGTACCTGGAATGTTCCGTTTCTTCCCTGTTCCGTCCCCCCAGGCTGCTTAACACAGTTATCGGCTGACGACTGGACGGGCGGACAGCCACCAGCGACGGAGGATCAGGACCACAATGGGATGCCGGGTGACCGGAGCCGAAATCTTGGACGGGGCTTGAATAGTTCCGGCGAGGTGACGCTGGCTGCCAACGGCTTTCGATGGCCAGGGATAATCTCATTTCAAATCCGCCGGTCGCGGGCGGAGTGGCGGGGCTGTGAAATGGGACAACAATCAAAGCTTGCGGCGGCGGCGCGGTGCCGTCACGGTGGTTTGAACTTCTCCTATGAATTATCATCTGCGCTCTGCGCACGGGCAGGAACTCGGTGTATTCCCGTTGGAAGAATTACGGCGCCGCCGCCAAGCGGGCGAACTAACCGGGCTGGAGTACGTCTGGAGTCCCGGTTTGGCCAACTGGCAACTACTGGATGCCGTTTTGCAGCCGCGGGCTTCGGACCCGCTGACGCCGAGTCCGCCCCCGATTCCGCCCACCAAGCGCAAAAAGAACACGGGAGTGATCGTCGCGATCGCGGCCGCCGGTCTGGTGCTGCTTACTGGGGCGGCGTTGGTGGGGGTAACGGTCCTGAAAATCGCGAAACGGGCGCGACCGGGCATCAAAGAGCTGACGCGGAACTTGGGGAAGCCCGACGCTGAGCCCGAGCAGGCGAGCGAATCCGCCGTGGTCGCCCTGGCCAGCCAGCCGGTCGTATGGAATACAAATACTTTGAGCGCCGCCGACGTGTCGAAGAAACGAAGGGAATTCCGCGTTCGTCAGTATTTGGACGGATACAAAAATTTCGGGCGGCGCGATCCAGCGGTGGACGCCGAATCGCTGCAACTCATTGAATCCTGGATCAGCGCGAACTACGGCCCGGTCAACGAAAATACCAATGCCCCGTCACTGGCCGAGTTAAGCGACAAGCTGGCGGCCAATCCTGCCGTCACCGACCCGCTGGTGCTGATGGTGACGGCCATTCATGCAGTGGAACTCCACGAAGCCATCCGGAGATGGGAACGGGCGGTGAGCGGTTTTGAGCAATCGAAGTATCGAGCTTATCCAAAATTTTATGCCACCGTTTCGCTCGCCGATAAACTGATCGCGGATAAATCAGATCGCCTGCCGGTGTTGGATGCGGCGGCGACGCAACGCTTCAAGGAAGCGCTGGCGGACGGCAGTGTGTTGCCGGCCGACCAGGAGGAAATCGCCGACATCCTGATCCTGGGTTGGGGGCGTGCTTATTTTGATCGGAACGCGGCGGCGCTCGGTCCGATTGCTGGCGCCGCGGGAGATTCATTTAAGTGGCTCGCGCTGGTGTTGGATGGGGAACGGGAAACCAAGGCCGCCTGGAAAGCGCGCGGGAATGGTTTTGTGGATAGCGTGACCGAAAAAGGCTGGGCAGGGTATGCCCAGCATCTCGCGCAAGCGCGCCAACATTTCACGGCGGCTTGGCAATTGCATCCCGAACTGCCGCTGGCCGCCGACCGGATGATCTACGTTTCGTTGGGCGACTCGGGCATTGAGGAGATGCGCACGTGGTTTGATCGCGCCGTGGCGGTGCAAATTGATTACCGCCAAGCCTGGTCGGATTTTCGATGGGGCTTGCGTCCGCGTTGGTATGGCAACCCTGAAGCGATGCTGGCCTTCGGCGTCACCGCCGCCAATACCCGGCGGTTTGACACGGACGTACCGCGCATTTTGTTCGATGTGATTTCCGACTTGGAGTCCGAACTGGCCTTGCCGCGCGGTCGGCACATCTATGGGCGCCCGGACGTCTGGCCGCACTTGCAAGGAATGTACGAGGGATATATTGCCGAAGCTTCACCGGCCGAGGCGCAAACGGGCTGGCGCAGCACTTACGCCGCGATCGCCTGTCTGGCGCAAAAATACGACGTGGCACAAGCCCAGTTGACTGCACTCGATTGGAGTCCCCGGCGATGGAATCTTTCAGGTTGGGGCACGGATTTATCCATCATGAGTTTGGAAGTCGCCGCCCGTACCGGAGCGCTCGGTCCGGAAATCACCAAAGCCGAGGCCACCCGTAATCGCGGAGACATCACCGCTGCCCTGCGACTTTACGCGGCCATGAAAACAGCCACGGGTGTAGATGAGCGAACCCGGGCGTTCATCCAAGATCGCTTGACGACGCTGGAAATCGAGCGGGGCTTGCAGACCGGCGAGTGGGTGGATTTTCTGCCGCAGGAAAATCAATTGCTCGGTTGGTGCGTCGAACAAGGCCAGTGGCAGCGCCGCGCGGATGGCGCCCTGGAAGTGCAATCCGGCAACGCCGGGCACATGATTTTTTCCCGGGTACGGATGGGTAAAGACTTTGAAGTAAAGGGCGAACTGGAAATCGTGCGCAGTTCGACCCAGGCTTTTCAGGGCGGTCTCGTTATTGGCCTGCCCGACCCCAACTCCTCAGGCTGGGATGCTTTTCGAGTCAAGCGAAACGAGGACGAAGGCGATCTGGCGGCCTTCGCCGTCGGTTGGAGTAAGCGGCAGGTTTACAACCCGGCCAAACTCAACGCGGACACCAATGCCTTTTATTTGCATTTCCAGCCGGGCCGGATTAGCGCGTCAGTGAACGGTCAACCGATGTTGCAGGGCGCCAAGCCGCCGGAGAACCGGTTCTTCTCTACGAATGAAATATATCTCGGTCTCGGCGCGTTCAATGATATGAACGAAACCGTCCTCCGCTACCACAACATCCAAGTGCGCCAGCTTTCCAAGAATTGAACGGCGACTGTAATTATCCCTGCTCGGAAAAAATGATTATGCAATCTAGCCGCCGTAAATTTTTCAAAAAACCCGCCGTGGCCAAACGCTTCACTGACCCAGAGGCGAATAAGTATCTCCAGCGCGAGTATCGCCCGGGCTTTGTAGTCCCGCAGTTAGCTTGAAGATTGGAACCCAAAAATTATGAAAACGAATCAAACTCATCCCCGGACAAAACCCACGGCAGTTTCGCGGCGCGATTTTCTTCGCACCGCCCGCAATGTCACCGTCCTCGCCGGGCTCGGCGTGGCGGGTCCAAATATTTTTCTGAATCGCACCAAGGCCGCCACGGGCCAGAATCCCAGCGAGTTCATCCGGGTCGGTTTTATCGGCGTCGGCGGGCAGGGCACCAGCAATCTGCAGGCGTTGATGAAGAACGCCGTCGCCGTTTGCGACGTGGACCAGGCGCGCGCGCAAACCGCCCAAGCGCTGGTCACGAAAACCAATGGCCAGCCCTGCGCGGTCTTCGGTGACTACCGCAAGCTGCTCGAAGACAAGTCCATTGACGCGGTGCTCATCAGTACGCCCGATCACTGGCATACCTTGCCCGCCCTGCACGCCTGCGAGGCGGGGAAGGATGTCTATTGTGAAAAGCCACTGACGCTGTTCATTGACGAAGGTCGCGTGCTCGTGGAGACGGTGCGCCGCACCCAGCGGGTCTTCCAGACCGGCAGCCAACAGCGCTCCGATGCCAAGTTTCTCAAAGGTTGCGAATATGTTCGTTCGGGTCGCATTGGCAAAATAAAGACCGTGAAGGTGGGGCTGCCGGCCGTGAATTATTTGGAGCGGGCGAAGCCGCCGGTGATTCCCGACAGCGCTCCGCCGGCGGGACTGGATTACGAGCGGTGGCTCGGCCCGGCGCCGCAGCGGCCCTATAACCAGAATCATGTTTTCTATCTGTTCCGCTTTTTCTGGGATTACTCCGGCGGCCAGATGACCAACTTTGGCGCGCATCACCTGGACATCGCCCAATGGGGATTGGGCATGGACGCGAGCGGTCCGGTGGAAATCGAAGGCACCGCCGTTTACAACGCCGAAAAATACTACGAAACCCCGCAGACCTTTGACGTCACTTACAAATATGCCAACGGCACCGTCTTACTGTGCAGTGGCGGCACCGACAAATATCCAGGGGGCACGACCTTCGAAGGCGAACGCGGCACCATCTTTGTCAGTCGCGGCAACGTCGAATCCACGCCCGAGGAAATCCTCACCCATCCGCTGGACGACCGGTCGGTCCGCCTCTACGCCAGCACGGATCACCACCAAAACTGGCTCGATTGCATCAAGACTCGCCGGGACCCGATTTGCAACGTCGAGATCGGGCATCGCTCGGCCACCGTTTGTCATCTCGGCAACATCGCCATTCGGACCGGCAAAAAGGTCCACTGGGATCCGAAAAAGCAGGAAGTGGTGGGTGATGCCGAAGTGGCCCAATGGGTCCGCCGACCCTACCGCGCCCCGTGGCAGCTGCCGCTCGTTTGAGTTGATAATCCGTATCTAGGAGCAGTTACTGCTGATTCCTTGGAGTGGGCGTCATACTTGGGAACAAGCCTGCGGCGACGCAGAGCGATTCTCCCGCTCCCCCGCGGAGGGGGGAGAGGGATGGGGTGGGAAACGCCTCACGGCCATTGGCCAACGCCACTTTCCGCACCCCCACACCACCCCTCACCCTGACCCTTCCGAAGGGGAGAGGGAAGTGGATGCCGAAACGTAGTCTATCCCACGCACTTGGCAGTAGGCCAATGCCACCAGCGGTTGGACCCTCAACCTTTTGAAATTTCAAGCGCGCAGTGGCCGCTTGGCACTGTTAGTGATGATGACGGAAAAGACGGTCCCGGTTCGCGAACAGATACCAGACCATGAAGACGTTCAGGCCGAGAATGCTCGCGACCATCCACGACGGGCGATGCACCAGTTCGAACACTTCGATGGGAATGAAGAACGCGGATTCGCCAATCGCCAGCCAGCCCGCCCAACTCACGCGGAAAATGAGTCCGACGCCTTCGACCAACGAGAACAAACTATAAACCAGTGTCCCGATGGCCACCCAAACCACGCGGGCTTCGGTCAATTGTCCCACTTGCACCGCCAATTGGGTCCAGAAACGTTTCTCCGGGTTGAGCCGGAGAAATTGCAGCAGGTGCTGGTACTCCGTCGGCAGGTTGTTGTCGGAAAGCGCGTAGACCACGAACGCGAGCGTGACGAACAAGCTGCCTTTGAGCAATTTGATCGCGATAATAACGTAAAGCGTCGGCGCGCGTTTGGGGGGCATTATCGGTTGGCTGGTCATCAAATTTGTTCCGGGCATCGCTTCCGCCGAGTCATCGGATTGCGCGCGCCTTGACCGTTTCCAACCCTTCATCCCCGGCCGTGTTGCGCGAGGCCTCCACCTTGATGTAATGCAGCACGACCGGGGCGAGGATCATGCCCGGGATACCCATGAGCTTTTCGCCCAGGACCAGCCCGATCAGGGTCAGCCACATTGGATTCTTGATACGGTCGCCGATGATTTTGCTGTTGAGAAAATATTCCAGCTTGTGGATTGCCACGAGAAAGACCAGCGCGATCAAGGCCAGCCGGGGGGAGTCCGGGGAAACCGTAAAGGCCACGCCGAGGATGAGCGTATTGCTCAACAAGTTACCGACGATGGGCAGCAGCCCACAGAGAAAGGTCAGCACGATGATCACATTCGTATGCTGGAACCCATGCCAGACCAGGAAAACCGCCGTCATCGCGGTATTGAGGGTGGAGATAATGATTTGCGCGCCGATCACGCGCGCGAAGCTTTGAAAAAACATCGTGAACCGAAGGATGAGCTCACGGACCACCGTCGCGTAGAGGCTGTTCTTCACGGCGTCCGGATCCTCCTCGACCTCCCACTTCGCGTTGATGAACAGGCTCACCGCCACGACCACGCCGATGACCAGCATGGCAAGCTGCAAGGTCGCCGCCCGCACCGAGGCGCCGACGTTGGTGAGCCGCTCTCCGACCTCCTGGCGCGCCAGCGTTTTGAAACTTTCATAGTCAGCGAAGGGCAGTTCAATGCCCTGGCGCTCGGCGAAATTCACCACGGCGGGAATGGTGGTATCGGCGATTTCGGGCAACGCTTTATACGCCCGCTTGGAAAAGAAAAACAAGCCGGCGGCGATCGCCACCACCGCGACCAGGTAGAGGACCACGCCGAGCGCCTTGCTCCGGCCGAAGCTCAGCAAGTGCATCGCGAAGTAGCCAAACATCGCCGTCAACACCAGGGTGCCCAGATGCAACCACGCTATCAGCACGAGGAGCCCCGCCATGATGCCGAAGGAGATGCGCGCCGAAATCGTCAAGGTCCGGGAGGCTAGCATCCCGGAGGCCGCCGGCAGCGCCCCTGCAGACTCCGAAGGCCGGGCATTGGGATCGTCACGGTTCATTCGCGAATTAACGGAGCTGCGAGCGCAACCACTCCAGCAATTCGCCGATCGCCAGCCGTTCCTGTCGGCCGTCGTCGCGATGGCGCAGCGTCACCGTATCGAGCAGTTCCGGTTTTTCCCCCAGGGTGTCGAAGTCAATCGTTACACAGAACGGCGTCCCGGCTTCGTCCTGCCGCGCGTACCGTTTGCCGATGGAGCCGGCTTCGTCATAATAAACATTCATCCACGGGCGCAGCAAATCACGGACTGCTTGCGCCTTCTTCACGAGTTCCGGCTTGTTCTTGAGCAGTGGAAAAATGCCCGCCTTGACCGGAGCGACGCGCGGATGAAACCGCATCACGTAAATTGTCTCGTGCTTGCCTTTGTCGTCCGTCTTGGTCGTTTCGGAATACGCATTGGCAATGAGCGCGAGAATCAAACGATCCACCCCCGCGCTCGGCTCGATGACGTGCGGCACGTACTGGCCCTTCGCCAGGCCATTGGCATCGTCCGTCGCCTGTTGGGTGGCGGGCTCGGCTTCAACGCCGGATTTCAGGAGATAATTTTTGCGGTTTTCGTAGTAGCGCCGCCAGAGATCGTCCTGCTTATCCTTCGGCAACTTCGCCCACGCGGCGCGCAACTCGTCGTCAAACACGCCCATCGGCTTGCCGGAAAAACGCTGGTGCTGGCTCAAGTCAAAATCGCTCCGGGCGGCGATTCCCTCCAACTCATCCCCGGCCACGTTGCCCTGCTCGTCCCGCTTGCTGAAAGGAAATTTGAACAGAATATCGGTGCAGGCGCGGGCATAATGCGCCAGTTCCACAGGGGTTTGGATGTGGAAGCCAAGAGTGCTTCGGGCCAAACCGATGCCTTCGTAAAAGCGCACGCGCTCCTCGACCCAATATTGGTGCCAGGCGTGCCAGCCCCAATTCGGTTGCGGCTCGCCGGGAATCCCTGGTGGGGCGGCCACCGAACCCGCGATGGCTTCGACCACTTCGTCCGGTTTGATGAAAAACTCAAGTTCCATCTGCTCGAATTCGCGCGAGCGGAAGGTGAAGTTGCGTGGGGTCACCTCATTGCGAAACGCCTTGCCGACTTGCGCAATGCCGAAGGGGACTTTCTGCCGCGACGTTTCCAGCACGTTCTTGAACTGTGCGAAGATCGCCTGAGCGGTTTCGGGGCGGAGATAGACGACGTTTTCTTCGCTTTCAATCGGTCCCGCGTGCGACTTGAACATCAGGTTGAACGGGCGTGGGGCGCTTAACCGGACATGGCTTTCCGGATGAAAGTCGGTGGACTTCTCAATTATTTCAGCATCCTCGCCCAACAAGATGGGTTCCGGGATTCCCGCTTGGGCGTAGAATTCGCGCGCGGCGTTGCGGGCGCTTTCCGGCGGCTTACCCGGCAGCAGGAGATAAGAAAATGATTCCTGGGATCGTTTCCTCGCCGCAAGCTGCTTCAACACTTCCTGAGCCCAAGGCCGGCCGGTTGAATCTTTGTTGCCTTCGAGCAACGTGGCCGCCGTGGTCAACGCCTGCTCGCGTTCGTTGACGCGCGCCAACACCTCGCCGACCACCAGCTTCACCGGATTTTGGTCGTCTTCCGCCATCAAGCGGTTGAAGAGTTCATTTACGATCCGCCCGTCTTTGGCGCCGGAAAACTGGTAGGCTATTCCGCTTTGGGCTTCGACCTGATCGGCGCGCACCCGCTTCTTGGTCAGCGGGCATTCCCGCATCAGGTCCGCAAACGTGTCCACATGACCACTGGCCTTCCAGATTTCCGGGGCCATGATGATGGTGGCTTCGAGGCCGACGACGTCGTCGCGGTGGCGGGTCATACTATGCCACCAGAGCTCCTTGACATTGCGTTTGAGTTCCGCGCCGAGCGGGCCGTAATCCCAGAAACCGTTAATGCCGCCGTAGATTTCGGAGGATTGGTAAATGAAGCCGCGCCGCTTGCACAGCGACACGATTTTCTCCATCAAGAGGTTTTCTTTCGGCTCGGCCATAGGCGGGCAGTGTTCCGAACGCGCCGGGTGAAGTCAAGGTGACGGCTAACCGCACAACAGAACAGGCCGGTCCATTCTCAATTCTGTGTCCGCCTCCTGATCACGCATCCGCAGCGGACGCCGAGCACGAGAAGCCCATTGAGGGCACGCGGCAAATCCGGCGGCAAGAGCCGGGCAAATGACGCCGGGCTGGCAACGGGACGACGGAACGTGGAGTGGCATGGTGAATTTCGTCCGAAGAACCTTCCGTCGTGTGGCTCAATCGCCTGGAGCGGCGGGCCGGTGCCGTTCGACCATTCTGATTCCCAGCTCCACCGTCGTCCAAAACTCGGGTCAGGGCTCAGCCAAGCGTCAAGGCTTGGTTGATGGCGGTGCGAAATTCACCGAGTGAAAAGGGCTTCGTCAGGCAAACTTTGTTCTGCTCCTGGAGAAATTTTTGGGTCCGTTCGTTGATGACGTCGCCGGTGATGAAAATCATCCGATCAGACAGTTTCGGGTGGCTGGCGCGTACCCGCTCATAAACCTGCTGACCGTTCAGGCCCGGCATTTTCCAGTCGCACAACGCCAGGTCGTAGGAGCGATGCTGCAGCTGGTGGAGGGCGGCTTCACCATTGGTCGCGAGGTCCACCTGGTAGCCCTGACCGGTGAGGGCGTCGCGCATCATGTGCAAAATGGGTTCCTCGTCGTCAATGACGAGGACCTTCTTGCCAACGCCGGCGCGCGGGTTGATCGCCTCGGGGGCCGACTTGGGCGGGGTCTCCACTGGCGCTGCACCCTGGGCGATGGGAAGATCAATGACGAAGAGGGCGCCTTCGCCCGGTTTGCTGTACGGCGTAATGGTGCCACCGTGTTCTTTGATGATCCCATAACAGAGACTCAAGCCGAGACCGGTGCCCTTGCCCACTTCCTTGGTGGTGAAGAACGGGTCGAACAATTTTGAAAGATTTTCCGGCGCAATGCCGGGACCGCTGTCCTGGAAGGACACGCGCACCTGCGCGCCGCTGGAGCCCGTGGTGATTTTGATCCAGCCTTTGGGCTGGTGCGCCTCGATGGCCTGCCGCGCGTTGTTGACGAGGTTGAGAAATACTTGCTGCAACTGGTGGGGATCCACCAGGGCCATCGGAAGTTGCGAGTCGAGCTGGGTGATGACCTCAATGTTGTTGGTCCGCAGTTGGTAGTGGAGAATTTCCACGACGGCTTCGACGAGCCGGTTGATGCAAACCACCTTGCGCTCTGGTTGGTGGCGGCGCGCAAAGCTCAAGAGACTCTGCACGATTTTCTGACACCGTTGCGCGCTTTTGAAAATCATGTCGAGGTGCCGCTTCTGTTGCGGATTACCGTCAGCCTGGGCCAGCAGTTCGGAAAAACCCATGACCGAGGTGAGCGGATTGTTCAATTCGTGCGCCACGCCGGCGACGAATTCGCCGATGCCGGAGAGCTTTTCACTTTGAATCAATTGGGCCTGGGTGGCCTTGAGCGTTTCGACCGTCGTTTCCAATTGCTCGCGCGAACTCTTGATGTTCTCGGTCATCTGGTTGAAAACGAGCGCCAGTTCCCCACACTCATCCTGCGACCGCACCGCCACGCGCCGTGTATAATCACCCTGGCCGACCGCTTCCGCGCTGTCGCGCAGCTCGCGCAAGGGCTCGGTCACTTTGCGCACGAGAAACCAAACCACCGCCGAGCCGAGCAGGATTGCCACCAGGCTGACCGCGAGCAGGAGGTGCTGCGTGGTGCGCAACGCCTGCAGCGGCTGTTCGTAGGAACTCAACAACAGATAGCCCAGCGTGGCATCACCGCTCACGGAAGGAAAATGGCCACTGGAACAAAAAAACCGCTCCCCGCCAAAAACTACCTTCCGGGCGCCATTCGTGGCGTCGTTCGGGTGCGCTCCGGCGGATAGTTCTTGGAGTAAACGGTCGAAGGCCACCCCCGGCTCCGTCGCATCCATCGTGGAGGCCACCACTTGACCGCCTCCCAGCAGCATGATCTGTCCGCGCGTCATCCGGCTAAACTCCTGCGCCACCGCCAGCCCCACCTCTTCGCCCACCGTCAGGGCCCCGATCAAGGCATGACCGACGCCAAAGACCGGAATGGAAACGATCTCGTAAATTTTTTCGCCGACCCGGATGGTGTCGGTTTTCTCCTCCCCCTGTAACGCAAACGTCACCACCGGGGCGCAGGCGGCGGCAAACGCGGACGGTGGATTTAGCGGATCGCGTTTTTGCAGCAGCGGCTCCCGCGGCGCCAACGGCTCCCGGTCCGGCGTGAAGAGCACGAAATCCAGGTCCTGCTCGGCCAGCGCCGTGGCCAGTTGGTCGCGCACGGTTTCGGGATGCAGCGTTTGCAACGCGGCCTTGTAACGCGGTTCGTTGGGGAGACTGCGAAAGCGCAGGAGACGGGTCTTGCTGCGCATGGTCTGGAGCTCCCAAAAAACCGAATCGGCGGTGGCGAGCGTATTTTGGGCCTGCGTTTCCACCTGCCGGGTGATGCGCGCATTGACCACCCAAACCGTTACGGCCATCAGCAGCACCATGACGGCCAGCACAGGGAGGAGCACCTTGGCCCGGAAGCTTACGATGATTTTAGAGCGAAGTTTTTCCACGGCAATCAGCGGCTAAAGCTTTGGCAGACCTTTAATGCCCAGCGTGAAGTCAGCTTTCACTTCGCCGTTTTCCGGCACGATGATTTCCTGCACCTGGGCGGGCAACCGCTCATGCCACGCCTTGAGTTGATACTTGCCCGCAGGCACGTTGGCGATCAGGTAGCGACCCTTTTCGTCAGCGGCGGCGTAATACGGATTCTCCAGCACCAACACCACGCAACTCATCGCCGTGTGGATCGAGCAAAACACATCCACGCGCCCAGGCTTGTCAAAAGTCCAGCGCCTCACTTCCGGGGCTTTATATAAATCCAGATCGAAGGGGTTCGAATCCGACATGGAGAAAACATTGTGGAGAATTTCGTCGTAGTTCGGCCACTCCACCGTCGTGCCGACGACGATGGGCAACACATGGGGCGAGAACATCGCGCCGCGCTGGGCCACTTTCTTGGTCGAGATGACTTGCACCCGCGCTGCCGTCGGCGTGGTATTTGTGCCCACCGGACCGACGAGATGCACCACGAAGTCACGGAGCTCGGCGTAGTTTACGCGCTCCGCGAACTTGAATTTCCGACTGTCGTAGGCCCCGCCACCCGCCTCGCCCGTCACCGCGGCCTTGCCTTCGGCGCGCACTGTGCCGGTGATCGTGCCGGCGCGCACCGACACCACTAGGAAAACCATCAGCCAGGCGAAATAACAAAGCATTTTCATCGTTAGAATTTGAAGGCCGCGGCGGCGCCGAAGAAATCTTCCTGGTCGCGCTGGCTGCCGTCGAGTTCCTGGCCCCGCGTGAAAGTGTATTCTGCTTTGAGCACCAACTGGGGGCTGAAGCGGTAACCGAGGCCGAGGCTGAGTTGCCAGATGGCGTCCGTCATCGGGGCGAACGCGGTGCCATTGCCGAGGATCCGGAAGCCCTCCGGGGCGAAGACCTGGCTGAACCGAGCCGCCGCATAAAGTTTTCTGGTCAAGTCATACACCGGCTCTACGGTATAGTAGTAAACATCGCGCTGGTTGTTGACGACCGGATCGTTGTCGTCGTAATGCAGGTAACCGCCGAACGCCCGCAAATAGCCGTGGGGTAACCGGATCACGACGTCGCCCTCCACCACATTGGCTTTGAACTTTGTAGCGTTCCCGGAACCGATGGCCCCGATCCAGTTGTTGCCGAACCACAACTCAGACCACAAGTCGTCCACCGCGTCGAGGTTGCCCGTCCGCATGCCGCTGGCGCTCAGGTGCAGCCAGCGCGTCGGATCATAGGATAGCCGGCCCGCCACCGATTTATCGGAGTCGTAGTCGTGCGTGCCGGAAAAGCCGCCATTTTGCACGGCCACAGCATAATTGAACTTGCCCATCCCGCCGTAAAGCTCGATGCCCTCGTCAATGCCCCACAAATCCGAGAGCGAATGCGAGATCAATGGGTTGTCAATCGAATCGCGCCGAAAATATTCCTCCCCAAACGGAATGTCCATGCGGCCGACCCGCACGTTCAACATCCGTTCCCGGCCCCAGAGCTGCGAGACATTTTCGAAATCGAGATACAATTCGCCCAAGGTGAGACCGAGCCCGGCATTGTCGCGGGCCGCCAGCACCAACTCACTGAAGAAGTACACCTCGCCCCAGACCGGCGCCTCGACGAACAGTCTGGCCTCATCCACGCGAAACTCGGAATTCGGATACGCACCGGCAGTGTCGGAATGAAAAAAAGCCAGACTGCCTTCGCCCGAAAGATTCACTTTGCCCGGGCTGAAATTGCCGCTGGGATTGGTGGCCAGGCCACCCGCGGGTTCACCGGGCACCGCCCCCGGAAGCCCGGCGGGCACGGCCTGGGCCTCGATATTACCGACCCGTTGGTTCAAACTTTCGATCACCGCCTGCTGTTGCCGCACGAGCGCATCGAGCTTGGCGTTCTGCGCCTGCAATAACTCCAGTTGGTACTGAGTGTTTGTCGCATCGTCTGCGCGCAAGTTCCCAGCGGTCGTCAGCAACATTGCTACGACAGCCCACACTGCAAGCGTGGTCCGGTTCCGGCGCGTCATGCGCTCCCGGGGAGCAGTCGACGTGCCCCGGCGCCGCCGGCCGGCGAAAACCCCTGACTGGCGTGGCCCACCCAGAAGGGACGCGAAGGATTGACTTCAACGGAAATCCGTCGCGCCGGCGGGGTTTGCCTCAAGTTTAGGCAACCATGACCATACTGTGACGCGGGGGGCGTCCTCCCGGAGTTGCCAATCGGCCAGCGATCAGGGTGTTTTCAGCCAACGTAGCAGATCGGCCAGGTCTTGCGGCTTTAAGGCGGATTCAAACCCGGTGGGCATGAGCGACAGCTTCGACGGTGACATGGACGCGATGGCACTCCGCAGCACCGCGAGCTCAACGCCCCCCGCGAGCCGGAGGACTATGTTGTTCCCCGTCTCCGCGGAAACAATTCCTTCCAGCACGTCGCCGGACTTCAGGGTGATCGTCCACGCGCGGTAGCGGGGCTCCACGGCCTGGCTCGGATCGAGAATGGCGGTAAGCAGCCACGCGACTGGTTTGGTCCCAACCATGCCCAAGTCCGGACCCACCTCATTCCCTTCCCCGCGCAACCGATGACAGGGGGTGCACAACAGCAGGAATTGGTGCTGCCCGCGGGTCGCGTCGCCCGGCAACGCCTCGACGCCGGCATAACCGGCGATGACTTGGGCGCGGTCAGAAGAGGAGGGCGTCAACACCACGCTGGCGGCTGCGGGTTTGGGGATGGGCGCGTCGGATTTCAATTGGGCGAACAGCGGGCTTTCCGGCGGCAGCGACGACATGATGGCGATGCGCAGCAATTCATCCGCGTCATCCCGTGCCGCTAGTTGGCGGAGCAGCGGTTCGGCTTTTTCCGGCGGCCACGCCCCAAGCGAAAAGGCGACCTGTAGCCGGACGGCAGCATCGCTGTCCAGGGCCAAGGCCGCGACTGCGGTGAACACCGCCTCACTTTTTCCGGCCAGGGTTTCGCTTTGTCGGAGCGCTTCGCAGCGGACGGCGGGATGCGGGTCGGCGAGGGCGGCCGCCACTCTGATTGGAGTGAGGGAACGGCGCAGGCCGAGGCTTTCAATCATGCTTTCCGGAAAACGCGCATCGAGCGCACGGAGCGTGGCGAGGGCTTGCAAACGAACCTGCGGTGCATGTGTCAAGGTCAGCAATTGGGCGAGCGCATCGAGCGCCGAAGCATCCGCTTGCTCGACCAGCAAACGTTGCACGGTGTCACGCTGCCAGCCGTTCACGCTGTCCATGGCCGCGACCAGTTCAGAGGTATTTTTTGCAGCCAGATTCGGGATCGGTCGCCGCGCTTTGCCCTCGGGCACCACGCGATAAATCCGCCCCCGGTCGGCGCCGGCGCGCAAATCGAGCCGCGCCTGCATCTCCGGCGAAATCCATTCCGGATGCTCGATGACGAAGCGATACATGTCGGCGACGTAAAGCGCGCCGTCCGGCCCGGTCTTGGTCGTCACCGGCCGGAACCAATTGTCCGTGCTCGCGAGAAATTCACTCTGCTCCTCACCTGCCGCGCGATGGCTGGTGAAGCCGGCGCCGGCTGGCACCAGCACTTCCCGGTGAACGACGTTGTGCACCGGCTCGCTGGCGAAGACCGTCGTCGCAAATTCCGGCCCGAACCAATCGTCACGATAAGGACACGGACTGCAACCGCTCGTGACGTGATTGAGCGACCACGGCTGGTTCGGTCGCACCATCGCTGCGCTGGCGGGAAAGACGCGGGTCGAATCGTCGTAGTTGGCCAGCACGTGCAGCACTCGTTTTACGGCCAGCTGGGGATTCCGGCGCAGATAATGTTCGGGCAGCGTGACGTGCCAGAGCCAGGTGGGGTTGTTGTTCCCGAACCAGTTGCCCCAGTCGTCGCGCCGCCGCCCAAATTGCGTCGCCGCCGACACCGTCTCGATCTCGCCGGTGTCCGGCCGGAAGCGGATGTCGCGGCCGCTGATGGAAATAATCTTGCCAGTTTTGAGGGATTTCACGGTGCCGCCGCTGTCCCCGTTCGCCGCGTAAATCCAACCGTCGAGGCCCCATTCAAAGCCGTTGAACCGGTGTTGCTGGTTGCCGGGGTTGAAACCGGTGAACAACACCTGCCGCACATCGGCCCGACCATCGCCGTCCGTGTCCTCCGCATAAATTAAGTCCGGGGCGGCGGCGATGAGCGCGCCTTTGCGCCACGGCATCACGCTGGAAGGGAAGGCCAATCCTTCCAGGAACGTCGTGGCTTTGTCGTAGCGACCATCGCCGTCCGTGTCCTCGAGCACTTTCACCACGCCACCGGGTTTGCCTTTGCCATCCATGCCCAATGGATAATCCCGCATCTCCACGACCCAGAGCCGTCCATCTGCGCCCCAATCAAACGAGATCGGATCAATCACCAGCGGCTCGGCGGCCACCAACTCGACGCGAAATCCCGGCCGCACGCGGAAGCACGTCAGCGCCTCCGCCGGCGACTTCGGCGGCGGCATGTCGAACGCGATCAGTTCCTTCAAGGACCGCCGCTCGACGGTGGCGAGCTTCCCGTCGTTCGCCGGTCGCGTGATGAGCAGTTCGCCATTCTCCACCCGCACCTCGGCGCCAACGATCGAAGGCGGCTCATTGGTGGCCCCGGTGCGCGGCCCGGCGCGGATGAATTGCGACCACCCACGCGTCCAACCGAGATCGGGTCGCACCGTCTTCGTCCACAGATGGATTGCGTAGCGTTCTGGGTTCGAGAAAAGGACGTCGTCGAAACCGTCCCCGTTCAGGTCCACGAAACGAAGCCCGGCGTCGTGGTCGTTGTCATCCACGAGCCACACGTCGGCAGGCAGGGCGTAATCCGCTTTCACCCACGTATTGCTTGCCGGCAGCCAGCGATCGATTTCGTTCGTGCCCCGCGAGCTGGTCAACCTCTCGTTCATGCCATCGCGGTCAAAGTCGTGGAGCAGCGTGCCCGGTGTGGCGAGTTGTGCGGCTGCCTGCCCGCCGAGCCCCAGCACCACTGCGCCGAGCAAAAGACAACGACTCAGTGTTTGCATGCGGGCGAAGGCATGAGCAGGATTCTGGGTAGCAGGCTTGCGAAACAACTCAAGTTTCCTTGGGCTGGGCCTTTTGTGCCACCGCGACGATGCCATCCAACTTGGCGATAATTTCTGGTTCAATGTTTTCTCTTGGCAAGAGCCGGGCAAGGACATGGTAATCAGTTTTACGAAGCAGGTTCGGCAATTTCAGCTTGTCAAAATACAATTGAAAGAGCGGATCAAGAAAATCATCGGTGGCTTTGATGTCAGCCGACCAAGGCTCAATTCGGCGCAGGGTACGAAGTGCGCTACCAATTTCCTGAATACATGCGCGCATAACTTGCTCGCGGTTTTCGGACTCTGCGCGGCCGAACAAGTCATCCGGCTGGTCGTGCCGGGCATAGGCGAGAAGAACGGATTCCTGACAGAGATAATTTTCGATTTCGCGCTTTTGCCACATGGTTTCCGTAAGCGGTGTGCCGCTGACCAGCGGCTTGTCGATGCGGTCGAACAAAGCGAAGCCAACCAAATCCGGTTTTGCTTCTTGAATTCCAAAGAAATGTTCGCGCGCCCGGCCCGGAAGATTGGTAGTGAGGTAATGGACGAACGGGCGCTCCAACACGCCAGCGGCTGGATGGTCGAGGGTTTCGGCAAACGCCTGGAGTATGGCGAGATCGGTTGAGCCTTCGAGGTAAAGCGCCCAGCCCTTGAGTTCCGCCTGATAATACTGGTCAAAACCAATGTCGGTAAGCGCCTTGAGAACCTGCTGTCCGCGGTCGTCCATCCGATGTGGCTGACCGACAAAGGCGATTACCACATCCCGGTTGGCGGCTTCATTCAGGACAACTTCCGAATGGCTGGCGGCGATGATTTGGGAACCTTGTTTGGCCGCCACGCCGGTTAAAAGCTGATAAATTTGGCGCTGCCGGAGGACTTCGAGATGCGCGTCCGGCTCATCGAGCAAAAGCACGCTCTTGGGGTTTGCATAAAGCCTTGCGAGGAGGAGCAGGGTTTGCTGCAAACCCCGACCAGCAGAAGAAAGATCCAGCAGGCAATCTTCCGAATCCTGATAGGCCATCGTGATTTCAGAACGCTCAAGCAGTTTCGGCGGCTGCAGTTGCACGCCAAAAAGAGACTTAATGTGGGCGCAAACCTCCAACCAAGCGTTTTGGCCTCCCGACTGACTGAAAAGCTGATAACAAAGGTTGCGGAGCACTTGCGCTGTTTCCCCCTGGCCAATGAGAAACCCAATTTCACCGGATTGTTTAAGAAATTCCCGGTCCGTCAGGCCGGACATGGGCGGTAGAAAAGCGATCAAGGTCTCGGCCGCTTCCGGTGGAACTTCCATACGCAGCAAATCCTTCTCGTTGTTCAAACGCAGCGGACGGCAATAGAACGATTCATCATTGGCGTAATCAAACTCCAAACCGCAAGTCCAAGCCTTGCCGTCTTTGATGCCGTCCACAATAATGTCAATACGGATGTTTTGCGTTTGTTGTTTGCCGTTTTGCTTTTTTACATCGCGGACATGAAGATTCCGCCAGAGCAAATTGGCGCCGGGTACGGGAATGGCGACCAGATCCCGCCGGTTGATGGTGACGCCGGGACGTTGTGGGGGGACCGTCTTTCCTTTGTATTCTTCGTTCCATTTGCGTAGCCCAACATCCCACAGCGCCAGTGCTTGCAATGCTGTGGTCTTGCCGGAGTTGTTCTGGCCGATAAAAACCACCGATTGCCCCAACTCGATATCAGCATCAGGGAAGCGTTTGAAATTCTTGATTCGTAAACGTGTCAGCATAGCGGGTAGAGGTTAGACTTTTTTGTTGGGAAGAGCAGCGAGAATTTCATTCTTCAAATAAGCGAAGACCACTGGCGTTTACTGGTTCTCATTTTCCCAATTTCTCCAGCACGTTGCGGGTCATGCGATCCACGATGACATCGCCGCCGCGGAGGCCGTGCGCCCAGTCGGTACTGCCGCACGTAAACACTGTGCCGCCGCGGGTGTAAACCCCGAGCACCGCGTGGCCTTTGCGGCCGTTCTCCCATTGGTCATACCACTGGCAGTCGTCGGGATGCCATTGCGCCGGCGCCGTGCCGAGCACTTCAAAAGTATCCGGCGTGCCGTCGCGGTGGGTGGGTGTGGGCAGGCCGTCGTTCCACGTCAACTCGCAGCCGTCGCATTCGTACCCGACAATGGTGTCCTTGCCGCCGAACTCCTCGTCGCGCTTGAGTCCGGTGCCGGCGAACAACCAGTGCTCTGGTCGATGCACTGTGAACGCACCGCTCCCGAACATAAGTTGACCATGACTCTTGTGATAGCCGCCCCAGAGAAAGCCAACGCCGGTGAGTTGATTCTCCGGTCGCTTCACCAGGTAATGGCTCCAGAGCGAAGACAAGGTCGCGTTGTTTTCGCGGGCGGCATAGATGGGGTCGGAGTGATAATTCTGTTTCCAACAAGTCAGCGCCTGACCGCCGTCCTCGCTGCGCACCTGCCAGCAACAAGTGTTGCCACTGAAAAACGCCACATTGCCGCCGGCGGCGATGAACTGCTCCAGATGGTCACGCATGGGCGCGGACCAGTATTCGTCGTGCCCGACGCTCACAACGAGGCGATACGCTTTGAGCATTTCCGCATTAAACTCCAGATCGCCGTTGGCCGCGTAATC
>JANXWY010000287.1 GCA_025350905.1 Verrucomicrobiota bacterium
TGTAAACTGTGCGCGGACCCAGCTCTCCAGTTGGTTTCGATCGGCCTCAGAAAGGACCACGGCGCTGGCGAATTTTGGCATCAACAACGATTTTGCATAGAAAATCAGATATGTCTATCTATTTATGATACACTACACTAGCGAGACAACGACCATTCGACCATCGGGCGAAACGCCGGCCAGCCTTGGAGCGCGGTTGGGAAGATATATTTCATGCAACAAAGTGCCCTCAGAGGTGTTCCACACCCGGATGCTCACGTCGTCGGCCACCGTTGCGAGTCGCGATCCTGACATATTGAAGGCGAGGATCGCCACGGCTTGGGGGTGTGAAAGTTCAAGTCGACTGATTTGATCATTGTGCTGCCGCCACAGACCGACTGAATACGAAGTGGCGTTACCCTCATAAGGAGCGAGCGCGGCGGCCCATTGACGGCCGGACCCATCGAAGGCGAGAGCTCGTATCAGTTTCCGGTCGCCGAGCGCCGGCATCAACGGCGGTTCTTCGCGCAGTGTCGCCAGATTGATCCGCCGAATCGTTCCATCTTTTGACCCGGCGAGAATCTGCTTGCCATCTTCGCTCAACGCGGCGCCGAAGATCGGAGACTCCAGTCTCAGCGACGGCTCTTTGTCTGCGAGCAAAACAAGGTCCCAAACCCTCGCGGTACCATCGTAGCTGGTCGTTAGGAGGCGATTGCCGTCCGGGCTGAACTCCACAACCTCGACCAAGCCATTGTGGCGAAGCGGCGGAAACAAAAGTTCCCCCGTTTTGAGACTCCAGATATAGGCGTCGAGGTCATAGCTGCCAATAGCGAGTCGAGTTCCATCCGGACTGAACGACCATCCGCCGATCGCGGGGCTGCGCGTCTGCAACGCTGGCAGGGTTTCGGTTTGTTTTACGGGGGTCCCAGACTCGGAGTTTCATCTGCCCATCGCAGGTGAATAAACGGGGTTCTTCTGAATCATCAAACCAGAGCGCTGACAACTTCTCCTGTGCCTTCAGTGGTGTTCCGACGAGCTTTCCGCTTGCTGGATCCCAGATGCAGATCTGGTCGTCAACCGCCCCTGCAACAGGTCGGGTTCCGGTGGCGACGCGGCGACCATCAGGACTGATAGTTGCGCGCAGAATTGTTGTTTCGTGCCAAAGCGGTGGACCTTCGGGTTCGCCTGACGTGATTCGCCAGATGCGTGCTGTGCGATCGCTGCTGGCGGTCAAAAGCCGGGAGCTGTCGGCGCTGAAAGTAAGTGAAGTGATATCGTTTGTGTGACCAACCAGTTCGACGACCAATCGCCCGGTGGAGGCTTCCAACACCTGAACCGTGAAGTTTGACCTGGCCACCGCCAGCCAAAGGTCGTCTCTACTGTGAGTCGTCCTCCAGGCGTTGGTGATGCCCTCAAAGATCGGCACGCCCGTGGACGCATCCAACACCAACGCGAACGCGCTGGCTCCTTTCACGATCTTCCGGCCGATTCCATCTGTGGAACTCACGAGGAGACGCCGTCCGTCTCGGCTAAAGTGCACATTCAGGATAGGATTCCCCAGGTGGAGCGGTGGGAACACCGGCTGTGCAGTCTGCGCATTCCAGACGCGGAGTTCGCCGTCACTCGACCCGCTGGCGATGCGGCGGCCATCAGGACTAAATGTTCCTGCCATGACTTCGGCATCGTGCGCCACCACCTGCAGTAGTCGCGGCACCACCGCCTGCACGGACTGGATCCGAATGCGATGGGTCTCAGTTTCGCGTGGAAGGTGAGCCACGCGAGGCAACGCGTCCGAAAACCAAAGTAGAGAGCCGCTCAAGTCGATCCCCGGCAGGAAGCGTGCACCCTTGGGTCCGCCAGCTTCACTGAATTTTATACGCGAACCGCTCAGGTCACCACCGTCCATTAGCCTGACACCGTTCGCGATGTCGAGCCGGACGAGACGTGCGCGGTTTTCCTCTGTCAGTTTATCTTTCTCCTCTGCGAGATCTCGGACAATTTTTGTCTGCCGCGCCTGCCAGAAATAAAGCCCGGCAGCCAGCGCAGCAATGACAGTGACGACTGCGCCGGCACGCTGGACAAATCGCAGCCGGCGCTCCAGTCCCCGCAGCCGCACCACGGAGCGGCCGCTCTCCAGCAACGCCAGGTCGGCGTGCATCTCGGCGGCGGTCTGGTAACGCTCCTTGGGATCCCGATGACAGGCTTTCAGCAGGACTTCGTTCAACTCGGACAGCTCGGCGCGGTCGGGCAGTTCGACAATGTTGGTGGGCAACTCCGGGAATTGGTGGCGGTCGTGGCCGGTGCTGAGTTCGTAAAGTACTTTGCCCAAGCTGTAGATGTCGGCCTGCCGGGTGCCGGGGCCTTCGGGCGGCAGAAAGCCTTCCGTTCCCACGAACGAGATCGTGGCTTCCGCGCGGGCCACCAGGCCGATGTCCGCGAGCTTGGGGATGCCGTTCACGAAGACGATGTTTGAGGGCTTGATGTCGCGATGCACGAGGCCGTGTTTGTGCAAGTGTTCGAGCGCGGTGGTGAGCGCGAGCCCGAGTCGGAGACATTCGGCCGCGGGCAGCCGACCCCGCAGGTGGAGTTCGGTGCGGAGATTGCGCGGCGTGTAAGTGTCGGGATTAATCGCCTCGGCGCGTGACTCGGAGGGACGAGTTCCATGAGTCCCCAATGTCCCCAATGGCGATGAGGAGGCAGGCTGGGGACTCGCGGAGCTCGTCCCTCCGGAAGCAAACGCGCCACTCATGTCGTCGGCCAGTTCCATCACGTAGTAGAAACCATCCTCGGCGCGACCGACGTGGAGGATGTTGAGCTGACTCTCGTGACTGCGGGAAATTGGTTCGAAGCGTTGGATGCCGGCGAGTTCGCGCTCGAAAGGCCGGTCGTCATCGAACGAACTGCGGCGAATGAACTTCACGGCGCGCCAGGTGCCGAGCGTGTTGTGGGCGAGCCAGACTTCACCATAAGCCCCGCGGCCCACGCGACGGATGAGTGTGTGATCGGGAACGGGGAACGGCGGCGCTTCATCCGGCGCGCCGATCGAGGCCGGGGCGGTGCACGACGGAGTCTGAGTCACCGCTGATGGATCGGGTTCTGGCATGTTGATCAGGGCGTGGATTGGTCGGGAATTCGCCGCGACGCTACCAAACCGGCCCGGCGCAGATCGAGTTGAATTTCACGGAGCAGGTGGTGGCGCAAGGCGGCGGGGTTGGACCGGGGTGCGACGCGATACCGGCGCCAAGGCCGGTGTGCGGGCCAAAGAAAGTGGAGAAAAGTGAACAGGCGTTCGACAAATGAACCTCGTTGCTGGCCGACCTGCCGCGCTGGCCGGACCCCAGCGCCAAGCCCCTCACCCCGTCCCTCTCCCCATCGGATGGGGAGAGGGTGGCCGCCAGGCCGGGTGAGGGGAAGATCATGCGAAGAGTCATTCACGATTTCACCCCGGGTTTCTCGGCCTCGGCTTCAAGGCGCGCGACTTCCTTCTTGACCAGCGCGCTGACCCGATGCCGCGCCAGATACACCTGGGCGGCGTTTACTTTCAGTAACTTCGTCACTTCGCGGACGGGTAGGTTCTTGAGGACAGACAGGTCGAAGATTTGAAACTGCTTCGACGAAACCTGTTGTTTGATACGCTCGATCGCGGCGTCCGCCAAGTTCTTGCGCCACTCCTCGTCCCAAACCGCGTCGAGTTCGAGGCTGGCGGGATCGGGCAAGCGCGCGATGGTATCCGTGCGGCTGGTGTCATCGGAAGCGGCGGGCGGTGGCCCTTTCATTTTGGTGCGCCGCCGGAAATGGTCGATGATGCGCCGTCGCGTGATGAGGCAGAGCCAGTTCTTGAAGGAACTCCGGGTGCGATCATAGCCGCGCTCGCGCATTTGCTTCGCGACGGCCACCACGGTCTCCTGGACGACGTCTTGGGCCTCGGCATCCGACAAGCCAGCCTTCACGGCGACCGCGTAGATGAGCTTCCAATAGGTGTCGAAGAAGTCCTGCCAACTGCCATGGTCATTCCAGTTGCCCAGACGCTTCACGAGACTCGAACGCGTGGCGTCCGGGTCAGCGGCGCTGGGATCTCGGATGCGAGTGGCAGGCACGAGCATACATTCGCAGGAACCGGAGACTTCTTTCAAGATTCCTTGTCCGATGATGAAAAATTTCGTAACGGCTCGATGATTCCGCCTTCGCTTGCTTCTTCAACTCCCGTTTGCGCAGCCAGATCGACTAATTTGACCCGGCAAGCAGTGCGGCCACCGTAAGCGTCGGAGTTGCACGCGTCGAAGATGACATGCCTTGCGGCCAGCTTTAAATCCTCCTTGGTCTGGCAAAGGCTATCACCCAAGATGCCGACCGGGCCAAACGACTTGCAGATTTGCTTGACCCGCCGCGTCCAAGCTGTTTGAGATAGAGAATCGAATCCCGTCCGCCATTGGGCGTTGGGCCAACCACGGAAGGCGCCCAGGCTCGTGCCGGATGAATGAGCCAACATTGTTATGAGTGAATTTACTTTCGCCTGCCCGCTGTGTCGGGAAGAGATACGCTGCGGCGCTCAATATTATGGGCAACCACTGCAATGCCCCGTTTGCCATGGGGAGATCACGGCCCCCGAAGCCCAAGCCAGCCCGGCAGGCTCGCTCGGAATAAAGAAGCCCGCGGGCGAGAAGCACGCTCCCGTTCTCCCTCGGTTCCAAAAGCAGGCCGTTGCGCCCAAGAAATCCGGCCTGGGTAAAGGCCTCGCCGTCACCGCCGCCATCCTGGTGATCCTGGCCGCGCTTTTTTTCACGGTCCGGTTCACGGGGCTTAGCAATCATTTGCCCTCCTATCTGGGCGGACGGACCCCGGTCCCCGCCGAACCTGCGGCGACGGTGGCCGAAACGGTGGCCACCGCGCCCGCCCCACCCACGCCGCCACCGCCTGCGGTCTGGACGACCAATTTGGCCGAGGTGTCGATTCCCACCAACGCCGTATACGGCCGGATTTCCACGAACGAATTCAAATATGATTCGGTGCGCGTGGACAATGGCATCCTGGCGTTTCGTCTGGGTAAGGATGCGGCGCCCGACCTGGAACTGGGAATATTCTTTGGCTTGAAAGCCGGGGAAAATCTTTCCGGCAAATCGCTCACGATCGCCCCGGAGACGCGCGCGGCACCGCGAGTATGGAAGAAGTGGAAAGTGGTGGGCAAACCGGCCCTGCAACAGAAAGTTTATTCCAAAGGCTACGCCATGAAATTGCAATTCGGCGAAGTGAGTGAGGACAAGGTACCGGGGAAAATTTTCCTGAGCCTGCCGGATGAAGATCAAAGTGTCGTGACGGGGAGTTTTGTGGCCACGGTCGGGGCCGCGATTGCCGTGCAGCCTGCGGCCCAGACGGTCACCCCCGCCTCACCGCAGATGAGTGAACAAATGCGGAATCGGTACGGGGTTCGCGCTCCCGCCCGTCCCTAGATTTCCCGGCGGCAGTAAGTCGTCGGCCGGCCCACCCGACGATTCCGGCGGCCAGGCCAGAACGAGAAGTTTGTGAAATGTTCAGGCGAGGCGGCGGACTTTGCCCGGCGTTTGGACGCGGCCGGTGTCGGCCGCTCGCACGGCGGCAAAGCAAAGCTCGAGGCTGCGCAGGTTCTCCCGGGCAGAATTCGTAGGCTCGCGGTTCTCCTCGATCGCGCACAGCAACTCGCCCATCGCGCCCCGAAAACCGTCGTTGAACCATTGACCCAGCAGCTTGGGGCGGGCGACGCCGCGTTGGGTGAACAGCGTCACGTCATGCGCCGCACAGATCGGTCCGCTCGCCCGCAGCGTGCCGAGCGAACCGGTGATGGACAGGGATTCCTCGGCGCCGAAGCGTGAGTGGGCGTCGAAGTTCAGCGTCGCGGTCCCGCCGATGAACCCAACGGTGGCGCTGCCGATCATCGGTGGTTTGAGTTGTTGGCCTGGCGCGAACGCGTTGGCGGCAAAAACCGATCGGGCCGGTCGGCCCTGGAAAAACAGCGCGGCCATGTCGAACCAGTGAATCGCAAAGTCATAAAGCACCACGTGAGGAACTGATTCGAAGGGCGTCCCGCGAATCCAGGTGTGATCCCAATTCAGATTGATGGCGACGGTCTGGACGTCACCAACCAACCCGCGCTGGATCGCCTGAGCCAGATAGCGGACATACGGCGCCCAGCGGCCGTTTTGGTTGACCGCGAGTTTCCGTCCGTGTTGGTCGGCCAAAGCAAGGAGCCGCTTCCCGACCTCGAGATCCAACACGAATGGCTTCTGACTCAAAACATGCTTGCCGGCCTTGAGCGCGGCGGCGATCACGGGCACGCGTAGTTCCGGATGCAAGGCGAGGTCCACCACATCCACGTCGTCGCGCGCGAGGAGCTTGCGATAATCGGTGAAGAGCTCAGCTTTGGGATAAAATTCCTGCTGCCGCTGGCGCGCGGCCGCAGGCACGCGGTCGCAAAGGGCGACGACCTCCCAGTCGGCGGTGCGATAGGCGTCCAAGTGGGCTTTGGCGATACCGCCGCACCCGACCAGACCAATCTTCGGCCGATAGCGCTTCGGCATCGGTGGCAGATAATCCAGCTTGGGCGCCGGGAACTCGCGGATCGGAGTCTTGACCGCGAGACTATAATTGCGTTTGGCCGGTCGGGTCATAGCGGTAAGTAGGGCAGGGGAGAGTCAATCAACAAACGGCACCACTCGCTTCCGCTTCGCGCTTAACACGGCGCAATCGACCATCTGCTGCCCGATGCGCGAAATCTTGGGTGAGAGCGGACCGTCGGGCAGACGGTCCCAACGCAGGCAGTCCACGAAATATTGAATCGGATTCTGGAAAGGCGGTTTCAATTTGTCCGCCGGCACGTGCTCACCCTCCGGCCGTGCCCGGGTCTGTAAACGCACGCCGGGTTCGTATTCGTAACTGCTGAGCGTACCGTCGGTGCCCTTGAGGACAAAGCCGCACTTGGGTTGGGTCTGGTGCGTCCAGGGATCGGTGAACGTGCCCCAGCGCGTTTCAAACTTGGAGAGCCCGCTGGCATACCGCGCGACCGTGAGGCTGTGCTCGTCCACTTCCAAGCCGTTGGGCAAGTCAGTGACGGCCGTGATTTCAATGGGCTTGCGGCCTTGATGATACCAGGTGCCGAGCGTGGTGCCATAACCCAGGTAATCCAGCAAGGACCCGCCGCCTTGGGCGGCCTTGTAAAACCAGCTTTTCCGTTTCATCGCGGGCGTCGGGGTGGTTTCAATTTTATCCGCCGTATGCCACAGCGGTCCGCGATTGCCGCCATAATAATGGACCTCTTGCAGCGCACCGATGCGTCCGTCCTCGAGCAACCGATAAGCGGTGCAGTGGTTTGCCACCCAACGGAGGGGCCAGTTGATGGCCAGCATCACCTTGTTTTTCTTCGCGGCTGTGATCATGCGATCGGCCTCGGCGACCGTGGCGGCAAACGGCTTTTCCACGAGAACATGGATGCGATAGGGCGCGACGCGCTCGACGTATTCGGCGTGTCGCGCCGTGGCGGGGCAGAGGATGGCAAAGTCGGGCTTGGACTTTTCGAGGCAGGCTTCCACGTCGGTGAACACGCGGGTTTCCGGGATGCTGAAATTGCGCACGGCGGCTTGCATGCGCGCGGGTTCGTCGTCGCACACGCCCACGATCTCAACCTGCGGATGGTTGGCCGCCATGCGCAACAGATCGCCCATGTGAAAGTGGTCAAAGTTAATTCCAGCAACGCGGATTTTCATAAATTTAATGAGTTGGGAGTGGGTGACGGTTGACGACTGGCGGGACTTTCCCCGCCTAGGTTGCGTAACAAGCTCATAGCTCCACTCCTTCGCCATTGTGCAAGGTGCGAAAGGGCTGGCCGAGCTGGCGACACGCCGCTTCGAATTCATCCGGCGGTTCGGTGTTAAAGGCAAACAGGTCGAAGTGATGCGGCACGGCGACGCGCGCCCCGATGGCGTGCGCCAGCCCGGCGGCTTCGCGACCGTTGAGGTTGCCCGCCACCTGACGCTCGGGTCGGTTGCCATTAATCGGCAACAGCGCGAGGTCCACGCGGAACGGTTTGAGCGCCGGGATCAATGCGTCGTGCATTAAGGTGTCGCCGCTATGAAAAATCGTTTTCCCGCCCACCCGCGCCACATATCCGAGGAATCGGCAATGACCTCGCTCGTCGCGTTCGACAGTATTATGCGCGGCCGGGATGCCGCATAACTCTGCTCCCGCCACGGTCACCGACTCACCCGCATCAATCTGGACCAGCGTGGACTCAATCTTTCCGAGCCGCTCCAGCACGAAAGCGCGATTGGCCCGCGGAATAATCAGCCGCGCTTGCGGGTTTGCGGTGAACAACGGTTTCAACGTTTCCGCATCAAGATGGTCGGTGTGGTTGTGAGAACTGGTGATGAAGTCAATGCCGGTGAGTCGCTCCGGGGCGATGACCCGTTCGGTGACACGGGTGTGGGGCTTGTCCGTGGCGGCGTATTTTTGCGTGAGCGAATCTGAGAGATAGGGATCGAATAAAATGGTGCCGGCGCGCGTGTGCAGCAGAAAGCCGCTCTGGCCCAGCCACCACAACCGCGACCGTCCCTCGGCGCGCGCGCGAGCAATGTCGGCGAGCAACGCGTCGTCTTTCTGGAAGGCCGGTTTCAATCAGATACCCAACTCTCGGCGTACGAGTTTCACCCCTTCCACCATGTTTGCCAGTTTTTGGCGCGCGGCCCAGCGTGCGGTCTGGCTCAGGCCGCAGTCGGGCGCCAACACCAGCCGGTCAGCGGGCGCGTGCTCCAGACAGCGGCGCACGCGATCGGCAATGTCCTGGGGTGTTTCGATATAGTAACTCTTCACGTCCACGATGCCGACGGCGACATCCATCCGGCGCGCGATCGGCGCAATGAGTTCCAGTTCGGCAAACTCGCGACTCGCCATCTCGACGTGCATCTCGTCGCACTTGAAATCCAGGAACGCCGGAAACATCGGCGCCAGGTGCCGCGGCCCGACGGCGCGGGCCTTGTAGTTGCCGAAGCAGAGATGCGTGCAAACGCGTGTCCGCCCGGCGACGCTTTCCACGGTGCGATTGAATACCTCAACCAACCGGCGCGGATCTTCCTTGTGGGCGTAGCAACTCATGCTCGGTTCGTCCACGCTGATTTCCGCGCATCCCGCCGCGACCAAACTTTCCAGTTCCTGGCGCACGAGCGGCAACAAGGCTTCGGTCAACGTCCAACGGTCGGGATATTGTTGGTTGGGAATCAGCCGGCCGCTCAAAGTGTAAGGGCCGGGAACGCTCGCCTTCAGCGTAACCCCGGCCGGATGGTTCGCCGCGTTGAAAAGTTTCTGCAAGCGTTTGAACTCCTCGACCGCGCCCAGTCCGCGCGGCGCTCGGAGTTCACCCGTCACGGCATGCCGTCCGCGTTGGTCGTGCGCCGGCGGGCCGAAGCGGCGGGGTGAGACGGATTCCAGCGCAATGCCGGTGATGTAACCGTAGAACGAAAGATTAAAATCGAGCCGCGTTTGTTCCCCGTCGGTAACGACGTCCAGGCCGGCGGCCAGTTGATCGTGCAACGCGGTGATGACGGCATCGTCTTGCGCCTCGGCAATGTCCGCCGCGCCAAACTCGGTCAGATGTTGCGCTGTAAATTCCAGCCAACCGGGAAACGGGTAGCTGCCAATGACGGAAGTGCGGAGGGGATTGGTTTTCATGGTGCGCGTCGTGAGCGAAGGGCTACGTGCCGGATTCGGCGTACAGCCGGGCGAGCCGGTGGGCATGTTCGTCGTAGGCCGCTTCAAAAATTTCCGTCGCCCGCTGAGCGCCAACCACGGCGGCCCCAGTCAGCACGCGGGGCGGATGACCGGCCGCCGTGAGCCGCGTGGCCACTTCGGCTTTGATGGTGTTAATGAGAAGGCAACCGCCGATGGTCGAGCCGGGTGCGACGGGCGTATCGAGCCCGGGGATCTTCACCATCGCATCGCCGATGGGCGCGCCGGTATCCAGGACCAGGTCGGCGAAATCCTGCAACCGTTTCCCATCGGGATGTCGCGAGGGCGTGGCTTCCGAGTGACGGCGGCTGATGATGGCGACGACTTTCAAGCCGCGCGCCTTGAAGCCGGCCGCCATTTCAATGGGCACGAG
>JANXWY010000295.1 GCA_025350905.1 Verrucomicrobiota bacterium
ACTGGCGGGCGCGTTCGAGCAACCAGACACCATTCTCACCAGGCATCCGCTGGTCGGTCATCAACAACCCGATCTCGTCCTTGTGCTGTTCCAGCAGCTTGAGACCCTCCTGGGCACTCGCGGCGGTAAAGATGCGGAAAGCATCACTGAAGGCGCGCGTGAAGTTCTTCAACGACTTCTCTTCGTCATCCACGTAGAGGATCGCGAACTGTTTGTGGTCGTAGTCGGGCTGCATATCAGTTGGAACTCAAGCTTTCATCTCACGCTTTGTCGGGAAACTCCAGCGTAAATTCACAAAACTTCCCGGGTTCAGAACGGACAGAAATCTTCCCGTTGCTTTCCTGGAGTATCCGGTAGCAGATGCTCAGGCCCAAGCCCATGCCCGCACCCACGTCCTTGGTTGTGAAGAAAGGGTCAAAGATCTTCTCCAGATACTGAGGCTCGATGCCGTGCCCGTTGTCCCGCACGATGATCTTGCTGAAGCCGTTTTCCACGCGGCCTTCGATCCAGATGGTGGGCGGCTCGCCCTCAGCGGCTTTGCCGTGCAACGCGTCCAGCGAATTTTGCAGGAGATTCGTGAAGACATGTATGAGCTTGGTCTTGTTGGCTCGCACGGTTTGATCCGCCGGCAGGGTTTGCTCAATTCGCACCTTGTCCTTCCATTCGTGGCTCAAAAAGCGCAAGGCCGAGGTGACGGCTTCAGCGGCCGCCACCGGTTCGTGGCCTTCAGTGTCCGGATGTGAAAACAGGCGCAGGTCGGAGACGATGTTTTTCACGCGGCTGACGCCTTCCTCCACGTCTTTGAGGATGTCTTCGTATTCGGCCTGTTGTTCCGGGGCGACATACTTCCCCTTCTTGCGCAAGGTGAACAAGCCGGTGGTGGCGAAGTTCAGCGGGTTGTTGATCTCGTGGATGATGCCTGCGCTCATCACACCCAAGGAAGCCATCTTTTCCTGCTGCACCAGTTGGGACTCGGCTTCGGTCAATTTTTTCATGGCGTCCGCCAGGTTCTGGTTCTGCCGATCCAGCTTCTGGTTGTTCTCCTCGAGTTTCTTGCGGTTGGCATCCAGTTCGAAGCGCAGGGCAAATTCGCGATAGCGCAAGCGGTTGAAAATGTGATTGCCGGTGACCACAATAATACCGGTGAGAACCAGGAAATAGTAATTGTTGGCGAGCTGGCTGAGGTGCTCTTTCAGAGGAAACCCGTAACAAGCCGCGAAGTACATGACCATCACCCCTGCCACCGACAACAGAGATTCGCGAATGTTCCAGTGAACGACCACACTTGCTGCCAGTAGAATCAAATTCAAACCCGCGTAATAGGGGGAGTCCGGGCCATCACCGGTAACGCGAATCATCACGGAGATGAAAAAGGCGGGAAGCAGCGGAACCGCCAGCCCCAGGTATTGATAATGCCGGTGACCAAAGGGCGTCGTGTGCAGGTACCAAATGACTCCCACCAGCGCAGAACAGAGAAGCCGCATGTACAGGAATGGCATTACCCATTCCCAATACACGAAATAGTCCAGCAGCACGCCCGCCGGCATGAGGAAAACGACCAGTGCCGAACCCACCTTGACGGTGCTGATGCGTTCCTGCAGTTCGTTGGCCTGGAAGGCAGCGTGGAACTCGGGGTTGGAAAATTTGGCCGACTCAGGCATAGGCAGGCTTTCTCACCTCCAGAAACACATTCACCCCGGTGTCATCGGCATAAACCCGCACCTCATCTCCAGACGCGGCATCGGGTTTCAATTTCTTCAGGTCCCCGGCCCGACGGTAATTCAAATGCCAGTCGAGCAGATGTTCCATGCCATGACGGGACGGATTGGCAGGTTCGACATTGGTAACGATCAACAAACCGCCCGGCGCGAGCCGGTCGTACATGATATTTGTAAGGCGGCTACAGACCTGATCGGACAGGTAATCAAAAAGCCCAGCGCAATAGACCAGATCGTAATTGTTCCGTTGCGTGGCTTCACTCGTCTTGGTGCTTTCCTTCAACATGTGATGCACAGATTTCTTGACGAATTGCAGCCCGGAGTTGCGATGGTGCGATTGTTTTTTTTCAGCCAGCGCCAGCCGGACGCATTGCAGGGTTTCCTCATTGAAGTCCAACAGCACGAAATCGGTGTTCGAGCTGAGATCATGCTGCGCGAGAAAATTCTGGACCTCCCAGGCCGGGCCGCAACCCAGGTTGAAGATGGCTGCCCGGCGACCGTTCCGGGCCGCGCGCGCCGATTCGTCCACGAGTTTTTGCGTCAAGTATGCCAGCCGGTTGCGATGCGCGGCGGCGGGCGGGCGATGAATGAACCAGCGGTTGATCACCTTGGCAAAAAGCGAATCGCCCTCGAAACCATTGCGCGCAATCATATTGATCATCTCGTGGTCGCCGGCGTAACCGAGTGGTTTGTGAAAAGTGCGATACGCAAACGGGGCCGGCATTACCAAGGGATGCAACTGTCGCCTCATGTAGTTTGCGTGCGCCGGCGCCTGGTCTGCGTCCAACCGGCAGGCGATCGGTTCAAATTTTTCAAACAGCGTATTGAGCATCGGAATCACGACCTGCGAAAGTTCGCCGGCGATCTCCTGCTCAACCCGTGCCTGATCCGTGGAGACCCCGGCGCGTATTCCCAGTTCCACTTGTTCGGACCACA
>JANXWY010000298.1 GCA_025350905.1 Verrucomicrobiota bacterium
GTCGACGATAACAACGTGCGGTTTGAACTGGGTGATCTCCTTGAACATCGTGGCCAAGTGCCTTTCCAAACCGTAGAGCGAGGGCCGCGCCGAATGAAACCGCAGCAGACCGCGTTTGACCAACGGCTCCAGGCGCAGACCGATGGAGTGCATATTGCGCATGATCTGGTCGGGCGATTCCTCGAACGAGAAGAAGAGCACGCGCTCCCCGCGCCGGGCGGCGGCCTGGGCAAAGTTGGCGGAGATGATGGTCTTGCCGGTGCCGGCCGTGCCCGTGAGCAGGATGCTGCTGCCGCGAAAAAAACCCTGCCCGCCCAGCATTGCGTCGAGGCGCGGAATGCCGGTGGCGATGCGCTCGCCCGACGCCGGGTGGTTCAGCGAGAGCGACGTGATGGGCAGCACGCTGATGCCAGCGTCGGCGATGAGGAACGGAAACTCGTTGGTGCCGTGCGTGGCGCCGCGATATTTCACCACGCGCAGACTCCGCGTGGCCACCTGATCATTGATCCGGTGATCGAGCACGATGACGCAGTCCGAGACGTATTCCTCCAGCCCGTGCCGCGTCAGTTGGTCGCGCCCGCGCTCGGGTTCGCGTCCGCGCTCGGCGGTGATGACGGCGGTCACGCCCTTGTCCTTGAGCCAGCGGAAGAGCCGGCGCAATTCGCTGCGCAGAACGGCTTCGTTCGGCAGGCTGGCGAAGAGCACTTCGAGCGTGTCCAGCACCACGCGCTTGGCCCCGATGGAATCAATGGCGTGACCGAGGCGGATGAACAATCCCTCGAGATCATACTCGCCGCTCTCCTCAAATTCGCTGCGCTCGATGTGGACGTAATCCACCACAATCTTTTTGCGCCGGACCAGACCCGCCAGATCAAATCCCAGCGACGCGACATTGGCCTGTAATTCCTTTTCCGTTTCCTCGAACACCATGAACACGCCCGGCTCGCCGAATTGCACGGCGCCGCGCACGATAAACTCGGCGGCAAACAGCGTCTTGCCGCAACCCGCGCCGCCGCAAACGAGCGTGGGTCGCCCGCGGGGCAAGCCGCCGCCGGTGATTTCATCGAGCCCCTGGATGCCCGTCGGGCACTTGGGCAACTTGACCCCCGAAGCGGTGGATTTGGAAACGGTTTTTTTCATTCAATAAGATTCCCCGATGGCGGCTGTGGAAACGGCGGAAAGAATTCGGATCGGAGCGCGGCTGGGTGCAAAGCACCAGCCGCAGGGCGTTGAAAAGTTCCTGCGCACCGCTTGAATTTCACCCGCCCGGGCTGGGGATGCCGCGGCGGTTGGTCGGCGACCCAGCCGCGCTGCGGAAAGCGCACGCAACCTCCGCCCGGAGGCGGCAGGGTGGACGGCGCCAATTCGCGGTGGTGATATGATTTCAAGTGTTTCCAAAGTTGCGACGGCCACAAACCGTTGGATGGAGCCTACACTCCAGCCAGAAATTCAAAATGGGGTAAACACCCCATGGCGCGTCACGGACCGCTTGAAGGCCGTTAAGATCCCGCCCGCAGCGTAGCCGCCTCCCCACGTCGGCCCGCGCCAGCAAAACCGGGGGCTTTGAAGCAAGCGGCGATTTCAGCATGGCTTTTTGTGCGGCAAGCCGCCCGCTGCCTTGAGCGCGCGGCTGAAAGGAATCTGCGCGCGGATGGTGGTGCCTTGGCCGGGCGCCGATTCGACTTGGAAGCTGCCGTCAACCATCTCCACCCGCTCCCGGGTGCCGAGCAGCCCGAGGCGTTTGTAACGTTTGGCGAACAACACCTTCTTCACATCAAAGGATTTGCCATTGTCATGGATTTCCAGGAGGGCAGTGGCCTGGACTTGCTTGATGTTCACCGTCACCTCCGTGGCGTGCGCGTGCTGGGCGGTATTGGTGAGCGCGGACTGGGCGACGCGATAGATCACCGTGCGCCGGTGACTGCTCAATCGTTCCACCCCGGCGAACGCCTTGAAATGAACGCGGACTCCCGTTCGCTCCGAAAATTCTTTCAGATAGGAATGGAGGGCGGGGATCAGCCCGAGATCGTCCAGCAAAGTCGGTCGAAGATCGCGCGCGAAACGATGCACGACGTCCACCGCCTTTTCCACCAGCTCCTGCGTGCGCGTGATTTTCTGCCGGAGACTTTCGAGATTGATGGCGGACTCCCGGGCGAGCGATTCCAGATGGATATTCATGCCCACCAGGGTTTGGGCGACTTGATCGTGCAGATCCCGGCTGATCCGCTTTCGTTCCTCCTCCTGCCCGTGCAGAATCTGGCGGGACAGATGCCGCAACTGATCCTGCATCCGAAATGATTGTTTCAATAATTGTCTTTGGTATTTATCGCTTTTCTTGAGCGCTTGCTCGATCGCCTGCCGCCGGACAATTTCGGCTTCCAACTTCTGGTTCGAGGCAGCCAGCATGTCGATGCGGCGCTGGGCGGCCTCCGCGCGTTTGCGCTCGGTGACATCACTGAAAAAGCAGACCACGCCATATTCCCCATCGGGGAGGAGGATCTGTTGGATCTGCCATTCGTAAAACTCCTTCACGCCGGTATCCCGGCGCTGCTCGGCAAACGCGGGCGACACGTAAGACTTCCCCGTCTTCAGCGTGTGCTGGAAACGCTGGACGATCCGATCGGCGACCGGCCGCGGCCAGATGAGGTGGATGGCTTCAGAAAAATTTCGGCCGATCAAAGGGCGGACGTTCTTGAAAACCAGCCGCGCGCGGGGATTGATTTGTTGCAGGCAGAACTGGGCGTCCACCACATAGACGCCCACGGGGGCCTGGGCGACGAGGGCGGCAACGAGCGCCTCCTGCTGGCGCAAGACCGCCTCCGCGCGCTTCCGGTCGGTGATATCGCGCGCCACTTTCGACGCGCCGATGATCTGGCCGCTGGCATCCCGGATCGGGGAGGACGTGATCGAGACATTGATCGGCCGTCCCGCCTTGGTTAGGCGCAGGGTCTCAAAGTGCCGCACGCTTTCGTTGCGCCGGACCTTGCCCAGGATCAGTCGCTCCTCGGCATGCCGGCCGGGTGGAATCAGGCGCAAGACGGGCGTGCCCACCATCTCGCCGGCGGAATAGCCGAAGATTTTCTCCGCGCCCTTGTTCCAACTGGAGATGACGCCATTGAGGTCCATGCTGATGATGGAGTCTTCCGACGATTCGACAATTGCCGCCAGTCGTCGTTGCGCCACTTCCGCTTGCTTCAGGGCGGAGATGTCGGAGATCGCCACCCGGCACCACTTCCTGGAGTCACCGCGGGAAATTGCGACCGTGCCGTTCAATTCACCCCAGAACATGTCGCCGCCCTCGCGGATCAGCAGCGCCTCGCAAACCTGCTTTCCAGTTCCGGCGAAAACGCGATGTAGAAAGGCCAGGAAGTCCGGACGACTCGTCGGGGACACCAACAGCGGCAAGCGCCGGTTGATCAGCCGGGAACGTTCACAGCCGAGCAAGGCGGCCCCCGTCAGATTCGCCTCCAGGATCACGCCTGATTCATCCAGGGACAAATAACCAACGGGGGCGAAATCGTAGAGGTCGCTGTACTTTTCCAGCAGGATCTCTATCCGATCCCGCGCTTCCCGAAGCTCCGTGTTCTGCACCTCCAGTTCGACCTGGTGAACCTGCAATTCGTGGAGCAACCGCGGCACCTCGGCGGCCGGCATCGTCGCTTCCGTCTTGGAACCTGGATCTTTTTTCTGCTGCTTCCGCAACCGGGTTGCGGCCTTGCGGTAAAGTTCAGCCATCATCGACCGGCCGTGCAACTCTCGCAGTTCGGGAGTTTTGGCTG
>JANXWY010000307.1 GCA_025350905.1 Verrucomicrobiota bacterium
CGCACTCAGCTGGATCGTGTGCTCGCACCGATCATCGTAGCCGTACTTGATGATGTTCGTTCCCAATTCCTCGACCGCCAGTTGGGCCAGGTAACGAGCATCGGCATCCGCACCCCATTGCCCAAGACAGTGGTCGAGGGCTTCGAGGGCCCGCATCAATTCTCCGAGCCGGTTAGGCACACTGGTCGTCCAGGTGGATGAGTTTGGCATACCTGAGTAGCGGTCACGTCCGGGCGTATGACCGTCACAGGCTACCGAGCGTCGGAGCGTTGGCAAATGCAATCCGAAACCAGCGACCGCCCCAATGCCGTGTCGCCCCAATGCCGTCGCCCCAATGCCGTCGCCCCAATGCAGTTGACTCCCCTCTTGGCTGGGTGATAATCGCCACCATGAACGTGACCACTTCGCTGACTGGCGACACGCAGACCTTCACCTTGAGCGGACGGTTGGATTCGGAATCCGCGCCGGATTTTGAAAACCAATGCGCCGAAGATATTCGAAGCGAGACCCGGGCCTTGATCTTCGACTTGAACGGGCTGGAATACCTGAGTTCGGCGGGCCTGCGAACGATCCTCGGCGCCGGGAAGAGCCTTCAAGCCAAAGGAGGTAAGCTGGTGTTGTGTGTCCAAAGGGGATTGATCCGCCAAATCATTGAAGCCTCCGGCTTCCACAAATTATTTACCGTCTGCGACAGCCTCGCGGAGACGGGCAAACACTCGACCGGCACGTTCAAGATTCACATGCACAAGGAATGGGATGTGGATATCATGACGGTTTTCGGTCGCGTGGACGCCGAGCGCGCGCCGGAACTCGAGGCGGCGGGGCGACAAATCCTGATGACGGCTTTCCAGAAACTGCTCATCAACCTGAGCGCCGTGGATTATTTGAGTTCCGCCGGGCTGTGCGCTTTACTCAACCTCGGCAAGCTGGCTGACGCGAAGAAGGGGCGACTTTTCCTATGCGGCCCGTCTGCTTCCGTGCGCCAGATTCTCAAGATGAGCGGGTTCGACAAGATCTTCAAAATCCGCGACTCGGTCCAGGCCGCGCTCGTGGAATAGCGGCGGCCAGTTCATTTCGTCCGCCGCAAGGCCAGCACCGCGATGTCGTCCGACTGCGGATGCCCTCCGGCGTGCGCGCGAACGCTGCGCAACAATGCTTCCGTCGTCTCGGCCGCAGTGCGACCAGGTTGGCCGGAGAGTTCCGCCAACAACTGGGATTCTCCGTAAAGGACTCCCGCAGCGTTGAAGGCCTCCGTCACGCCGTCCGTGTAAAACACCACCAGGTCGCCCACCTGAAGTTGCACCGACTGTCCGGGAGCCGCCAGTCCCGCCATGATGCCGGCCACCATGTCCGGCTCCAGCGGCAGGAATTCAGCTTTGCCGTCCCGAACCAAAACCGGCGGCGGATGACCCGCGCTGGCGTAATCGAGGCGCCCCGTCCGCGGGTCGTAAATCGCGCACAGAATCGTCACGAACATGTTGCGCGGATTCTGCGAAGCCAGCGCGTCACTGACCCGGCGGAGGATTTCGGCCGGCGTCCGCGAATCCGGCGCCAAAGCGCGCACCAAAGTCATGGTCACCGCCATGAACAGCGCGGCGGGAATGCCCTTGCCGGAAACATCGCCCATGACCGCGACCAGGTTGCCGTCGGGCAATCGCATGACTTCATAGAGATCGCCGCCGACCGCCTGGGCGGGATGTAGAATGGCGTGCGCCTCCAATCCCGTACCTTCGGTGACCCCCGAGACATCGGGCGGCAAAATGCCCATCTGGATTTCACGCGCAATCCGGAGGTCGTAAGCAATCTTCTCTTTAACGGCATCCGCGTAGGCCTTGGCCTTGAGCAGTGAACGCACGCGGGCCTTCACCTCCAGCATTTCGAACGGTTTCGTCAGATAATCGTTCGCACCAGCTTCGAACCCGCGCGTCTTGTTCTGCACTTCCTCGAGGGAAGAAAGGAACATGATCGGCACCTCCGCGGTCTCTGGCATCTGGCGCAGCCGCCGGCACACTTCATAGCCGTCCATGCCCGGCATCATGATGTCGAGCAACACCAGATCCGGTGGCGTACGCGTGGCGATTTGCAGCGCCATTTCCCCATTGAGCGCCAGACTCAGCTTGTGATCCGACTTCAGGCCCTCAACCAGGATGTCGAGATTGGCTTTGGCATCATCGACGATCAACACGCGACAATCGGATAGTTCTTTCATATTGATGAAAACTGTTTAAGCGCCTGCTCCAATTGCGCCTGCGCTTCGGCGAACGCGTAATCCTGCACGAGTTTTTCCAGCTGGGGCCACGTTTTGTCGTTGAATAACGGCCGTAGCGCCGCCGAATTTGCCGCGATGAAATCGGCGGCCCCGGGGTCAAATTCCGAAAGCAGCTTGGCCAACCCGGCCGCGGCGTCGCGGGACTGCGACGGGCTTGCGGCGGCAGCTGCAGGAGCTGGCGGCGCCGCTTCGGGGGTCGTTGCGCTCAAAGTCATGCGCAATTGGGCAACCAACGCATCGAGCGCGGCCGCCGTTGCTTGCCGCGCGGAATTCACCACCCCGGTGGCGGCCTTCGCGCGAATGAGCTTCTCCAAAGCGCCGGCGGCAGACTGGACGGATTTGGCGCCGATGTTTCCGGCAACACCTTTAAGCGTATGCGCGAGGCGTTCGGCGAGCGCTGTGTCGCCTTGTGTTTGAGCCGTGGCGAGCTGATCCAGTGCCGGCCCTTGCTGCTCGACGAACTGGCGCAGCAGCTTGTAGTAGAGCTTGCGATTTCCCGCGACCCGGGCAAGGCCGTCCTGCACGTCGAGGCCTTCGACCGCGGAGAGGTCGCCTGCGTCTCGGGTGCGACTATCCACCGATGCCCCCTCACCCTGACCCTCTCCCCCTCCGCGGGGGAGAGGGGATAGCCGGAGGTCGTCGCTGATGTTTTCTGTGATCGCAGTGCTGCCACCAGTCTCCGGTTCCCGTTGTGATCGCGAATGATTCTCCCTCGCCCCTTCGGCAGGGGAGAGGGCCGGGGTGAGAGGCTTGTAGAACCGACCCACCGTCTCGAACAAATTTTCCGGATCGATCGGCTTGGAAATATGGTCGTTCATCCCTTCCGCGAGACAACGCTTCTGCTCCTCCATCGTAGCGTGGGCGGTCATCGCGAGAATCGGCAGCTGGGCGAAGCGCGGGTCGGAACGAATCTTCGCCACCGCCTGATGTCCGTCCATCACGGGCATCTGGAGATCCATCAAGACGACGTCGAAGGGCGGAGGCTGCGGGCCGTTGAACAGCCGTTCGACGGCTTCCTTTCCGTTGTTCGCGACTTGTAACGTGCAGCCAACGCCTTCCAGCAACTCAACGGCGATCTGTTGGTTAATCTCGTTGTCCTCGGTCAAAAGGATGCGCGCCCCGCGCAAACGCGTCACCGCTTCGCCCTCCGGCGCCGCGCCCACCACGTTATCGCCCTCCGCAAAGACGGTCACGAGCGTGTCCACCAGCATGGACTTGGTCACGGGCTTGACGAGGAAACCGTCGAGTCCGAGCCGTTCCGCTTCCTCACGCACTTCCTCGCGGCCGAAGGCGGTTACCAGCACGATGGCTGGCGGTTTCTGGAGCGTCTCGTCGCTCTTAATGAGCCGGCTGACTTGCAGGCCGTCCAAGCCGGGCATCCGCCAATCCATGAAAATGATGTCAAACGGCTCGGTAGCATCCTGCGCCTTGATCGCGGCGATGGCCTCGGCACCAGACGCCACCGTCTGCACTTGGCGGGCAATGGTGTTCAACGGCTCCGCCAGAATCTCTCGCGCCGCAGCGTTGTCATCGACAATTAACACGCGCAACTGTGCGAGTTGTTTCGGGACAATTTTGCCCGACCCTTTCGCGGCCCCGACTTCAAGCCAGACGGTGAAAAAGAAAGTGCTGCCGACGCCCGGCTCGCTTTCGAGCCAGACGCGGCCGCCCATCAGCTCGACCAATCGCCGGCAGATGGTTAGTCCAAGCCCGGTACCGCCGTGCTTGCGGGTCGTGGACGTGTCCGCCTGCACAAACGGCTGGAAAAGTTTTGCGGATTGCTCCTTGGTCATCCCCATGCCCGTGTCGCGCACGGAAAACTTGAGTTGCACTTTCTCGCCGGTGCGTTCAAGCAGTTTGATGTCCAGTCCGATTTCACCCCGCTCCGTGAACTTGACGGCGTTGTTGACCAAGTTCGTGAGGATCTGACCAAGGCGGAGCGGGTCGCCCAACAAGTTCTCAGGAATCGCGGGCGAAACATGGGCCAGAAACTCCAGGCCTTTGTCGTGCGCCTTCTGGGCGGTGAGGGTCGTGACCGAACTGATCACCTCGTCGAGCCGGAAATCCGTCTGCTCGATGTCGAGCTTGCCCGCCTCGATTTTCGAGAAATCAAGGATGTCATTGATGATGGCCAGCAGCGACGTGCCGGCGTTGTGGACCTTGCTGACGTAGTCGCGCTGCTTCGAAGTGAGCTGGGTCTTGAGGGCGAGGTGCGAGAGTCCGATGATGGCGTTCATCGGCGTGCGAATTTCGTGGCTCATGTTGGCGAGGAAATCCGATTTGGCCTGGGTGGCTTCCTCGGCCTTCAGCTTGGCCACGACTAACTCGGCCAGCCGCAGGCGGTCCAGATCACGGAGTCGCTTCTTTTCCAGGCTGGCCGTGACCCGGGCACGCAGCAGCGTGGGATTGAAGGGCTTGGGCAGAAAATCTTCCGCGCCCGCCTCGATGCATTTCACGGCGCTCTCCATTTGTTCGGCGCCGGAAATGACAATGACCGGCAACCCGCTCAAGTCAGGGTTGGCCTTGAGGGCCGAGAGCACTTCCAAGCCGTTCATCTCGGGCATTTCCATGTCAAGTAACAGCAGGTCGAACGGCTTCGCGAGCACCAGTTCGAGTGCCTGTCGCCCGTTGGCCGCTTCCGTGAGGTTGCGAAAGCCGAGGGTGTTCAGCGCACGGATCAGCGCGAGCCGCATCGTGCGGCTGTCGTCCACCACCAGCACCGCCGCGTGCAGCAACGGCGCGGCGTCGAGAGCGGTGGCCGACGATTCGAGCAGGGACGGATTGACATCCGGTTTGGAATTCGGGTTCGCCTCGTTCATAGCAGGGTCGTTGGCGCGGCGCGAAGGAAGCGAGCCGCGGCGGGCCCAAGCGGTCGCGCATGACGAGCGACCTCGCAGCTTCGCAGCCGACGGGTTTTCCTTCCGATGAGCAGGTGCAAGGTCATGGTTCTGCTCGCGGAATCAACGGGATAATCCGACCAACCTTTCCCAGCAACTCATCTTCGCGAAAAGGTTTGGTCACGTAGTCGCGCACGCCCAGGCGCGCCACGGTGGCGAGACTTTGCAGACCGGAGTCGGCGGTCAGCATGATGACGGGCGTGCGTTTCAATCCGGGATCTTCCCGCATTTTGCGGAGCATGGCGAGGCCGTCCATGACCGGCATGTTGTAGTCGAGCAGGATGAGGTCGGGCTGCGCGCGCACCGCGACGGCCAGACCTTCCTCGCCATTCGCCGCCTCCAACAACTCGCAGGCGAACGGGCGAAACAAACGGGCCAGGAGCAGCCGGATCGTTTTACTGTCATCAATGCTTAAAATTCTGGGCGTCATGAGTCCGTGTAACAACATTGGATTTCGAGCGCTAAGCAATGACCTGCGCAGACCAGTTCGATGCACCCATGGGCCACGTCGTTTTGGTCTTTAGTCGTTAACCGCGAGCCGCGGGAAACCAATGGCGTGCCCAGTTTACAGGGGTATCCGGCCGCTGCCAGTTGGCTCGCTACCCGCCCGGCCACCAGGTTGGCAAGTTCCCCGGCGGCATCGTCCTGCAATTCGTTAGTGACCCCGACGTCGCCCTCGAGGCCGGTCAGGCGGCGAACCGCATCCGCGACGAAAGCGGGTGGGAGTCGAAGGAGGACACTTCCGGAAAGTCGTTGGCCCGTCAACTGGACAAGGCTACTCAGCTCATCCGGAGCAACGGAAACGGGAGGGTTGTCCGCTGATGATCGGACGGTCGCCGGCAGGGACCAGAAAGTGTCGAGCACTTCAGCGAAGGCCCTTTCACCGATCCGGCGCAGGTCAGGTTTGGTGGCGGTGAGTGTCAAGCGCGCAGGGGTTGAGCGAGGGCTTGGAGGATGGCTCGCGGCATTTCCTCGAGCGGAGCTACCTGATCCACCACCCCTAATTTGATGGCCGCCTGGGGCATGCCGTAGACCACACAACTGTCCTCGTGCTCGGCCAGCGTTCGCGCCCCGGCGGCCCGCAGCGCCTGCATCCCGCGCGCGCCATCGCTCCCCATGCCGGTCAGCAACACCGCCACTGCGTGGGCGCCGGCGAGCTCGGCGGCAGAACGGAACAGCACATCGACCGCGGGTCGGCAATGATGCACTGGCGGTGATTGCGTCAGCCGGACCCGGTAGCCGGGCCCGGAGCGCACCAACGCCATATGAAAATCACCGGGCGCTACCAGGCACAGGCCGCGGCGTAGTTCGTCCCCCTCGCTCGCTTCGCGAACTTCAAACCGGCAAAGTTTATTCAGATGCTCAGCCATGCTCCGCGAGAAATTAGGGGGAATGTGCTGGACCACGGCGATGGGCGGAAGCCCGGCTGGCAACTGGGGCAGCAGAAAGCGCAGCGCCTCCACCCCGCCCGTCGAGGCTCCAATCAGGATGATCCGCCGCGCGGAGAATTCACCCAGCAGTACGGATTCCGAAAGTTGCGGCGGGACCAGGGGGCTGCATTCCGGGCGACGCGGTTGGCGACGGGCGCGCGCGGCGGCTTTGACGTGATAGGCGAGCTGGTAGGCCACCTCCCCGAGAGTTTGACTGCCATTGGGTTTGGCCAATACATCCACCGCCCCGGCCGCCAGCGCCTCCATAGCCTTGGCCGACCCTCGCGGAGTCAAGGCGCTAACCACGACCACCGGCAGCGGATGGTGCTCGTTGAGAATCCGGAGAAAGGTCAACCCGTCCATGCGCGGCATTTCCAGGTCCAGCGTGATGACATCCGGATCGAGCTTGAGGATTTTTTCCCGCGCCACGTACGCGTCGCAGGCGGTGTCGATGACTTCAATCTCAGGATCCTGACCGAGCGCATCACTGATCGCGCGTCGGGCGACGGCGGAATCGTCCACGACCAGCACCCGGATCTTGCGTTTGGCACTCATGGCTTGCGGAACACGCTTTGCCGCACGGATTCCAACTCGTGCCGGATTCCCATCAGGCTCTCCGAATGCCCGATCACTAGGAAGCCACCCGTGGAGAGCTGCCGCGTGAGCTTTTGCACCAAGGTCGCCCGCGATGCTGGATCGAAGTAAATCATGACGTTGCGGCAGAAGATCACGTGTTGTTCCCGCGGCACCGGATATTCAGCTTGGAACAGATTGACGCGCTGAAACCGCACGCGCTTTCGTAACTCTGACTTTACCCGGCAGGTGCCGTCCTGGATGCCCACGCCGCGTTGAAAGTAACGCTTCAACAACTCCGGCGGCAAGGCGTGCCGGGGGTCGAGCGGGTAAATGCCCCGTTCCGCTTCCAGCAACATGCGATGTGAGATATCCGAAGCCTCCACCCGCCAGTCCACGGTAGCAGACTCACGGAAAAACTCAGCCAGCACGATCGCGAGCGAGTACGGCTCCTCGCCGGAAGAACCAGCGGCGGACCATACCCGCAGGGAGGACCCTTCGGCGGCGAGGCGCGGAATCAACTCGGGCAGCATGCGGCCCGTGAAAAACGTGAAATGCTCCGGTTCGCGGAAGAACCGCGTGTGGTTCGTGGAAATGAGATCCACCAACTGTTCAATTTCATCCGGGCCTCGCCCGGAGCGGAGCACGGCACAGTAATCGTCATAGGAAACGAGCCCCAGCGCCCGCAGCCGCTTGCGCAGCCGGTTGGCCAGCATGGGCTGTTTGTCGGGGCCGATCCGGATATGGCTGTGCTGGTACACCACGGCCACCAGCGTCCGGTAAGCCTCGGCCGAAAGGGTGGCCGTGAATGACGCGTGCATGCGTGGGAATTTGATCCCATCCACGACCGGCTCAGAAATTCTTGAAATTGTCGTCATCTACGTCAGCAGCCGGATCGGCATCGCCGGGCATGGGGATGGCCTTGCGCTGGCCCGCACCGAGGGTCTTTCGAGGCTGAGGCTGAGGCCGGGGCCGGGGTCGCGCGGCCGGCGGACTACTGAATACGGCAACGTGCGAGGCGCGCACCGCGGCGGGCGTTGGTGATGACCCCGTGGCTGCGCCCCCGATGAGCTCGCGAAGCTTGCCAACCATATCTTTGAGCGACGACGCTTGAGCATCGAGTTCTTCGGCCGCGCTGGCGCTTTCCTCGGCGCTGGCCGAATTGCTCTGCGTCACTTGATCCATCTGCGTGATCGCAGTGTTGATTTGTTCGATGCCTTGGGCCTGCTCGCGGGCGGCCATCGCAATCTCGCCGACCAAGGCGTCCGTGGACGACACGTGCTTGCCGATCTGCGTGAGCGCTTCTCCAACCTTGGCGCAGCTCAAGGAACCTTTTCGACTGCTGGCAATCGCCGCCTCGATCTTATCCGCCGTTTCCTTCGCGGCGGCGGCGCTACGCTGAGCCAGAGAGCGAACTTCGTCCGCGACGACCGCAAAGCCGGCACCCGCCTCGCCTGCGCGCGCCGCTTCCACCGCGGCATTCAACGCCAGAATGTTCGTCTGGAAGGCGATCTCATCAATGTTCTTGACGATTTTGGCGACCTCGGCGCTGGAGATGTCAATGGCCGCCATCGCCTGGGTCATTTCGACCATGGTGCGGGATCCGGCTTGTGCCACGGCATGGGCCTCGCCTGCCAGCGTTTTGGCTTTTTCGGCGTTGTCAGCAGTTGAACGGATCATGCTGGATATTTCCTCAAGTGAGGCGCTGGTTTCCTCCACGGATGCCGCTTGTTCGCTGGCGCCGGAGGACAGGCTCTGGCTCGCGGCGGAAACCTGGCCGGCGGCGGAAGCCGTTTGCGTGGCGCCCTGGTCAAGCTCGACGGCGAGGTCACGGAGCACGCGGGTGGTCGAGCCCGCGATTTGCCAGGTCAGCAGGCAGGCGACGAGCAGCGCGACCGCGAGCGCGAGGCCGATGAGCCGGACACCCGATTGGGCGGCCGCCTTGCCAGCCTTGCCCGCGTCCATCCCTAGTTTCTCGTTGTAATTGATACAGGCACTGACCGCCTTGATGGTGTCTTCGTAGGCGGGGATGACCGCTTCGGTCAGCAACTTTTTGGACTCATCTACTTTGCCTTGGCGAACCAGGTCCAGATAGCGTGTGCGCACCGCAACGAAGGCGGCACGGGTCCGTTTCGCTTCTTCGAAGAGCCGGCGATCTTCGTTGTCCGATATGAGCGGTTCGTAGATCTTGATCAATTCGTCAATGCGGTTGCGGTTGGCGGTGATGCGATCTTCGAGTTCCTTCCGTTGGTCACCCGGCTCCGCCTCGCCGTAGCGCAAGATGGCAAAGATGTTGTCCCGCGTTGCCCCCGCGTAATCCCGCATGGTGAGCACGCTGGGCAAGGTGTTGTCCGCCAGATTGGAGACGGATTGGCTGACGCCGTCCAGCCGCCACAAGGCGATGGCGCCGAGCACCACCGAAATCAGCAGCATGGCGGCGAAGCCGAAGATGATCCGACGAGATATAGTCCAGGAGTTCATACAGTTTGGTTTTGAGGATTCGGTGTTTGCGACGGAACCAGAGTCAGGAGGCCTTCCTTAAGGAAAACCCTGTCGAGGTCGAGCAGGGTTTTGACGCCGCCGTGGATGGTTGCCATGCCGAGGATGTAATCCGTATTTGGCGAACCGCCAAAATCCGGGGTGGGTTCAAGTTCCGCTTCACTCAGTTGGACCACCTCCTCGACCGCATCGACGATGGCGCCCATCAGAATGACGGCGGCGGGCGGGGCACCAACCTGGACAACGATAATGCAAGCCCGGTCGCCGTAGCTTTCGGTCGAGAGCTGGAACTTGGCCCGGAGGTCAAGGATCGGAATGACTTTACCCCGGAGATTGATGACGCCTTTGATGTAAGCCGGCATCCGGGGGACCGGCGTGATCGGGCAGAGACGGATGATTTCGCGAACGCCGAGCACCGGCAAGCCGTAGGACTCCCGGCCCAGCATAAAGGTCAAGTAACGTCCCGGTTTCGCACCGGTGGTTGGCAGGACGGAGGCTTCGGGTGTCATGGGATTTCAAGTGGTATTCGCAACGCAGCTAGTTGTTGGTTCTTGGGCAATTCACGAGCGTATCCACATCCAAGATAAGTCCGACCCGGCCATCCCCCAGAATCGCGGCGCCCGCCAGCAGATCCTGCTTTTGGAAGGTCGCGCCAAGATTCTTGATCACGATCTCTTGCTTGCCAAGGAGTTCATCCACCAGCAGGCCGCGAGCAACGTCGCCCGACTCGACGACCACGATGATGCCTTCCGTTGGGTCAACGGCCCGATAAGGTGTGCCGAGGTGTTGGCCGAGGCGTAGGAGCGGAGTCAACCGTCCGCGCACACTGACCACTTCGCCGCGTTCGTGCACGGTGGTGACCATGCCGGGTCGCGGGCGAAACGATTCGCGCACCGACAACGTCGGGATGATGTAGCGGTCGGTGCCCACCCCGACGAGCATTCCGTCAATGATGGCGAGCGTCAGCGGCAAGACGATGGTGAAGGTGGTGCCTTGGCCGGCGACGGATCGGATTTCGATTTTTCCGCGTAACTTCTCGATATTGCGCCGGACGACGTCCATGCCCACCCCTCGACCGGAGACATCCGTGACTTTTTCGGCCGTGGAAAAGCCGGGCGCGAAGATGAGGGCGAACGTTTCCTCCTCGGTCAGGATGGCGTCCGGCTTGATCAAGCCACGTTCACGAGCTTTGGCCAGGATGCGGTCGCGGTCCAGACCTTTGCCGTCATCTTGGATCGCGATGACAATGCCACCGCGCTGATGGGCGGCGGAAAGGCGAATTGTTCCAAGGGCCGGTTTTCCCTGGAGCTCACGCGCTGCCGGTGATTCGATGCCATGGTCAATCGAATTGCGGATCATGTGGACGAGCGGGTCGCTCAACTCCTCCACGATGTTGCGATCGAGTTCCGTCTCTTCGCCATCCGCGACCAGTTGCACTTGCTTCTGCTGTTGCGCCGCGAGGTCGCGCACGAGGCGCGTCATTTTCCGAAACGTCCCGCTCATCGGGACCATGCGCAACGACATGGCGGTGCGCTGCAGTTCAGAAGTTATGCGGCCGAGTTGACGGAGGGTGCGCGCCAGGTGGCGACTGGATAACCGCTGCACCTCGGGGTCCTGGACAACCATGGATTGGGCGATGACCAACTCCCCCACGAGGTCCACGAGGCTGTCCAGCTTCCGGGTGTCGAGTTTGACGAATGCCGCGGCGCTTTCGGTCTTGGGGGAGGAATCGCTACGCGCCGTTTGGGTAGTTGCACTGGTTGCGGAGGGGGCAGCAGATGCAGAAGCAGGAGCAGCGGCTTGGGTCACCGTGCTTTCAGACGTGGTCAACTCGTGTTCCGCCGCGGTCCGGAGGGACGGTTGCGCCTGTGTCGGGCGAGGGGCGGGCAAGGGTCCACCGCGCAAGGTAACTTGCACGCGTTGCCGGAGCTGCCGGGTGGGCACGACAATCGGGTCACCCGGCTTCAAGCCCTGGAGTTGGTCGCCGATTTCGTGGGTGAAGTGCTTCAGCGTGTCGCCGCCAGCGAGAATAAGGTTGATGATCTCCGAAGTAATGCTCAGCTCCGAGCGGCGGGCCGCATCGAGGAGCGACTCCAGGTCGTGCGCCATGTCTCGGAGGGCGTCAAGGTGGAGCAGACCAGCGCCGCCTTTCAAGGTGTGGAAGGCGCGAAAGATGGAATTGATAGTGTCGGCATCCGCGGGATTCTCCTCCAACACCAGCACGCCTTGCTCGATATGTTGCAGCAGTTCCTGAGATTCGCCGTGGAATTCCTGAAGCAGCTCGGCATCCTCCTTCAAGTTCAAACGGATTGCCGGCTCCTCGAGGACCGATGGTGGGGCCGGGGTTTTGGATGCAGCCGGTCGCGTCACTGGGAGCGAATCCGTGACGACGCCCGCGGAGGACGGGTGCCACGTAGCGGGAATTCCAGGCAGCGCCGTGCCGCGCTCCCACGCCGCGAGGACAGAACTCATGCAGGCGTGCCACTCGTTCAAGAATCGGATGGAATCATCGGTGAAGGTCCCCGCCCCATCCAAGATCTGATCCAGTAACCTTCGCGCGGCAGCCAGACCCGTGGTGACAATTGTCGGGGCGTCGTCGCGGGGGAGTTCCTCGAAGTCCATGAGCAGGCTATTGATCGGCAATAGGCCGATGTCTCGCCCCACCTCCACGAAAGCCAATTCCTCACCCAGCTGCGCCAAAATCTTACTCGTGCGGACCAAGACGGGGACGTTGAGTTGCGGCGCTGCCACCTGAGCCTATTAACACGGCGCAAAGGGCGCTGGCAAGCCTGCGCTTCGGCCGGTTTGGGCCAGGCGGAGACTCGTACTGCGAGGGAAGCTCATAGGCCGGAGCGTTTGAAGCAGCGATGAGCTGATTGGGTGACTCCGGAGGTGTCGAAGCGGCAGCGCACAAAACCCGCCAGCTTCCTAGCGGACGTCGCACTTACTTTGAATTGTATCCCTGGGACGCCGCACGGCCAGGTCTGCGTTTCCGCGTCGCTTACTGCGCTCGGGGCGGATTGAGTCCGCCGAGTCGAAACGATGCGCCCAGCACGAAGAGCGTGTTGGTCACAATCGCGCCGGTAATGGACGCCTTCACCAACATGTGTTCTCCGGCACGCAAGGCAGCCCGAGCGATGACAAGTTCCGTCAAGTTACCGAGCGTAGCGTTGCGCAGCCCGCCCACCGCGTCGTCGGTCACGGCGGCCCCGGATTCTGTGGTGTGACTCAGCCGCTCCGCCAAGGGCACGATGGCTGGCACCCGACAGCACAAAGCGCCGAGTGTACACTTCGGGCTGGAGCGTCGCGGCGGCAAAAATACACAAGGCAAAAACACCCCGGCCACAAGCGCCAGCCATCAAAGCAATGGGTCGTGACGGACTTCTTTCAGCATTGCTTTCATGGGTTTCGTTGAAGTTGCCTTCGCGCCACCTCTACGGCTCATTTGGCCCGGTGCGCACACCCTCGTGCCGCATTTGCGAAGTACTTGCCACCTTCCGCTAACCGGAGTGAGTCTTGTTCGCCACTTCGCGATCGGGCTACGAACTACTTCTCGGTTTTTCCAGGAATTGCCTGGCTGTTAAACCGTGGGTTGAGCCACCCGAGCAGGAGGATGAGCCACACAGTGAGGACGAACCCAGAAGCGAGAGCGGGCGCTGGCATGTTGTGGCCGACGTAGCTGAAAATCCAAGTGGCAAACAGGGCGGCGAGTGCAGCCAGACGGAGATCTGCGGCAATCAGGGCATACGCCGCCATCGCCGCGAGAACGGCATTGAACCCGATGAACCCGCTGTTAATGGCGGTCCCTTTGGCGCCGACGTGCGCCGCTAGGGAAGCCGCCAGTGCTGCACCCATGAGCGCAACCACGGCGTGGCGCCAATTGCTGACGAGTACGCCTAGGAGGAAGAGCAAGCCGACGCCGGGGCCAGAAGCGAACAGCGTCGATCCGAGCGCGTGGAAGGTTGCCTGAGCCAACGCTACGGGCGCATCGGGGAACGCTCCGAGGTCAATCTTCTGCAAGCCCATGGATTCGGCGAGGGGCCACAGCACCCAGAACATGCCGATGAAAGGAGCAGCCAAGAAAGGGAAACGGAGCCAACGGGCCATCGCGACGGTGACCGCAGCAACGACCGCTGCCATGACCGTCACCCAAACCCACAGCGTCGTGTTCGGGTGGAAGAAATTAGCAAGCGCCAGACCCATCAGCCCGGAATTGAATCCATACAGCCCCAAGCCGAGCAGGTCGGGGATGCCACCGAAAAGCCGGGCCACAACAGTCGCGATGATGACAGAGACGACGTAGGCCGTACCCATGCGCCAGTTGGACAGCGTCGCCGCCGCAATAAAAAACAGCGCAGTGAGTTCATTGGCTTGGAAGGCACATTGCGAGAAGCCCCGCAGCACCTGGCGCCAGAACGGCATTTTGCTCGGTTCAACTTCGGGCAGAATTGGGACGCCAAATAGTTTCATGGTGTCATGCCTTTGATTTGGATTTCATATAGCTGCGCCATCCGCCGTGTGCGGTGATTTCGCGCTGGCCTTCGACGAGGGCATTCTCGCCGAGCACACCCAACACCGTTGACCTGTCTGCCAGCCGCATTTTACCGATGGCCAGGCCGGCCGGTTCGTTGAGAAGGATTCCGGCCAGGCCCGCGGCGGGGACCGACCACACCTCGACTTGGACCGCGACACCCGAACCGTCGGTGACCCGGATCATTGCCGGGTGATCATCATTGATCGTCCAGAGCCGGTAGGCAGGCTCGGTGGTCGTCTCGCGCACGAACGTGGCCCCGGCCGCGGTCATATTCGGATTGAGCTTCAGGCCGCGCATGAGCGTCCCGTTGACCGCGAGCAGCACCGCGGAGTCGCGGACCGGCTCATCACTGCGGGTGACAGGTTGCGACGCGTCTCCGCGGACGATGCGGGTGCCGGAACGCCCTTCGATGATCCCGGTCATCTCCTCCGGCGACCCAATGACACCGATCGCCCCGGGAGTGGTCGCGACGAAATCAGCCACGGCTGCGACCTTCGGCTCCATGCTCCCGGCGCCGAACTCGCCAGCTGCGATGTAGGCGCGCGCCTCCTCGACCGTGAGAGTGTCGAGCCATTTCTGATCCGGCTTGCCAAAACGGATGGCCACCCGGGGAACGCCAGTGGGAATGAGCAACATGTCCGCCGCGAGTTCGTGGGCGAGCAAACCGCTCGCGAGATCCTTGTCCACCACGGCCTCCACTCCGACGACTGTTCCATCCGGTTTCACTGCCACTGGGATTCCGCCACCGCCGGCGGCGATGACCACGGCACCTTTGTCGAGCAAGGCGCGGATCGTTTCGGTTTCGAGAATGCGCTGCGGGCGTGGTGACGGCACTGTTCGCCGCCAACCGCGTCCGGCGTCTTCCATAATCGTCCATCCGAGATCCTGCTGCCGCGCGCGCGCGGTGGCCTCGTTGAGAAAAGAGCCGATGGGTTTCGTCGGATGCTTGAATGCTTCGTCCGTTGGATCCACGACCGACTGCGTGACAATGGCAACGACGGGCCGGGCAAGACCGCGGCGGGTGAGCTCGTTGGTCAGAGCCTTGACGAACATGTAACCGATGGCGCCCTGCGTGTCGGCCACGGCATAGTCCACCGGCACCGGGTCCACCTCGGCCTCGGAGAGTTCCGATCGACGCAAAATGAATCCGACCTGCGGGCCGTTGCCGTGCGAAATCACCAGCCGCCAGCCTTGCTCGATCAAATCAACCAAATGGGAGGCGGTACGGCAGACCGTCTCATACTGTTCCGGAATGGAGTCATGCTTGGCATCCGTGACGAGCGCATTTCCGCCGAAGGCAACCACGGCGGTCTTCATCGTTTTTTGCCTCCTTTGCCTCTGCGAGTTCGCGCTTTCTCAAGCCCGGTGGTCAAAGCGGCGAGGGCATCGTTGAAGCATGACATCGGCGCCGTCGTGATGCCCGCGCCGATCTGACCGACGCCGGCTTTCTTGTGGGCGATGCCTGTGTTGATAATCGGCAGCACACCGGAGTCGGCCACCAAGCGGGCATCAATTCCCGCGGGTGTTCCGCCGAAGTTAAGCGGCGGAAGCGTGAATGCAGGATTGCTCCCGAGCGTGATGCTCAACATCCGCCGGCTGTTCGCCGTGGCGTCCGCGGGCGTGCCGCCAACGAACTGAACAATCGCCGGCGATGCGGCCATGGCAAAACCGCCCAGCCCGTTGGTCTCGGTGATGGCGGAATCGCCGAGATCCGCGGCTGCGTCCTTCACGGTATAGCCGGGGAAATAAAGCCCATCCACGGGATTTGCTGGCGCCTGGAACCACTGGTTGCCGGTACCGCTGAGGCGGACGCCAAAGTTGACACCGTTGCGCGCCATGACCGTGACCATGCTGCTGCCGGGCACGCCGTGCGCGGCGTCCGACATCGATTTGCAGGCCGCCATCGAAAGGTTGAGGAAGAAGTGGTCGTTGCCGGCAACAAATGCGAGTGCGCGCTGGATGGCTCCGCGGTCGAGTTTGGAGGCGAGCAGCGCTAGGGTGAACCGCTTGAAGAGCAGGCCGGAGGCGGCTGCGTTGCGGTTGTGCAATTCATCTCCCATGTGCAACGCCTGCGCCATGAGCGGTTTCAGGTTGGCGTCGGTGAGGCCGCGAACGGCGACCTGCATCGTGGTGAAGAATTCGGTGCCGAGCCAGCGCAGGCGTTCGATCACGTCTGGCGAGTTGGCCCCGAATCGGAGCACTTTGCCGAGCCCTTCATTTAGATTGCAAAAGGCGCGGTTCTTGGCGGCAGTATTTTCCACAACCCAGACCGGCATGGACGGGCTGATGATGCCCGCCATGGGACCGACGGCCCCGTGATGATGACACGGTTCGAGGACAATCTTGCCGGACGCCGCCAATTTCTCGGCCTTCGTGAGCGAGTCGGCCCAGCCTTCGTAAAGGATGGCTCCGGTGATCGCGCCTTGCTGCGGACCGCACATGTTGTCCCAGTCGATCGGCGGACCGGAATGCAGGATGCGCCGTTCTCCCTTAGCCAAGCCGGCAATGGCATCCTTCGCCAGAATGAGGTCGGCCAGACGCGGTTGAGCCGCGAGATAGCGTTCGTAAGCAACTTTATTGGCTTGGTCAATCCGCTGGTCACCGACGAGGTTCGCAAGCGTCCATCCAAGGGCGGCGTCCGCTCCCGCAGGCGGCGACCAACTCAGGTGCGTAACCTGGCCCCCGGCAGCGACGATGTTGTCGGCGAAGCCCTGCAGACCGATGTTCACGACTTTGAGGTCCTGCTTAAAAAGAGATTTCATTATTTGGTTGCTCCCTTCCGGCTGGAAATAACGGCAGCTGACCAAGTGGCCGCCTCGGCATTTGACGACGCGACGAAGACTCCGGCGGATTTGAGCGCCGCTACGATCTCGGCCCGGTTCTGCGGATCCTGGTCCGTGCCACAGACGTAACCAATGAGGACAACTCGACGACCCTCGGCCTGCGCTTCCTTCTTGGCGCTGGCAATGACGCCAACAAGGCCGGCCGTTGGATCGGTGGCGGAGCCGTAACCGAGCACCACGTCGAAAAGGACCACCGCCGTGGAAGGATCGGCCACCTCCTGTCGGATACGGGCATCGCGCAGCGAAGGATCAATCATCGGGTGCGGTCGGCCCTGGGTGAATTCGTCGTCACCCATGTCGATGATGGTATGCTTCAAACTCTTTCCGACCTTCGCGAGCTTGCGGTTTCCCTTGGTGGGAGCGTTGGAGAACGCCGGAATGCCGGCGGCAGCGTGGATCAGTTGCGCTTCGAAGCAGAACGTTCCGCCCGAGAAAATGCCCCGCACGTAGCGCTGGCTGGGGGCCATGGCCTGCGCCAGATCTTTGATTTTTTGGCGCACTTCGTGGGACAGCTCAATGGACACGCGCTCAGGCTTCTTGCGCTTCGCCAACGCCACCGCCATGTCCGCCGCCTGCGCGAGGAAGGCAGCGCCATAGACTCCCTTGCCCGTGATTGAGTCCGGATCGGCTCCGAGAAAAATGGCAACCACCGGCTTCGCACTGGCTTTGGCAGCACGAAGGACTGCCGCAGCGACTTTGTGGGCTGGCGGCTTTGAAACAAGCAGAATGACCTTCGTGTCCGGATCTTC
>JANXWY010000429.1 GCA_025350905.1 Verrucomicrobiota bacterium
GCGCGAACACTCCTACCACCCGGGTTGACCGCCACTTCTGGTCGCACCCATGGATGGCCTTTTGTTTGACAACCGTAGCTGGAAAGCCAGAGCATGTTCCGAGGCTCAAATGTTGTCCGCCGCCAGATATTCCTTCGTAACGCACGCAGTCATGACGCTCGTGGCCGGGGTTTGTTGGCTGCCGCCAAGTTTCGCCGCCGCGAACACGAATGAGCCCACCGCCGCTGGCGGTTTTGTTTTTCGGACGTGGGGAACGGAAGCGGGGCTGCCGCAAAACACCGTCAGCGTCATGCTTCAAACGCATGACGGCTATCTGTGGCTCGGCACGCAAGCCGGCTTGGCTCGCTTCGATGGCATTCGCTTCAAGGTGTTCGCGCTGGCGGAGGGTTTGCCGAGCGTGCAGGTGCGGGCGCTCCATGAAGATAGTCAAGGGAGTCTGTGGATTGGAACCTACGGCGGCGGACTGAGCCGGCTGCGGGACGGGCAAATCCAGACGTTCACCGTGGAGCATGGATTGAGTGACATCAATGTGACGGCGCTGGCCGGAGATTCCACGGGCCGGATTTGGATCGGCACGGCCGCGGGCTTGAGCGTGTGGCAGAACGGAAAGTTTATTCAGGACGAAGCGCTGGCCGGGTTGCGCGGCGGCCTGATTCGCGCACTATTGCGCGACCGACACAATGCCACCTGGATTTCCTCGTCCCAAGGCCTGTTCGAGTTCAAAGGCGGACGCCTGACTCAGAGCCACGGCCCGCCCGGGGATGAAAATTTCTCGCCGTATTGCCTCTTGGAGGATCGCGACGGCAACCTTTGGGCGGGCATCGGCAACGGAAAATTACTCTGTCGCCGGAGCGGAGTTTGGGAAAAGTATGACGAGGGCGACGGGGTGCCATATGCCTACGTGACGAGCTTGGCGGAAGGTTCGGACGGCACCATCTGGGCCGGCTCCCTGGACGCGGGGCTATATTATTTTAAGGCCGGCCGCTTCCATGTGATCACGAAGCAAGCCGGACTTTCCGGCGACGATATTCGCTCCCTGCTCGCGGACCAGGAAGGGAATCTTTGGGTCGGGACGCGCAGTGCCGGGCTCAACCGGCTGGTGCCCCGAAAGCTGTCGGTCTACGGACCGGCGCAAGGTTTGACGCATGATTTCGTACGCGGCGTGGCGGAAACCGCGGATGGCTTGCTTTGGGTGGGCACGACCGGCGGCGGGCTCTATCGCGGTTGCTCGAACCAATTCGCAGTCTTTGGCGATGAACGCATCCAGTTCTACGCCACCGTGGAGTCGGTGCTCAGCGCTCGCGATGGCAGCTTGTGGTGGGGCGGTTCGGGGGCGCTGTTTCGGTGGCAAAATGGAAAATTGGCGGCCAGCTACACGCGGACCAATCAGCCCTGGCTGGCCGATGTGGCGGTCACCGCCTTGTGCGAGGATGCGGAGGATGGCTTATGGATTGGGACGGCCCGGGGCGGACTCTTTCATTTCCGCGCTGGTGAGTTTCTCCCCGGCCCCGCTCGGGTTGCTCGCGGGGCGGTGACGGCCCTGGCGGCGGAAGCGGACGGCGCGCTGTGGGTTGGCTCGGTCGCCGGCGGACTCAGCCGGGTGCGCCCGGGTGGCGTGGATAATTTTTCCACCACGAACGGACTGCCCAGCAATTATATTCGCACGCTCCATCTGGATCGGGAGGGCACGCTGTGGATCGGCACCGGCGGCGCGGGATTGGCCCGCTGGCAGCAGGGGCGCATCAATGGCTTCACGACGCGGCAGGGATTGGGCGATGATACGGTTTCACAGATTTTGGAGGACGACGACGGCCATCTTTGGTTGGGCTGCAATCGGGGCATTTTCCGCTTCAAGAAAACGGAGCTCGCGGAATTGGCGAACGGAAAAACGACGTTCGTTCATTCCTGGACGTACGGGGCGACGGACGGAATGCTGGCCGACGAGTGTGCCAGCGGATTTTCCCCGGCAGGTCTGAAAATGAAATCCGGACGGCTTTGTTTTTCCACCATCAAGGGCCTGGTCGTCATTGATCCCCACCAACCGGAAATGGACGTCCCACCACCCCGCGTCCTCTTGGAGGAGGTGATGGTGGATCGCCAAAGCCAGCGACTCCGCCCGCAAACCGAAAGCACCGATGACTCCACTCCCCCGGCCTGGGCGATCACCCTCGCGCCGGGACCGCAAGAGATTGATTTTTATTACACCGGCTTGAACTTTGCGGCGCCGGAAAAAATTCAATTCCGTTTCCGCTTGGATGGCCGGGATCACGATTGGGTCGAGGCCGGTCCACGCCGGGTGGCGTACTATCAGCGCTTACCACCCGGGAATTATGTTTTCCGGGTCCTCGCCTGTAATGCCGACGGCGTCTGGAGCCAACCCGGTGCCGCCCTCGCCGTGACGGTGCTGCCCTTCTTCTGGCAAACGGGATGGTTCTTGGCGGCGGGCGGGTTGGGCGTCACCGGTCTGTTGAGCGGGACGGTGTTCGCGGTGGCGCGCCGCAAATACAAGCGTCGCCTCGCGGACTTGGAAACGCGGCATGCCATCGAACGCGAGCGGTTGCGGATCTCGCAGGATATGCATGACGACATCGGCAGCATTCTGACGCGGGTTTCGATTCTGAGCGATGTCGGCCAGAGTCAAGCCGCCGGCGAAAGCGTTCCAAAACAATTTGCCCGCATCGGCAGTCAGGTGCGCGCCGCGGTGGTGGCGCTGGATGAAATCGTCTGGGCCACCAATCCCCAGGACGACAACCTGCCGCGGTTCGCCGAATACGTGGGCCGGTTTGCCGACGAATGTTTTGAAAACACCACCGTGCGGTGCTGGCAGGAAATGCCAACCGATTTACCCAAACTGCCCCTTCGCTCCGATGTGCGCCACAATGTCTTCCTGGCCGTCAAAGAGGCATTGAACAATGTCCTCAAACATTCGGGGGCGACGGAAGTCTGGTTGCGGCTCCAGCTAGTGGACGCCCGCATTTGCCTGGAGATCGAGGACAACGGCCAGGGCTTTACGCCGGCGACCGCGCCGACCGGAGGCAACGGTCTGCGCAATATGAAATCGCGGCTCGCCGAGTGTGGCGGCAGTGCGGAACTCACCAGTGCCCCCGGGCACGGCGTCAAACTCCGATTCGTTTTTCCACTCCCGCAGCGCGTGTGAATTTAACCCGTCTAACATCAATGGGGGATGGCGGGCCGCCATCTGGTACTTTATGAAGAAGCCGAAAGTGGGAAGAGCCATTACAGTTTCACTCGTGGAGGATGATCCCGGGGTGCGGACCAACCTGGCCAGCCTGATCGACGGCACGGCTGGTTTCAAGTGCCAGGCCGCGTACCCGGACGGTCCGTCGGCGCTTAAAGACATTCCGGGGAACCGGCCGGACGTCGTCTTGATGGACATCAACCTGCCCGGCATGCTGGGCACCGAATGTGTCCGCCGGCTCAAGGTCGTCGCTCCTGATGTCCCCGTGTTAATGCTGACCGTCTATGACGACAGCGAACAGATTTTCAAATCGCTCATGGCCGGCGCCACTGGCTATCTGCTGAAGCGCACGCCCAAAGACAAGCTGCTCGAGGCGATTCGCGAAATTACCAGCGGCGGCGCGCCAATGTCCCGCCAGATTGCGCGGCGCGTGGTGCAATATTTTCAGGAGGTCAGCCAGATGGCGGCCACTCCGCAACGGGCGCCGGAAGTCGCGACGTTGACGGAACGGGAGCAACAGGTGCTGGCTCTGTTGGCCAAGGGGCATGCCTACAAGGAAATCGCGGACCTCCTGGACATCGGCTTCGAGACCGTGCGGACTTATGTGCGGACGATCTACGACAAATTGCACGTGCACAGCCGCACGGAAGCCACGCTTAAGTATTTGGGTCGGTAGGTCCGCGAGTTTCACCCCTCCCGCCCCGGCTGATGCCGCGTGGTTTCAACCTGAATCGAC
>JANXWY010000432.1 GCA_025350905.1 Verrucomicrobiota bacterium
CAGAAGTGGCGGTCAACCCGGGTGGTAGGAGTGTTCGCGCTGCGAACACTCCGCCCGCGCCGAGCGGGCGGAACGTGCGGTGACTCGGACGTGCCGCTGGACGCGGCACGACGGCTCGCAGCGCGAGCCGTTCTACCACACTGACCGCGACTTCCAGTCGCACCCGGGCCATCCAGCCGCATCCAACCGCGACGCCTAAAAAAGATTTTTCTGGCATTGCGGGGCGCAAGCCAATTCAATCTTCGCGTGATGGGTTCAACTATTTTAACTGATTCGTCATTAAACCAGTCGTCATCTTGGAACAAACTATGAGTGCAAACGCCATTCGGGTCGCTGTCACCGGGGCCGCCGGCCAAATTGGGTATTCCCTCCTCTACCGAATTGCTGCGGGTGAAGTGTTCGGGCCGAACCAGCCGGTCATCCTGCATCTCATCGAAGTGGACATCCCGGAGATCCTGGAAAAGCTCAAGGGCACGGTGATGGAGATCGAGGACTGCGCGTTTCCACTGCTCAAAGGCATCGTGGCCACCGGCAATCTCGATGAAGGCTTCAAGGACGTGAACTGGTGTCTGCTCGTGGGCGCCGCGCCGCGCAAGGCCGGCATGGAACGGAAGGATTTGCTCGGGGCAAACGGCAAAATTTTCGTCGGCCAAGGCAAGGCGATCCAAAAGAACGCCGCCAGCGACGTGCGTGTGCTGGTGGTCGGCAATCCGTGCAATACGAACGCATTGATCTGCATGAACAACGCGCCAAATGTACCGCGCGAGCGCTTTTTTGCCATGACGCGCCTGGATGAAAACCGCGCCAAGACGCAGATCGCCAAGAAGGCCAGCGTGGACATCACCGCCGTGACGAACCTCGCCATCTGGGGCAATCACAGCGCCACCATGTATCCGGATTTCTACAACGCCCGGATCGCGACGCGACCGCTCACCGATGTCATCAAGCACCAGGAGTGGCTCGAGAAGGATTTTATCTCGATCGTGCAACAGCGCGGGGCGGCCATCATCAAGGCGCGCGGCGCTTCGAGCGCGGCCAGCGCGGCCAATGCGGCGATTGACACGGTGCGCTCGCTGGTCAACCCCACGCCGGCCGGAGATTGGAACAGTGTCGCCGTCTGCACGGACGGGAGCTACGGCATCGAGAAGGGACTGATCTTCAGCTATCCGATCCGGAGCACGGGCAAGACGTGGGAAATTGTCCAGGGCGTCGCGCTCAACGAATTCAGCCGGGGCAAGATTGCCCTGACCGAGAACGAACTGAAGGAAGAAAAGGCGCTGGTGGCCGAGTTGCTGGGCAAATAGGGGGCCTCAGGCCCCAAGCTTTCGCGGCCAAGTGGAACGGCGGGCGGGCAACTTGCGCAGTAGTAAATCGACCAGCCACTCGCATTCTGGCCATCGCGGTGAACTGTCCACCGTCATCGACGAGTCGATCAGCTCCTCGTCGGCTCTCAACCTCCGCCTGACCGAAGGGAACAGCTCGCAGGAAAGGCCGGCGGAGACCATCCTGTCGGCGCAGCCATTGACGGTGTAATTCGCGCCCGGCCCCGCGAGTGTTAATTTTACGGCCTACTTTGCGGTCTGCAATTCGAACTTCGGGTTCAACTCCAGTTTGAAATCTTTGAAGCGCACTTCGGTCGGGCCGCCGGCGTGAACTTGCAGTCCGGTGATCCCGCGCATCGCGACCTGCGGGTCGTCGAGGTCGGTGCAAAGATTACCATTTAACGCCGTCCGAATTTTGCCGCCGACGGCCAGAATTTCGTAGGTGTTCCAATCGTTCGTCTTTACGAACGCGTCGCCGGGTTTCGTGGAGAGCAACGCCCGGCCGCTTTCTTCATACAGCTTGCCCCACCAGCCCGCGCCGATGTCCGCCTGACAACCTTTCATTTCGTGTTCGCCGAATGGCTCGCTGCGGAATTGAATGCCGCTGTTCGCAGCGTTCGGCGTGAGCTTCACCCGGCAGATGAGCCGGAAGTCGCCCAACACAAACTGGCTTTTCAAAAACTCGTTATTCTTCAGGCCGGTCGCCGTCTGACCGACGATCTCGCCATTCTCTACGCGCCAAAGTTCCGGGTCGCCGTCCCAATTCGCGAGATCCTTGCCGTTGAAGAACAACGCCACGGTTTCCGGCGTCGCCACCAGCGGGACCTGGCCGGGTGCGCGCAGATAATAAATTAAGTCGCGCACTTCCTGATCGTTCAAGGGCGTGAGCAAGCCCTCGGGCATCATCGAGAGCTGGCTTTGTTGCATCGTCGCGATTTCGTTGCGCGGGAGGGTGAGCGTTTCGTTCGCGGTGACGACGACCACGACACGGTCGTTTTGTTCCTTCAGGATCCCGGTGATGTTGCGGTTGTCCTTGGTCTCGATGCTCCAGGCCCGATAGTCGTTCGGGATAACGGCATTCGGGTCCACGATGTTTTGCAGGATGTAATCCAGATCCCCGCGATTCGAGCCGGTCAGGTCCGGGCCGACCTTGCCGCCGGTCCCGAACAACGTGTGACATTGCTGGCAGGTGCGGGCGAATACGGCGCGACCGCGCGCCGCATCGCCGGGCTGCGAACCGCCGGCCTGGTAAATCTTCCGGAACTTATTAATTTCGGCCAGCTTGTCAGCGTCGCTTTCCCGCGCCACGCCCCAGACTTTCGTCAACTGCTCATTCACTTCGGTGTTCTTGAGATTACGCAGTTGCTGGACGAGGTCCGCGGTCAAATCCTGTTTCGCAATCTTGCCGTCGCCGATGGCGGTCAGCAGCGGCACCGCCGAAGCCGCGCGCGAGGACAGCGTGTTCAACGCATCGCGTTTGCTGGCTGCCGGGAGTGACGAATAAACGGCCAGAATCGCAGCGGGCGTTTTTGCATCGTCATACGCCGCCAGTCCTCGGATTGCTGCACCTTGGAGTTGGCCGTCCGTCAACAATTGTTGGAGCAACGGCGGCAAACCCTCGTCCTTCGCCGCGAACAGCGCATCGAAGGCGGCCTTGCGTGTCGCCGCGTCCGCTTTGCCGTCCATGAGTGTCTGGCGTAGTGCCGCCAGTGCCTGCGCACTGCCGAAGGTCAGCGAGAGCGACTGCACCAGCGACCGAACTTCCGGGTTCGGGCTTCCGCCCAATTTCGTTTCGACTTCGGCCCAACCTTGCGGCGCGGCGACTTTGCGCTGGCCTTGGAGCGCGGTGATCAGGCCGTTGAGAATGTCGAGGCGATGGGAATCATCCGGAGCGCGCAGCAAGGTTTGCGTGATCGCGGCCAAAGCTTCTGGCGTATTCAACGCCGCCGTGCGGCGGACGGTGAAGTTCAAGAGCTTTGGGAGCTTCGCATTCTCCGCCAGCTTCAGGGCCCGCGCGAAATCCTGGGGCACCAACGGCTCGGCGGCATACCAGACCATGAGCGGAATGTTGTGATCATTGGCGTCCTCGGCGTGTTGCGACAAAGCTTCGATGACATCCCACCGATCCTTGATAGGCAAACGCTGCATGGCGGCGGCGAGGTAAAGCCGAACGACGGGAGATTTATCGTCGCGGGCAAGACGTAGAAATTCAGAGGGGACAAAGATATGGATAAAAGTGTCAGGCGCGGACTCCGCTTTCACATTAATTGCGAACTGGATGGCCCAAGCTCGGACAAACTCATCCGGGTCCATGAACCCCATTCGAAATTTTCCATCACTGCCTTTCTCGAATGCGTCAGTTGCTCCGAGCGTCCAAAACCAGCGCAACTTCTTGAGAGGATCCATTACTAATTCATAATTTGAAGCTGCGGTTTGTTTGAGCGCGCCGGAGGCCGCGCGTTCCTGTAGGATGCGGCGCGCGTGACGCCCAAGCCAGTCATCGCGGTCAACCGCAAGCTTGATGAGTTCTTGATCCGATTTTTTTTGCAGATCCACTTTCTCAAACTTCGTATCCCCATAACTCACTTTGAAAATCCGCCCGTTGCTCCGGTCATGGCCATTCGGGTCGTTGTGGTGACATTCGTTCTTGTCGTACCAATCAATCAGGTAAACCGCGCCATCCGGGCCGGATCGCAGATTGAGGATTTGCGACCACTTGTCATTGAAGTTGATGAAGTCGGCGCCGTGATGCGCCACAAAACCCGAGCCGGCGCGTTCGGGAATATCCATGTTAATGCGCGCGCCGTGGATGTTGTTCATGAAAAGTTTCCCGCGATATTCGGCGGGCCAGTTGTCGCCCTGGTAAACCATCAGCCCCGCGTGGGCATGGCCGCCACCGACCGCACCGGAACGGGCGTTGCCGGCGTGCGGACCTTTGTTGCCGGCATAGTGGACGTGGTCGGCCACCGTTTTGATGTCTTCATAGACGTAAGGGAAGAGCGGCTTGCGGCTGCCACCTTCGCGGTATTTTTCATTCCGCGCCGTTTCCTCGGAGTTGATTGTAAAATGTTCACCCCCCTGACGCTGGTAGCGGCCGCCCTGAATCATCTGAAATAAATGCGGAATCACGCAGGCTTCAATCCAACACTGGCCGTGTTCGTCGAAGTCTACGCCCCATGGATTGCTCGTGCCTTCGGCGAAGACTTCAAAAACGTGCCTGGTGGGATGGTAGCGCCAGACGCCGGCGTCCATCCATTGGCGCTCGCTCTCCGGCGCACCGGGTTTGCCGACATGTGAGGGACAGAAAACTCCGTGGCAACCGTAAAGCCAGCCGTCCGGTCCCCAGGTAAACGTGTTCAACGTTTCGTGCGTGTCGCGCTTGTAATCCCAACCGTCGAGCAGGATTTTCGGCGGGCCGGCAGGTTTGGGTTCGTCGCCGTCGGCGATGGGAATGAACATCAGATACGGGGCCGCGCCCACCCACACCCCGCCGAAGCCGACTTCCAATCCGCTCACGAGATTCAGACCTTCCATGAACACCGTGCGGTGATCGAACTTGCCGTCGCCGTCCGTGTCCTCGAACACGAGGATGCGATCCTGGCCGCCGAAAATATCCTTGAGCTGGGCCGGATTGGGTTCGGAAGTTGTCGAGCGCTCGGCAGGTGGGTTTCCGGTACGAATCGGATACGTGTAAGCCTCCGCAACCCACAGCCGCCCACGATCATCAATGGTGAACGCGATGGGCTGCTTTACATCCGGCTCGCCTGCGAAGAGCGTGGCTTTGAATCCGGGCGGCAAAGTCATTTCCTTCACCGCTTGCTCGGGTGAAAGGCCGGCGAACTTCACGACATCGGGCGGCGGAACATCGTTCGGCTGGGCGGGATTGAGTTCGTTGGCAAACTTCGGGCGTTCGGCGTAGAGCTTGAAATCGTCGAAATTGATATGCCCCCAGCCGCCGCTTTCCTGATCCACGAGACGGATGAAGATTTCTTTGCCGAGTTGCTCACGCAAATCCACGACCACCGGCCGCAAGGTTTCGCTATCGGCGCCGAAAGTCTTGAAGATGACCTTTTGCGAGTCGGCCCGGACGAGTTCGACGCGGGTGTTCTCGTGCGAGCCGCCCGCCACGAGAAAACCGGCGAAGGGCTGCGTGACTTTGAACGGCGCGGAAGTGAGGGTGCCCTGGGGCCCATCGCCGGCGACCTCGTACGTGCCCACCCAATAATTCCCCGCATGCCGGCTCGGCATGTCGGCGCGGCGCGGGGTGACGGTGTCTCCGCGCACAGGCTGTTTCGCGAATGCTTCACCTTCGGCCACCCAATCCTTGAGCGTGCCGGTTTCGAAATCGAGATTGAGCGGTTGGCCGGCTTGGCCGAGCGGCAACGTGCCATCGGCCGCGGACAGGGATTGCGTGAGGGCCGCTGCGAATAAGCCGGCGACGAGGAAGACGTGGGCGCGATTCATTGGTTTGGTTGACGGGTTAAGGACGGATGAATTCAGTCAACAAACCGCGCCGAGGTCAAGCTTGCAGCGGGAAGCGGAAATTATCGGGGAAGGTTGGGAGGCTTCCTGCCGCGTGCAGCGGCGCAACGGCTTATTGTCGGGCACGCCCTCGCAAGCAAAGTGTTCCGGCCCTGCACGGGCCGGTGGTCAGCGCAGCGCGCTGACCCTACCAAACCCAACGCGATGACTCTGCCCGCTTTGCTTTCGCTCGGTGGCTGGCGTTGACCGGGTTCGCGGATTAGCCAGTGGCGCGCGCTGATGCGAGAGCCAGCGCACGGCGCTGGTGGTAGGGTCATCGCGCTGCGATGACCAGCGCCGCTGCACGCGCATAGGCGTCAGGATAATTTTGGCGAACCGCGCAATAATAGTTAACGATAATTCTGGCTCCTTGGGAGGAATTCTGTCTTTTATCTTCGGAATGACACTCGAACCAAACGTAAAGGTCCCCGTACC
>JANXWY010000433.1 GCA_025350905.1 Verrucomicrobiota bacterium
CAGAAGTGGCGGTCAACCCGGGTGGTAGGAGTGTTCGCGCTGCGAACACTCCGCCCGCGCCGAGCGGGCGGAACGTGCGGTGACTCGGACGTGCCGCTGGACGCGGCACGACGGCTCGCAGCGCGAGCCGTTCTACCACACGGACCGCCACTTCCAGTCGCACCCTTGTTAAACCGCGCACGTGGAGATGGACAAGCTCAAGCAGAGCGTTCAAACTTTGGCAGGGTTGAGACGGATGTTGGAGTGGGCGGTGGTTGGTGATTTGGTCTCGCCGAGACCACCTCGATGATTTTAACGGCAGTGCGTGGGTGAATCGCGGCGCCGGCCATTCAAGGGTGGAAAAATCAATAGCCCAACAAATCCTGCAACCCAGATAAACCAAGCTATGTTGTTTCGTGTAACATTTAAAATTCTCAGCCTGGCAGCGATGGGTCTGACCGCGTCCGCCGCCGATCAACCCTATCTCCACGCGCCTTCCACCGACACCTACGCCAAACACGACCCGAACGGGCTGACGATTCTTTCCTCGGGCCGATACCTCAAGCCCATCGGTCGGCATCTGCCGGTGGCACATGAACCGTATGGCTTGGCGATGAGTCGCGACGGCTTGACGCTCTTCGTGGCGAGTGATGGTGTCGGTCAGTTCATCTCGAACTGGCGAACGACAATGCCGGTCGTCACGGTGGTCAATCCACCCTTGGCGCCGCGCAAAGGCAAGAAAGAGCGCGCCACCAATGGCGGCGGCGCAGATTTTTCACCCGGCGGACAATTACTTTACTGGAGCAGCGGCGACTCCGGCTCAGTGTACATCCTCGACGTGAGTTCCTCGACGAATATTGCTCAGATTTCGTTGAACACCGAGCTCGCTGGGCACAAATACGAAGACAGCTACGTGACGGATGTCAAGGTGAGTGCCGACGGCAGATATCTTTATTGCTCGGACGTGACCAACTTCCGCGTTGTGGTGATTGATGCAACGCGACGGCGAGTCGTCGGCTCGGTGCCGGTGGGACGTTATCCTTACGCGCTCGCAGTGGTGGGCGACAAAGTCTATGCGGCAAATATCGGATTATTCGAATACAGTCCCGTTCCGCCGCCGAATGATGACCGCTTTGACAAACGCGGTCTGACCTTCCCGCCCTTCGGTTACCCCAGCCCGGAGTCGCGGGACGGAGTGGAATTTGAAGGCCGCAAAATACCCGGACTGGGCGAACCGAATGTGCCGGAATCCTTTTCTGTCTGGGGCGTCGACGTTTCGAAACCGGAGGCGCCCCAGGTCATCAGCCGCCTGAAGACCGGCCTGCTGGTCGGCGCCCCGTCGGACAATGGCAAGACCGTGGGCGGCAGCGCACCCAACTTCCTCGCCGCGCATGGGGATGCGCTGTTCGTGTCCAACGGCAACAACGACAGCATCGAGCGGGTGGATCTGGCCAAGAATGTGATCGTGGCGAAACAACGAATTGTTCCCTCGCCGTTAGTGGCAAAGGTCCGGGGGGTCAGTCCGTCGGGCATGGTCGTCTCCCCGGACGGCCAGCGGCTTTACGTCGCCGAGTTGGGCATTAACGCCATCGCCGTGTTGGATGCGAAAACCTTGTCCGTGCTCGGCCACATCCCAACGGCGTGGTATCCGTATCGTGTCGCGATGTCGCCGGATGGACGGCAGCTCGTCTGCATCTGCTTCCGTGGCTTTGGCAACGGACCAAGTGCGGGGAAGGAAATTCCCAAGAGCGATTTCCTGGGCCTGCGGGGAGTCGTCAGCGTGCTAGACGTACCTTCCGACCTCGAACTCAAAACCATGACGGCGGAGGTCCTGGCTTACAACGGGATGGTGGATCGCCGTGCCGACCGGGAGCAAATGGCCTCGCCGGTTATCCCCACGGTACCGGGTAAAGTCTCAAAGGAGATCAAATATGTGGTGTTCATCACGAAAGAAAATCACACCTTCGACACCATCTTTGACCGGATCCCCGGCGCGAAGCATGATCCGACCTTGTTGCGATGGGGCCTGCACCAGACGATTGAAGGCAAAGGGCAACCCAAGCTCGAAGAGGTGGCGGTCATGGTCAATCACAACGCGCTGGCACGACAGTTTACGGTCAGCGACAACTTTTACATGGAGCCGGAAGCTTCGGGGGTGGGGCATCGCTGGCTAGTTGGTGTGCAACCCAACAACCTGATGCAGATGACCTACTCCGTGGGTTGGTCGTTCAAGAAGTACAGCAGCGCCCCGGGTCGGCGCTATTCCATGGGCTCGAATGGTTCGTTGATTCCGGAGGATTATCCGGAAGCCGGCTCCATGTGGGAACACCTGGCCCGCAGTGGCGTCCGCTTTCGCAACTATGGCGAGGGGTTTGAATTTCCCGGCGTCGAAGAACAGGAAAACGAACACCCCACCGGCGCGCGTGAGGTGGTCAACATTCCGATGCCGCAAGTTCTTTACGACAATACCTGCCGCGAATTTCCCATTTTCAACATGAATATTCCCGACCAGTACCGCGCCCACTGGTTCATGAAGGATGTCGAGAATTTATTCTTGCTAGGCAAGCAACCTTTTCCGTCCTTTGTCAACATTGCGATTTGCAACGATCACGGCAGTGAGCCCAAACCCAACAAAGGCTATCCTTATCTGGCGTCGTGGATGGCCGACAACGATCTGGCGCTGGGCCGGATCGTGGAATTCTTGACGCACACCCCCTATTGGAAAAACATGGCGATCTTTGTGACCGAAGACGATTCCGGCGGCGAACCCGATCACGTGGATGCGCAGCGCAGCGTGCTCTTGGTCATCAGCCCGTGGGCGAAACACCGTAATGTCTCCCACCGCCACACCACCATCGTCAGTATGCACCGCACCCTCTATCAGATTTTTGGCCTGCCGCCGCTGAACATGTTCGACGCGCTGGCGAACGATTTCTCCGATTGCTTCACGACGACACCTGACTTTCGTCCCTATAAATGCGTTTCGGTGGACCCGCGCATCTTTGACCCCGAGAAAGCCATTGATCCTGACGATCCGGATTACGGTAAGGCGCGCCAACTCCCAGCCACCCCCATGGATGATGATGACGACATGAAGGAAATTCTCAAGCGCGGGGCGACGGAAACCAAATCACGGTGAAGGCGGGCAGAACCGGGCTGCTACCGCCTTAGGCCATTCGTGACGATTCAGCAACGCGACAGTCCAAGCAAGATGCGCAAACGCAATCGAGCCGGTTTCAGTTTGATGGAGTTGCTGGTGGTCATCGCCATCATCGGAGTTCTGGCGGCATTGCTGCTTCCGGCGCTGTCCAAATCGAAGAGCCAGGCCCAACGGATTCAATGCGTAAATAATATTCACCAACTTGGCCTAACGCTACAGCAGTTTGTAGGGGACAATCAGGTATACCCGCTGGGTGTCAACCCGCAATATCTGAAAGGCAGATACCCTGAACATCAGACCAATTGGGAGACGGCGCTACAGGGAATATTAAATCGAGCGGACCCGGTTCACTATCCGGCGGGGGCTGACCCCTTCACCAGTGGGGTCTGGCTTTGTTCCGTTGCTCCGCGGCCCTCCAACATTCCCGAGGGACAAGGATACTTCTCTTATGGTTACAACGTTTACGGTTTGAACACGCAATCGGATTCACTCGGTCTGGGCGGACATTACGTCTGGCATGAAGGCCCGGCTAAATCAATGGCGCCTCCGGTAAAAGATTTAGAAGTCGTTAATCCCAGTGGAATGATGGCCATCGGCGATTCATTTGAAGGAGGCAACGGCGTGATTGTGGATGGCGGGAACTTTTTTTGGCGAACCAGTAATTTGCAGGATAGGGGCGAGAGCACGGCAAGGTCTTATGCCCGCCATCACGGCAAAGCCAACGTCGTGTTTTGCGACGGCCACGTCGAATCGCCGACGTTGAAATTTCTTTTTGAAGACACCAGCGACGCGGCTTTGGTTTGCTGGAATCGTGACCATCTGCCGCATCGCGAACGGCTGCCACCATGAACACTTCGCTGAGAGCCGATTTTAAAAGTAGCCGCCGACATAAGGAGGC
>JANXWY010000452.1 GCA_025350905.1 Verrucomicrobiota bacterium
CACGATCCGCGTGGCGACGATTTACAGTATTGGGCTGCATGATCTGCCGCCGTACATCAAACGGTTTCTCAAGGACTATCCGACGGTTCACGTTCATGTGGAGTATCGTCGCTCCAATCAGGTTTATGAAGACGTGTTCAGCAACGTCGTGGACTTGGGACTGGTCGCCTACCCGAACAAGGATCCCAAACTGGAAATCGTCCCGCTGCGCAAAGATCCCCTGGTGTTGATCTGTCATCCGCAACATCCCTTTGCCAAGCAGAAGGGCATCAAGCTCAAAGCGGTCGCCGGGCAGAAATTCATCGGGTTTGAGCCGGACATCCCGACGCGCAAGGCGCTCGACAAGATTCTAAAGGAATACGGGGTCGAGGTGAAGACCGTGATGGAGTTCGACAACATTGAAACCGTGAAACGCGCGGTGGAAATTGACGCGGGCATTTCCATTGTGCCGCAAGGCACGATCACGCAAGAGGTCGCGAAACAGACGCTGGTCGGCATCGCGATCGAAGATGCGGATTGTTTCCGGACGCTGGCCGCCATTTATAAGAAGGGCAAAGTGCTGTCGCCGGCGATGAAGCAGTTCATCAGCATTGTCAAAGATGGCGCCGCGAAACCCGGCGCCGCCTGAACCACCGCTGGCCTGACCGCATGAGCTTGAACACGGGGGCGCAGTATCCGGAGTTTCGTCCGCGCCGTTTGCGCCAATCCGCCGCGCTCCGGCGCCTCGTGTGCGAAACGCATCTGCACGCTTCGCAACTCGTCCTGCCCTTGTTCGTGCGCCGGGGACAAAAATTGCGCCACCCGATCGGCGCGATGCCGGGAGTGTATCAACTGTCACCCGATGAACTGGTCCGGGAGGCGAGCCGGGCGTTTGCCGCCGGCGTACCCGCGGTTTTACTTTTTGGAATTCCCGACCGGAAGGATGCCTTGGCCAGCGGGGCGTATGCGAAAAACGGGATTGTGCAACAGGCCGTGCGGCGCTTGAAACAGGAACTGCCGGAGCTGCTCATCATCACGGATGTCTGCCTCTGCGAATACATGACACACGGCCATTGCGGCCTCGTTCACCCATCCGCCCCTGGCGCAAAAATTCTCAACGATCCGACCCTTAAACTCCTGGCCCGCGCTGCCGCGAGCCACGCCGAGGCCGGGGCCGACATCGTGGCGCCCAGCGACATGATGGATGGCCGGGTGCGGGCGATTCGCGCCGAGCTGGACCGCACCGGGTTTTCGGAGACACCGATCCTGTCGTACGCGGCGAAATTTGCGTCGGCGTTTTACGGGCCGTTCCGGGAAGCCGCCGAATCCGCGCCGCAATTCGGAGACCGGCGCAGTTATCAGATGGACGCGGCGAATGCAAACGAAGCGCTGCGCGAAGTCGCGCTCGACATCGCGGAAGGCGCCGACATGGTCATGGTCAAGCCGGCGCTGGCATATCTCGACATCCTCCACCGGGTGAAAATGGAGTTTGGCTATCCGACCGCGGCCTACGCGGTGAGCGGTGAGTTTTCGATGGTGAAAGCGGCGGCGGCGAAGGGCTGGATTGATGAACGGGCGGTGACGCTGGAAAGCCTGCTCGCCATGCGGCGGGCCGGAGCAGATATCCTGATCACTTACGCGGCGACGGACGTGGCCAAGTGGTTGACCGAGTGACGGGGCGGAAATGGCGCGGGCGAGAACCGACGCCTCTTATTTCATGGAGGCGAACGCAAAGATCAGCAGGCCGACGATGACGACGACGACCACGCCCGCCACGATGAAGAAAATCTTGTTGCCCTTGTTATCCTTCTTGGAAAATCCCTTGCCCGCCGTGTCAAAGCCCTTTTGCGCCCCGGCTTCCAAAGCGGTGAGGCTCACCCCGCGTTGCATGATCACCGTGTTTTCCGGGGTTTTCTTGCCCGCCACGGGCGCCGGCGCGCCGGACGCTTCCGTCTCCAACCGCATTTCAATCTGGCCCAGGCGCAGAATCTGCCCGGGTTTCAAGGCGGCCTCGGCAATTTTTTCCCCATTGATGAACGTGCCGTTGGTGGAATTCAAATCGCGCACGACCACGTCCGTCCCCTTGAGCAAAATTTCGCAGTGATGGCTCGAAACGGACGGTTCCGCAATGAGGAACGTGTTGTCGTCGACACGTCCGACGGTGGTCTTGTCCACCTTCAAATCATGTGTCCGACCTACCAGCCCCTGACTGAGAAGAACGAGTTTGGCCATATTGCTTTTCGCCGAAGAATGTATCGGCGCCGCCAAATTCAAGTCAAACGCAAATGCGGAATTGTTTTCGCCCCGCTAAGCAGACCGTCGGATCAGCTCCCGAAACTCCGCAAACAACGGCGTCGAATCGTGCGGGCCGGGTGAGGCCTCCGGATGGTATTGCACGCAGAAAATTGGCTTGGTCTTGTGGCGCAGGCCTTCCACCGTCTGATCGTTGAGGTTGATGCGATTGACAGCCACCGTCGCGGGCAGCGACGCGGCGTCCACGGCAAACCCGTGATTCTGCGAGGTAATCTCCACCTGACCGCGCTCCAGATCCTTCACCGGCTGATTGCCGCCGCGATGCCCAAACTTGAGCTTGAAGGTTTTCCCGCCGAGCGCCTGGCCGAGAATCTGGTGCCCGAGGCAGATGCCGAAAATCGGGATGCCGCTTTTCATCAGCTCGCTCACCACCGTCACCGCGTAACCGAGTGCCGCGGGATCCCCCGGACCATTCGACAGGAAAATGCCCGCGGGCTGGTGCTTAAGGACGGCGGCGGCGGTGGCGGTCGCGGGCACCACCTGGGTTTTGAATCCGTGCTGCCGCAGCCGGCGCAAGATGTTGTATTTCATCCCGAAGTCGAACGCGACAATCGGAATGTCCGCCGGCGGGAGTGGTTTGTGTAATTTGCGCGCGTCCCCCGCCGCGTTGCCGCGCACGAGTGTGAAGTCGCCACTTTGCTCATCCTTTTCATCCCAAGCGAACGCCGCCGGATGGGTGACTTCCTTGACGTAATCCACGCCGGCGAGGCCGGGCCACTCCTGGGCGCGGCGAACCGCTTCCTCGGCTGGAATATTTTCCGTGGTAATAAAGCCATTCAACGCGCCGCGCACGCGGAGCTTTTTGGTGAGGGCCCGTGTGTCAATGCCCTGAATGCCAGGGATGCCGTTCCGCTCCAGGTAATCCCCCAGGGACCCATCCGCCCGCCAGTTGCTCACCACCGGCGAAACTTCGCGGACGACAAACCCCGCGACGTGGGGTCGCCAAGATTCCACATCCTGCGAGTTGACGCCGTAATTGCCGATGAGCGGATACGTCATCGTGACGATCTGGGCTTTGTAGGATGGGTCGGTGAGAATTTCCTGATAACCCGTCATCGAGGTGTTGAAACACACCTCGCCACAGGCCGACGCGGAGGCGCCAAAACCGGTGCCGTGGAAAACTGAACCGTCTTCGAGTGCGAGAATCGCTTTCATGCTAGAACGACTGGCCGGGATGCTAGGGTGGAAACGCGGTGGGTCAAGTTGGAAGCATGAAAAAGGCGCGGCAAGAATTGCCGCACCTTGAAATCTGGGATTTCGCTCCGGCCGGAATTACGGCTTTAATTTCTCCAAGGCGGCGATGAACGCCGTCGGACCGCCGGGTTGGTACTCGAGTTCGCCGATTTTCTTGCCGTCGCTATCCAACACGATGATCGTCGGATAGCCGTTGATTTCGTATTTTTTGCTGAGTGCCTCGTTGGCCTGGTCCTGCGCGGCGCTCAACTTCTTCTTGATCGGGAAGTCCACCTCCACCGCCACCAGGTTTTTCTTCGCGTATTCGGCAAACGCCGGCCGGGAGAAGACTTCCTTGTTTAACAGGATGCAACCGTGGCACCAGTCGGAGCCGGTGAAATCGAGCAGTACCAGTTTCTTTTCAGCTTTGGCCTGGGCCTGGGCCTTGGGCAGGTCCGTTTGCCATTCAAGCTCTGCCGCGTTTACCCGCGCCCAGGCAAGCACGGCGCACAGTGTTAGGATGTATTTTGTCATGTTGGTCGGTGATGGCTTGGTGGGCCCTTGAATTTTAGACGGCAGCGGCGGCTTACTGTTCAATCACCAAACTATCGGCCCATGGCGGACCCCAGCTAACTTTCGTCTTGGCCCGCAACCCGGGGACCAGCTTTTTCACCAACGCAACGATTCCATTCTTGAACCGGCCGATTTTTGACCGCTCACTTGACGGCCACCAAGGCCGGAAAACTGCCGACCTCGCACAACCGCTTCGCGATGCGCCGCCGCAGGGCGACTCCGTTCAAGGGCGACCAGCGCAGCAGTCGTCGGACGATTCCCAATTGCGCTTTCAGTTCATCGCCTTGGGCGGTTGCCGCCAGGGCCTGCCGCGCCTTTAACTCCAGACGGCCGACCGCGTCATTGACGAAAACCAGCGTCAAATCTGCCATCACGGTCGAGTTGCCGCCGTTCGCGCGAACTTTAAAGGTTCGGAGCAGCGCGCTTTCCGCCAGGTAAACGTCGATCATCATGTCGCTCAGATCGGCGACGACTTCCTGTTCCTCACCGAGCTTTTCGCCGAATTTCTGGTAGGCCACTCCGGAAACGAACAGCGCGAGTTTTTTCGCGTTAACGAGAAGCGCCCCGGCCGCAGCCAGTTCGTCCCCGGCGACTTCATTCAGCGGCGCCAAATCCAGGAGTTCCTTGCTCACCTTGGTGATCGCGGGAATGAGCGGGAAACGTCCCCTTTGCGCGCGGCGCATCAGCAGGCCGGGAATGAACAAGCGGTTGATCTCGTTGGTGCCCTCGAAAATGCGGTTGATGCGCGAATCCCGGTAGGTGCGGGCCGCGGGAAATTCCTCGGTGTAACCGTAGCCGCCATGGATTTGCAGGGTTTCATCGGCCACGACATCCAGGATTTCGCTGCAGGCGACTTTGATGATGGAGCATTCCAAGGCGAATTCGTCCAATTCGCGGAGGAACGGCGGGTTCGTCGAATCCATCAGCTCGCCCGTGGCGCAGACGGCGTCCATCATGGCCGCCGTGCGGTAAACCGCGCTTTCCCCGGCAAAAATCTGCACGGCCATGTCCGCCAGCTTGTGTTGGATCAGGCCAAACGAAGCAATGGGCCGGCCGAACTGCTGGCGTTCGAGTGCATAACGGGTGGCAACTTTGAGCGATTCCTTCGCGGCCCCAATCGCGCCGGCGCCCAATTTAAAGCGGCCGAGGTTCAGAATGTTGAACGCGATGTACGCGCCCTTACCGGCTTCCCCCAGCAGGTTTTCCACCGGCACTTGGGCGTCCTCGAGAATCACGCGGCGAGTGGAGGAGGTCTTGATCCCCAGCTTGTGTTCTTCCTTGCCGAAGGCGACGCCCGGAAAAGATCGCTCGACGAGAAACGCGGTGGTGTGCTGGCCATCCACCTTGGCGAAGACGGTGAATAAATCCGCCCAGGCGGAGTTCGAAATCACATCTTGGTGCCATTGAGGAGGTAGTGCTTGCCATCCGCCGAAAGCGTGGCCTTCGTGCGCAAGCCCAAGGCGTCGGAGCCGGAGCCCGTTTCACTGAGCGCGTAGGCCGCCATCCACTCGCCGCTGGCCAGTTTGGCCAGATATTTTTGTTTCTGCGCGGCGGTGCCAAAATAGAGCAAGGGTTGGGTGCCGATTCCGCAGTGCGCGCCACAGGTCACCCCGAAGCCGCCGAGCCGCGTCAACTGTTCCTCCACGCCCACCGCGGAGGCCTTGTCCAGCCCCAGCCCGCCGTACTCCGTCGGCACGCCCATGCCGAGCAATCCCAGTTCACCCGCCTGGCGGAAAAGCTTGGGCGCGAGCCCCTCCTGCTGATGCTCCAGCGCTTCGAACTGCGGCAAGACTTCCTTCTCCATGAATTTTTCCGCCGTCTGTGCCATGAGGCGTTGGTCCGCGGACAAATCCTCGGGCGTGAATACCTGGCCCGGGGCGGTTTCGGTGAGCAAAAAATTTCCGCCGATCAGGTGGGCGGGGAGTGGCTTCAATTCTGACATCGCGGGAATTCTCTGCCAACGCGTTTGCGTTTGCCAATCAAATTTGTGAGCGGCATGAAAACCGGACGCATCAGCTAACTGCCACTTAAAGGAGAACGCGGAGGATCATAAGTTCCGCGTTTACGCCGTCCGGATTGGTGAATGCGCCGAGCCGCCTGAAGGCGGAACTCCAAACGAGTGGCGGGGCAGGTACGCCCAGTAACCAAGGCGGTTCGGGCCATTGATCTGTATAAAACGACCGGTCCGCGCGGTAGCGTCATGGCCGGCCCGCCAATTCGCGTTCCGTCTTCAGCCGCAACTGGCCGCAGGCGGCGTCAATGTCGTGGCCTTTCTCGCGGCGCAACGTCGTGACAACTTTTTGGGCCCGCATTGCTGCGAGGAATTTTTCACACACTGATTCTTCCGGGCGCGCCCAAGGCAGGCCCTCGACGGTGTTGTAGGGAATCAAGTTCACCTTGGCGTTGAGTCGCTTCGCCAATGCGCCGAGTGGTTTGGTTTGTTCCACGCCATCATTCACCCCGGCGATGAGAATGTATTCAAAGGTGATGAACCGGCCCCGCCGGGCCTGGTAGTAATCCAGCGCCGCCGTGAGCTCCTTGAGCGGAAACTTGCGATTGACTGGCATGATCCGGTCGCGGACCGCATCGGTGGCGCCGTGCAAGGAGACGGCGAGGGAAAATTGTTCCGGCTCGTCGGCCAGTTTTCGGATTTGCGGGGCCAGGCCGCTCGTGGAAACCGTGATCTTCCGCGCCCCGATGCGACCGCCCCAACTGGCATTAAGCAGGCGCATAGCTTTCAACAAGTGGTCGTAGTTGGCGAGCGGTTCGCCCATCCCCATGATCACCACGTTGTCGACCAGGCGCGGGCCGGGAAAGCCGTTGCCGGGATTACGCGGACGGAGAGTTGAGGGTTGAATCGTCCCCTCACCCGGCCTTTCGGCCACCCTCTCCCCTTCGGAAGGGGAGAGGGACAGGGTGAGGGGAACTTCGGAATTGAGACTTTCAACTTTAGCCTGCTCGGCACTCCAGCGCTCGACACCCATGACCTGTTCAACGATTTCATGCGGCAGGAGATTACGTTTCCAGCCGTCCAGTCCGCTCGCACAGAATTTGCAGCCATAAGCGCACCCGACCTGCGTGGAAACACAGAGCGTATGGCGGTCGCTGGGCTCGCCATAGAGGGAAGGATTGGCGGGAATCAAGACGCTCTCAATCAGGGAATGGTCGGCCAAGCGCCAGAGAAATTTTTGCGTGGTATCGAGCGCGCCCTGCTTGCGCACCAGTTCCAGCACGCCGAGCGAAAATTCCTGGCGGAGTTTTTCGCGCAGGATCTTGGGAAGATTCGTCATCGCGTCCCAGTCGGTGACCCGCTGCACGTAGAGCCAGTCCATCAGTTGCTTGACGCGATAGACAGGCTGTTCCCACGCGGCGAACTGCCCCTCGAGTTCTTCGCGCGTTTGGGATTTGATATCGTTCAACAATTGGTTCCTAGCCTTCCTCTATTTCTTAATCCAAATCTTACTCTTAATCCCCCCTGGATATTCCCCCCGTCCTGTCCGCCGGCAACTTCAACGAGATCCAGATTAAGATTAAGATTAAGAAAGAAAACCGGCCTCGTCAGGTATTTCTTTTCCCCAGTCGCCGGCGCCGGCACACGGCGCACCGCTCGCGAGGTAGGGTCGTCGCGCTGCGACGACCAGTGCCGCGTGCAGCGGCGCAATCGGGTTGGGAGGCGATGCGACCGGTAAGTCACGCCACGTTCTTTCCGCCCGCCCTCGCGGGCGGGTTCGTCGCCGCGCGACGAACGCCACCATTCGGTGCGGTGTCAGAATGCACCCATCCGGCGCCATGACTCATCGTTGCTTTCCCGCCGCCCTTGGGCGTAAAGTTGCGAATACATGGATAACGGCGTGGACCCAGTGGCCTCTCCCAATTCCGGCCTGGCCTTGTCCGGCGCGCCTGACTCTCAACTCTCATCTCCCAAACTCTCAACCGCCTCTCCACCTCCCGCCATCCCCGACCATCAAATGCTGCGCTGCATTGGGCGCGGGAGTTATGGCGAAGTCTGGCTGGCGCGCAGCGTGCTCGGCGAATACCGTGCGGTGAAAGTGATTCATCGCCGCGACTTTGGCGACAATCGTCCGTTCGAGCGCGAGTTTGAAGGCATCCGACGCTACGAACCCATTTCCCGTTCGCACGAAAGCCAGGTTCAGATTCTCCACGTCGGCCTCGACCCAGCCGGCGGCTACTTCTATTACGTGATGGAACTGGCGGACGGGGAGGAAATGAAAAATGCGGCCACCGCTGATCCCACCGCAAGCAGCCGCCAACCATCCATTTTGAATTCTGAATTTAGCATTTTGAATTATCGTCCCAAGACGCTCCGCAGCCTGATCACTCCCGACTCGCAACCATCAACTCTCAACTCTCAACCAACCGCCTCCCGCCTCCCGCTGGCCCAATGCCTCGAGATCGGCCTGGCCCTGACCACCGCGTTGGCGCATCTGCACCAGCAGGGATTGGTACATCGCGACGTCAAACCGTCGAACATCGTCTTCGTGAAGGGCCGGCCCAAGCTGGCGGACATCGGACTGGTGACCGACGTCGGCGACGCGCAATCCATCGTCGGCACGGAAGGTTATTTACCGCCGGAGGGACCGGGCGCGCCAACGGCGGACATCTACGCGCTGGGGATGGTGCTTTACGAAATCAGCACCGGCCGTGACCGCCGCCATTTCCCGGACCTGCCGCTGGATTTTGGAGATCGTAGCAGCCGACGTGAGGAGGCTCACGCTTCTGACTCTCAACTCTCAACCGGCAACTCTCAACCAGCTAATCAGAGCCTCCTGACGTCGGCTGCTACGGGCCTGCTCGAACTGAACGAAATCCTGCTTAAAGCATGTGCCCGCGATGCGCGCCAGCGATACCAGTCTGCCGAGGAAATGCGTGATGACTTGACGCTGTTGCAAGCGGGCAAATCGGTTCGGCGGAAACGAACCAACCAAGAGCGTTTGGCGGCGGGCAAAAAGGCTGGCCTCGCGTTGCTCGTTTTGGCGGTGATTGTTGTTGGTGCGGTGAGCTTGCGACGACAGCTCACGCCTGCCGAGTATGCCGGTGAAGGCCCGCCCTCGACGAACGATTTGGCGACGGCGCTCTGCGAAAAGGCCATGCGTATCATCGAGGCGGACAATTACGCCGCCCTTCCGGAAGCGTACGCGAATTTCACCAACGCCATCGCGCTGGATCCGAATTATGCCCGGCCGTACGTAGGACTGTTCGATCTCCGCACCCATCTCCCGGTTTCGGACCTGCCGCCCGCGACGCCGGCGGAATTGCGCGGGATCGTCCGGAAGTTGGAAGAACTAGGGCCAAATCTGGCCGCGACCCATCAGGCGCAATCCTGGATGAGCTTTTTTGCTTTAGATTTCCCGCAGGCCGAGAGCCGTATTCTCGAAGCGCTCAAGGCCGACCCTAAAATTGACCCGGCGTGGTATGGCTTCATGCTGACCCACTGGGGACGCACAGAGGAAGCTCGTAAACAAATGGAGATTGCCCTGGCGATCGCGCCCTCCCTCGCGATAAATTATCGCATTATGGGCCACACCTATTACGTCGAGCGCAATTACACGAACGCCATTGCTTGGTACCGGCAGGCGGTCAAATTGGAGCCACGGGAGGTTGCTGGCCAATTAATTGGTCAAGCGCTCCGGGCGCAGGGTGACTTTACCAACGCGATCGACAGTTTCGAGAAAGCAAAGATTCTTAATGGAGCCGACGAATCCGCAACGAAGCAAAGTTACGACGAACTCCGTCACTCGTTCGAAGAGAGAGGCCCGCGCGGCTATTGGGAGGAACAGTGGAAGCGGACGGTGACGGATCCGAACGGCGACCTTTACGGGAAGGCTGTCATCCAGATTCACCTCGGGAATACGAACGCGGCCATTGATTGGTTGTTCAAAACCTACGACGCTCGCGACCGCCGTGAAGAACGAAGCCAGTTGATCTCCCTGCTATTCGATGAGTGTTGGGACGGCCTGCATGACAATCCGCGGTTCAAAGAGTTACTCCACAAAATCGGGTTCACAAAAGTCATGCGGAAGAGAAAAAAGTGATGGCCACCTGATCGCCGGGAGCATCAGGCGATCGGTTACAAGCGGGACGATGCGGAGCTCATGGCTGGTTTGGATGCTATTCCTGCACGCCAACGCGGTAGAAGAAGGGGCCGGGGCCGACGGCGTTGGTATCGGTGAAAGTTGTCGTGCCCGCCTGGCCGATGATATTGGTGGCGAGCATTGAAAACGGCGGCTGTGCTCCCAGATTGGTGCCGCGCTCAAGGAAATAATTCCGATTGCTCACACTTTGCCAACTCACGGTCAAACCCGAAGCGCCACGCGTCGGTGACAACATCTGCAAAACGGACAAAGCGTTGGTGGGATCGGTACCGGAACGCCACTCCTGCCAGTTGTTCAAGCCATCGCTATCCGCGTCGGTGGAATCCGCCGAGCCATCCGTGGGCAGGCCGTACTGTTGCAACCACGCGTAGGAAATTACGGAAGCCGGAGTTTGAAATTCATACGCGCCAATGTCCACCGTTCCGCCCGCGATCCGTGGATTGCCATCCAGATCAGGACCGGCCGGCGCATACCTGTTGAAACCAGAGTTAATGCACGGGGAATTGGATTGCGGGCCCAGATCGCCACCGGCTAAATCCACGAACAGCGGAGCGTTAGTGATGTTACCCACGCCCTCCGTAGGTAGTGGTATCGTGCAACAGTAATTCAAGAATGCTCCGTCCTGATTTGCTCGGCTTAGAGTGCCATAGTTGTAATAGACAATGCAGTTGTTCAAGGTGCCCCCATACGCCCCGTTCCCGCCATTGGCCGAGTTGCCCGTGAGCGTGCAGTTGTTCAGAGTACCCCACATCACCCCTCCGCCGAGATAGTCGCAAGAGTTGCTTCGCAGCGTGCAGTTGTTGAGTGTGCTCCCAGCCGCCCCGCCACCAACTTCACTTGCTGAGTTTCCGGTCAACGTACAGTTGTAGAGCGTGCTGATAAACGCCCCGCCGCCTTCGTGAGCCGAGTTGCCGGTGAGCGTACAGCTGTTGAGTGTGCCCCCATACGCCCCGCCTCCAGTATAAGCCAAGTTACCGTTCAGCACGCAGTTGGAAACCACCACCGCTGCCGACTCGCACCACACGCCTCCACCTTTCTGATAGAGATAGTAATCGGCTGAACTCAGCGTGGCCCCATTCTTGAGGGTGAAACCCTCCAATGCTGCGGTCTTGCTGAGATAGACACAGCGCGCCGCGCCGCCGCCATCGATCACCGTTACTCCAGGCCCATTTACGCTCCGCAACGTGAGCGGCTTGGCCACCACTACCCGACTCGTTATCGCCCCAGCCCCTAATCGCCCGCCGGTCTTGTAAACCCCATTGGACACCACGACCGTTCCGCCCGCGTACGCCTCATCCACTGCATCCTGAATACTTGTGGCTGCCGTCGCCCAGGAAGTGTACGGCGCCAGCGGGTTGGCACTGTTGGTTGCCACGTAATGCACTGGCTGAGTCACCACATGAACTGTCACGGTCGCACTCACTCCGCTCGGATAACCCTCGTTATAGGCCCATAACACCACCGCGTAGTCTCCCGGCCCCACCCAGCTGTGGGTGGTGTACGGCTGGTTGGTCACTCCCGTCCCATTTCCAAAGTCCCATCGACTGAGGCTAGTCCGACCGATGGTCTGCGCGATGAAGCTCACTCCAAAACCCGGCGCTACGTTTGTGTAACTGGCCACGATGGATATGGTCAATGGCCCCGTGACCGCCCCTAGTTGAACCTCGTCGCAGCCCATCGAGGGTGGATTCGCCCAAGCCTCGCCGTCAATATCCATGCCCGTCGCGAAGTCGGCGCTGCCGGCGCCCCGGCAGGAAGAGGCGACGCTCAGGTGTGAGGCACTGGCCAGTTGTGGCTCATCGCTGATATTGCCTAGGCCGTCGGGAAGCGGTGTCGTGCAGGAGTAATTGAAGCTGCTCTGGCCAGAATAGTTGTCTCCGTCCTGTTGAGCGACATTGTAATACACAATGCAGTTGTTCAAGGTCACCCCACCTTGGTATCTGCCAGCGACATAGGCAAATGTTCCGGCTCCATACAGGGCCGAGTTGCCGATGACCGTGCAGTTGTACATCCGGATTGACTCATCTACTTCCAACCTCAGGCCGCCGTACGCTCCGCCTCCATACAGGGCCGAGTTGCTGGAGAGAGTACAGTTGTACAAGCTGCCGGCATAGGCTCCGCCACCGTTGCCAGCTGAGTTCCCAGTGAGGGTGCAGTTGTTCAGCGTGCTTTGGGACGCTCCACCGCCGCCACCCCTTACGCCTGGTCCACCGACATCGCCAGTCGAATTGCTGCTGAGCGTGCAGTTGTTTAGAGTGCAGAACCACACCCCGCCTCCGGAGTTGGTCGCCGAATTTGCCGTCAGCGTGCAGTTGTTGAGTGTGCTCCAAGCCGCCCCGCCACCCCATTGAGCCGAGTTACCCGTAAGAGTGCAATTGTTCAGCGTGCCACCATTCGCCCCGCCACCGTAATCAGACGAGTTGCCGGTGAGGGTGCAGTTGTTCAAAATGGAGGAGTTCACCCCGCCACCGGAGTTGCCGGTAATCGCGCAGTTGTTCAGCGTGCCCGAATACGCGCCGCCGTCAGAATTGCCGGTCACTACACAGTTGGACACGATCGCGCTGGTGGATTCGCACCACACCCCACCGCCGCCCCCGTTGGTCAGCGTGAAACCCGCCAGCGCCGTCCCTTCGTCCAAATAAACACAGTGCACTGCGCCGCCTCCATTAATCACGGTCACTTCCGGGCCGTTCACGCTCCGCAACGTGAGTGGCTTCGTCACCGCCACCCGGTTTACTCCATCCCCGCCGGTCTGGTAAACGCCGTTGGTTACCACGACTGTGCCGCCCGCGTACGCGACATCTACCGCGTCCTGAACATTCGTTGCCGCCGTTACCCATGAAATGTACGGCGACACTGGATTGCTACTGCCCGCAGCTACATAGTGTAACGGTTGTTGCAAGACATGTACGGTTACGGCCGTGCTAATACCATCCGGGTAGCTGTCGTTGTACGCCCGGAATACGACCGAATAGTCTCCGGCCACCGCCCAACTGTGTGATGTATAAGGCTGGTTGCTCACCACCGTTCCATCTCCAAAGCTCCATTGGTTGGCACTCGCGCGTCCGCCGAGCTGTGCCGTGAGATTCACCGCGAATCCCGTGGCTACGTTGGTATAACTGGCTTGGATGGCCACGCTCAACGGGCCAGTCACTGAGCCTGGGTGGTATTCGTCGCAGCCGATGGCAGGCGGGTTGACCCACGCTTCCCCATCAATGTCCAGTCCGGTGGCATACGCCGCACTGCCGGTCCCGCGGCAGGGTGAGCCAACGCCCAGGTGGGAGAGGTCGGTGAGTTGTGGCTCGGCACTAATGTTGCCCACACCGTCGGGCGGAAGCGGCGTCGTACAAGAGTAATTGAAGACACCACCTGCATAGTTGGCTACTCCGCGCCGAGCGACATTATAATACACAATGCAGTTGTTCAACGTGCCGCCTTCAGTGCCGCCGCCATCGTTGCCCGTGAGCGTGCAGTTGTTTAGCGTGCAGTCATACGCCCCGCCGCCGTCATAATGAGTAGCTGAGTTTCCTGTGAGTACGCAGTTGTTTAAAGTGCTACTGCGTGCCCCGCCGCCGAAGGTCGCGGAATTGTGCGTGAGCGTGCAGTTGTTCAGCGTGCTGTAGCCCACCCCGCCGCCACCATAATCGGTAGCCGAGTTGCCGCTAATCGTGCAATTGTTCAACCTGCAACTGCCTGCCCCGCCGCCTGCCTGAGCCGAGTTGCCGCTAATCGTGCAATTGTTCAACCTGCAACTGCCTGCCCCACCACCAGACTGAGCCGAGTTGCCGGAGATGATGCAGTTGTTCAACGTTCCGCGATATGCCCCGGCGCCGACAGACTGAGCCGAGTTGCCGCTGAACACGCAATTGGAGATGACCGTACTGGCAGATTCGCACCACACTCCTCCTCCGGATTGTTCCATGAGGTAATCCCCCGAGCTCCGCGTGGCCCCGTTCACCAGCGTGAAACCCACCAATGCCGCCCCGTTCGCGAGATAGACGCAGCGAACCGCGCCATCACCGTTGGTGGTTCCGGACACCTGGAACCCTCGGATCACCGTCACCGCCGCACCGTTCATGCTCTGCACGGTCACCGCTTTGGTCACCGCCACGCGGTTGACCAACACGTTCGTGCCCACCGCCCGCCCGCCGGTCTGGTAAACGCCATTCGTCACTAGGATTTGGTCTCCCGCCACGGCGGCGTCCACGGCATCTTGAATGTTCGTCGCAGCGGTGATCCAGTTGGTGTACGGCGGCGTCGGGCTGGTGCTGTTGACATCGACATAATGAATCTCTGCGGAAGCGGTCATCGCACTAAGCATGATCAAGGGCGAGAGGAAATGGTATTTTGAGTTCATGGTTTGTAATCGTTAAGGGCTCGTCATCAATTCCGTCAGTTATGGCTGCCACTTCAGCCGGTAAAAAGCAGCGGGCACCGCGGCTGCGGCTCCGGTCCATCGGTTGGTGCCGGCGGCGGCAGTGAAAGCCTGAATGTCCTGCCAGTTGCTCAGGTTCGTGCTGCCCTGCAACGTGTAATCGCGGCCAATCAGCAGATGTTTCATTTGGATGTTTGGCGAGCCGTTGCTGATCGTCACGTCGAGCGTTTCCAGAATGGAATGCGTGAGCGCCTCAAGATGCCACGCCGCGATTAACTGGTTGAGTTTGCTGGTGCCATGGAGATCGTCCCAAAACACATAGTCCGCGCCAGGGCCGGTGAATGATTTGTTCGTGAGTAACGGATCATGCAGGGCGTCGATGATCGTCTGAGTGAAACCATACTGAGCTGGATTCGCCAGTACGTCGTTCAGTTTTTGGAAGAAATCGACAAACACAATCCGGAGGTCGGGCTTGGTCTGGCTGTACGTATTCATGGTATTGATGAAGGCTGCGTTGAGGCCGGCGGTATATTCGCTATACTTGGCGAGCAAGACGGTATTGGTGTGGAATAGACCCACGTACCCGGGAAACTTGCTCAAGTCGTCTGGGTGCGTCTCAATCACAATCTGCCGGGCCCCTTTCGCGTAAAGCCGGTTGACTGCATTGGAGGTGTTCGAAATGTCCGCTGTAAAAAGCGCATTCGTAACGTCCCACGAATCGCCGAGCCAAAGGAAGTAAGCAGACAATTGCGGTTTGGCTGGAGCCGGAAAGCTCGTCACTTGACCCAGGATGTCCAAAGGCTCTGCCCCGCAATGCGCATAATTGTTTGCGGCGACATAGACCAGTCCCAAATTGGTAGACAAAAACTCCGGCCACATCGGGCCATTGCATGCGCGTCCACCGTAATATTGCGGCGAAGGCCAATTGCAGCCAATGCCACGCGTATCCGTCCAACTAAAGCCGAAGCAATAGATGGCGTTGAACGGGGTGATCGTCAGCGTGGCCAACCGGCTGGTCACCGAGCCGGAGTCATTGGTCACCACCACGCTGTAGTTTCCGACATTCGTACGCTGAACATTCGTGATGGTCAGGGTGCGGTTGGTCTTGCCGGTTAGGTCGCCATCGTTGAAGCGCCATTGATAACTCGGCGGCTCGACCCCGGCGGCGGTGACGCGGAAGGTAGCGTCGGCGAACAGGCTCGCCGTCAGATTGGCCGGCTGCGTGATGATCCGGGCGGGGCTCAACACTGTCAGGGTGGCCACCACGCTCGTGATCGCGCCGTTCATATCACTGACCACGACGGTGTAGTCGCCCGCATTGGCTGATTGCACATTGGTCACGATCAGCGTGTCGTTGGTTTTCCCGGCCAGATCGGCAGTGCTGAATTGCCACTGGTAGGCCAGCGGTTCTGTTCCGGTGGCCACCACCGTGAAAGCGGCGTCTGTGCCCAACACATTGGTCCGACTTTGGGGATCCGTGATGATGACGGGTTGCCCGAAGGCTGGCAAAAGTGTGGCCAGGAGAATCCCCGCGATGGGGACTAGGATCTTGGTTTTCATGACGATCGCCTTTGTCGGTTTGGTGCTACGAATGGAATTTGTCATTGCTCGTTTAACGCGCCAAAAACAGAGAATCTTTCAAACCGCACAAGAAATTTTTACCACGGATGACGGGTTGCAAATGACGTCACTCGCAAACTTCCTCCCTCTCCTCCTGACGCAGGAAGGAGGAGAGGGTTGGGGAGAGGAGGAAGCGCGGATGACTTTGAATCTTTTTCTCCCATCCGTGCACATCCGTGAAATCCGTGGTTCAACCGGGTGCGATGAAAGTCGGGTGAGGCTATAAGACGGAGCTCGAGCGGTCCCTCGCTCGCAGCATGTGGCCAGACCGGAGCGCACCGAACCTTGCGGAGCGCTTCATCGTAGCGAAGTGCTGCGGACGAGGGACCGTCCGCGCTCCGGAAAAAATCACCCCTTCCCTCACCCGTATCTAATCGCACCCGGTTCAATCCCGTTCTTGAAAGATTTGCTCCCGCGACCGCGTTAAAGGAAGTAACATGACGAACACAATGGCGAGTCCACCGGACAAATCTCTGGCGACGCGGGCGAGTTTGTTGCACCGGCTCAAGGATTGCGATGACCATACAAGCTGGCAGAGGTTTTATGAGTTGTACCGCGACCTCATCTACCGCTTCGCGCTCAAAGCGGGGTTGACGGAAACCGAAGCCGAGGAGGCCTTGCAAGAAACGGTCATTGGCGTGGCGCGGAATCTGGCGGAATTCAAATACGACCCGGCGGTCTGCTCCTTCAAGACATGGCTGCTCAATCAAACGAGCTGGCGCATCAAAGATCAATTGCGCAAGCGGGGCAAGATCGGGCAAATCCTTGGCCAGTCGCCGTCAGGCGCGACGCCTGACCTACATGATGATGACAGCCGGCGGACGGCGACCATTGATCGCATTGCGGATCCGGCGGGAAATAATTTGGAAACATTGTGGGATCAGGATTGGCAGCAGACGCTCGTGGAAGCGGCGATGCAACGCGTGAAAGAACAGGCCAATCTCAAGGATTGCCAGATGTATGATCTTTACGTGGTGCGCCAATGGTCGCCGCGCGACGTCGCCAAGGCGCTCGGTGTCAGCGTGGCGCGGGTTTATCTGGCCAAGCACCGCATCGCGCCGATGTTCCGCAAGGAATTCAGCCAGTTGGAAAGGACATTCGTCTGAGACCCTGATTCTTCCTCTCAATCTTAATCTTAATCCCAATCTTAATCGTCCTGATCTCCCCGCCCCTTCCGTCGGCAATCTGAACGAGAGCCGGATTACGATGAAGATTAAGATTAGGATTAAGAGGGAAAATCCGATTGCATGAGGTATCACTTTTCCACGGATTCCGGCACCAAACTCGGGAGGGGAGCAACAAAACGGTTTCTGGCGAGGAGGAAAACTGACGTCTGGTCCGATGCGCTGCCCGGGACTGCCTTCCGCTATCGGCCCGCAGTTTTCTGTTGGAGCATCGGTTCGGATGGAAAGAGCGCCGCGCCACGCCGCCAGACCTGGTCCGCCGCGTCTGCGCGCCCGGCCTTTTGGTAGGTCTCGCCCAGCCAATAATACGCATGCGCGAATTGCGGCTGCGGCGTCTGCGTTTCCTGGTCCTGGATCAATTGGGTGAAGCGTTCAATGACTTCCGGCCGTTTGTTCATTTCCTCCGGCCAGTACGACATCGCCGTGGCCTTGAAGAATCGCGCGTCCCAGCTCGCCGGATCAAGCTCCAACGCCGTGTCAAAACTCCGGTCGGCCAAAGCGCCGAGCACCGCGTAGTCGCGCGTGTCTTTGGTCACGGCAATCTTGTGCAGGTAAGCCTGGCCAAGCGCAGCGGGATATTCGGCGGCCGTCGGATTGTTCGTGGCGCGCTCGTTCAGTTCCGCAATCACTTGATCCATCCGGCCTTCGTCGCGCAATTTGGTCCAAAGCTGATACTTGTCCGCAAAACTGGTGTGCGGGGAAACCAACTGGTCAACATTTTGTCGGACTTGAGTTTTCTCGTCGAGCACCGCAGCCGGCGCCATTGCGGCGACCGAGGAGCGACGCGGTGGCGCCGGAACCGTTGGCGTTAAGGCGGGCGGCGCGTCCGGCGTGCGACTTCTGACTTCGGCGTTTTCCGCGGACACCGATGTCGACAGCGGAGAATTCGTTCCGGCCGCTTCCGATGCGACCGCCCCGCGATTTCGCGCGGCCCGCCACAAGCTCAACGCCCCAATCACGGCGACCAACGCCACAACCCAGATAAATCGTTTCATAATTCCTTGAAGGGGGACTTCAGACCGCGTCGTGGCTGGTTACCGTCTTGAGTTGTCGCAGCTTGCGCCACCACGCCAGCATCGGAATCAGCCACAGCAGATTGAACCAAAAGAGATGGCGGGAGAACGCTTCCATTTTTTGGAAGAACGGCTTTCCGCGGACAAAACTTTCCGCGATGGAATTGTTAACCTGGGCGGCGTGAGCAATGCCGCCCAGCGCAAAATCCCGCGCCACGGCCAAGCCGCCCACCGCCGCGTTCCACGCCAGTGCGCAACCCCCAAACGCGTACCAGCCGATGGCGAAGCCGCCGAACGCCCAGCCCCCAAATGCAAAACCCCCGACGGCGAGCACCCCCAGCGCAATGCCGCCCCAGGGCATCAGCCCGATCGCCAGCCCGCCAATGCACACGGGTGCGACGGCCAGGCCACCGAAGGCGAACAGCACGCCAAAGGCGGTATCGCCGGCCGCCAACCAGGCTTTGACGGGCATTTGTCGGGCGTCGGATCCCGCGGCGCGGGTCATGCGGATGTGAACCAACGGCAGGCCGAGCAGTTCCCAACGGCTGCGATATTCCCAGACGGGACTGGCCGACACCGCACATTCCCGCGCGGTGCGTTGTCTCCGGTAGTCGACAAACATGCGGTCCGACCACATCGCGAAGCGCGCGGCCGCGATGAAAAAGCCCGCCACCAAAGCGATCAACGTCCCGGCGAACCAAGCCGGATGGCTCGTCGCGTAAGTTCTGCCCAGTAGCACCAGCGCCACCAGCGAAACGCCAAAGGCGAAAAGCAAGCCGACGAGTTTCCGAAAGTAACGTCGGATGCCGCCGCGCTCGGCCTCCGACTTCGCGGTATCGAGCAGCATGCGATATTGCAGCCACGGACCAATGAGGCCGACGAGCGGACTCACCATGGCGCTGATGGCGCCGAGACCTCCCGCCGCCTTTGCGGTGGCGGCGCCTTTCACGGCCGCCGCGCCGAGCGCTGCTGCTTTCGCCGAAGTCGTCAGCACGACCGGCAGCGCGGCGAGCACGCCGAGGGTGAAGGCTTTGCCCGGATTCGTCCGCGCCAACGCGCCTTCCACGAACGAGGTCACTTCCTCCGCCAGGAGTTTGCGGCCGCGCGACAGCCGTTGCTTCACCGCGTCCTCAGTTAATTCCAACGCCGCCGCGACGTTTTCGACGGATTGCTGCTCCCGATAAAACAACACCAGCGGCTCGCGGTAGATTTTGGGAATCCGTTCGAGCGAACGCCAGAGAATGGCTGCCTCCTCCTGGCTGATGGTCTGGTCGTCCGGCAGCGGTTCGGTCGCGGCGGATTCGGGCATGGTATCTAGCGACTCCCCGGCGTGGGCCGGTTCGCGGCCGTCCCGGCGCAGTGTGTTGTTGATTCGGTTCCGGGCGATGCCGCACAACCAAGCCCGAAGCTTGTGCTGTTCCCGCAAATGGCGGAGATGTTTCCACGCGGTGATGAAGGTTTCCTGCGCGAGGTCTTCGCTTTCGCCCAGGCTGCCGGTGGCGCTGTAGGCCAGCGAGCAGATCAAGGATTGGTAGCGCACCACGATCTGGCCGAAGGCATCGCGATTGCCGGACAGACTCGCGATCACCAATTCAGCGTCGTTATTCGCGACGGGAGTCATAGCATCGGTTGTCATCATATCGGGCATGAGTGGCGAAATCACGCCCGGAGGTGACAGGAAAAATCAAGGGGGCGCAGGTGTCACCTCTCCGCCCCGTTAGAACGGCGCCAGGGACCAAGCGCCGCGTTCACACGCAGCAGGATGTTCTCCTTGCCCAACCCTGCCGGATAAATCCCGGCGTACCGTTGGCAGGACACGAGATCACGCCAGGACCTGGCTTTACCGTTGCCCTGGAACCGCTCGGAGGACCCCGCATCTGCTCCACGGAGACACGCCGCTCACGGGCCGAAGGCGCTAAACAGCGCCTGCAGTTCGTCCGCGACGTTCGCGGGATCGCTCAGCGTCTGCGCGATTTCGTCCCGCAATACTTCGCGATAGCGGCGCCGCAACCGATGCACCGTGGTGCGGGCTGCACCTTCGGAAAGGCCCAGGGCGGCGGCGGCCTGCGGGTAGGGAATCGCGCTCTTGCCGACCGTGAGAAACGGTTTCAGCACCGCAAACAACTGGTCGTGGTTTTCCGCCGCGCACTCGGCCCGCAAACGCTCGATCACGCGCGTGAGCAAGGCCAGCGCCCATTCCCGGTCGAAGGCTTGCTCCGGACTCGGCGCGGCGGTGGCGGCGATTTGAAACTGCGAGTCCGCCGTCTGCCAGTCGAGCGGCAACGGCGACGCACCGCCGCCGCGCTTCTGGCGTTGCGCCTTGTCCCATTCGTTGGCGAGAAAATGTTTGAGCGCTGCCAGCAGGTACGCGCGAAAGCGGCCGCGTTCGGCACTTAAACCGGCGAAGTAATTTTTCCCCAAGAACCGGACGAAGAAAGTTTGCGTGAGATCTTCGGCATCCTCCTTCGAGTGACCGCGCCGCCGCACGTAGGCGTAGAGCGGAAACCAATAGGTGCGACACAGCTCCTCCAGCGCATGATCGGATTGCGGCGTATGCCGCTGGCCGGCCGCGACCACGACCGTCCAATGCGTCGTGGCGAAGACATCCCCCGGTGCGCTGGACGTTGGTAAAGTTGAATTCATCGCGCCACCACTGATAGTGTCGATCTAGAATTCGACTCCCAAGGCTTGGCAAATTTTCGCACCAAGATTTTATCGCCGCCGCCCAGGAGCGCCCGTAAAGTTGCAACGTAAGTAGCCATCAGATCGATTACCCGCAGGGTAGATTTGTGCCCCGGGAAGTCGAAGTGAATCGATGAGCACGTGACCCACAGCGCCGGGACGACGTACCGATAAAACCATGGATTCGTGTTCATCCTGCATGCCTCGGTGACGTTCAAGGATTCGTGCCGGCTCGTTGCCCCTTTCCCCACCCAATCATTCCCGAAACGAAGGCGGAAATGCCACCGAGCAATACGCCCACCACGACCCCCAGCGCAATGTTCATCGGCCGGTTCGGGCGCGTCGGTAGGTTCGGGGGTAGGGCCTTTTCCACGACGAACACCCGATAACGGAGCGGCTGGTCGGTTTCGATCCGGTCGGTGGGCGCTTTCGTCGTCCTGGATTCGTTGGCGGGTCGCACTGGTTGTGCGCGGAACGAGACGTAACTGCTGGCAATGGCGTTCGCCAGTTCAGCCGCCTCCGCTCGCAACTCGCTGAAGACTCCGATGTCGATAAGCAGCGTGTTGCGTACGTGCCTCACGTCGAGCTGGCGCTTCAGCAATTGCAATGTTTCCGTCGCGGTGAGCTTCTGGCCGGGGGCGGCGCGCTCATTCCAACGCCTCCCCAAGTCGAGTTGTTGGATCACCGGTGAGAGGACTTGTTGGGATTGGATCATTTCAAATTCCGTTTGAATGAAATAGGGGTCGTACGGCAATAGAATCGCGCCGTCAGACTGCGGATACCGGAGTGACCCAACCCATTCCACATGGACCCGTGCGGCAGCCCGGTAGCTTTCCGGCAGGAGCAAAGTGACAATGGTTGCCATGGCGACGGTGACAACCCAGACCACCAAGCCCACCATCACCGACCGGCGGAGGATGCGCGGCCAATCGTTTGTCGCGACTGGCATTCGGTGGCTCTGGTTTAGCGGGTTGCCAATGGGTTTAGTTTGAGCCTCCTCACGTCGGCTGCTACCGGGCGTTGAATTTCCAGGTGGTTTTGCTCGGGCTTTCCGTTGCAGCCAGAGCGGCACTCCGACGCTAATTGGCAGGGCCAGTCCTAGGACGGCTGCGTTGATCCACTGGATGTTTTTCATGAGCACCTTTGCCCACGGAAGAAAAAATTGTTCGGCCACCGGATCCTTCGTCATGGCATCGAAAACATGCACTCCGATGCCGCCGCCGCCGTAGGCCAGATACCCAACCGCGCCGCCGCCAATCGCGATCGGCCCAATTGCCCCGCCGCCCAAAGCGATGATCAAGGCAATCGCCAAACCACCAAACGCAAGCAAGCCAACCGCGCCGCCGCCGAAGGCAAAAACACCGATGGCGCCGCCGCCAATTGCCACGCCGCCGATCGCCACGCCGCCGATCGCCACCACCCCTTGCGCGATGTCGCCAATCGCGATGATGCCTTTGGCCACGCGTTTGCGGCCGGTCGCGGAATCCCTGCCGGTGGCCACATGCACCAATGGCAATCCAAAGAACGTAGTCTCGGAGCGGTAATCCACGCCTCCGTGCATCCGCGGTGGAGCGGCGGCGAATGAACTGTCTTTCGGCCCGATGGACGCGATCTTCTCGACGCAGGTTTTCACTTCGCTGACTTGCTGGTAACGGAGTTCGGGATTCTTCTCCAAAGCGCGTAACACGACCTCATCAAGGCGGACGTCAATGTGAACTTTCCGGGACGGCGGTTCGAGGCTTTGGCCGGGCAGTTCGCCCGTGAGCATCTGATAAAACACCACGCCCAGCGCGTAAATGTCCGCGCGATGATCCACTTCCGTCGGATGCAAAGCCTGCTCGGGCGCCATGTAGTTCGGGGTGCCCATGACTTTGCCGGCGTCGGTGAGCGCTGGGGCGACCCTCACCCCGTCCCTCTCCCCATCGGATGGGGAGCGGGTGTCCGGAGGACGGGTGAGGGGTTCGTTTCCAACAATCTTGGCTAGCCCAAAATCCGCCACCTTCACGCGGCCGCGGCGGTCTAACAGAATGTTCTCGGGTTTGATGTCACGGTGGACGATGCCCTGGTCGTGGGCGAATTGCAGTGCGTCGCAAATTTGCGGCACGATCGCCAAGGCTTCGCGCGGCGAAACGCGACTGGCCTGCAAAAGCTGGCGCAGGTTGACCCCATCCACGAATTCCATGAGGAAGAACTATAGCTTCGTGGCGGCGGGCGTCCCGCCTGCCGTAGAGGGCGGCATCTTGCCGCCCGGAATGGCGGTCGCATCGCCTGAACCTTCCGAAATTATTGCGCGCGCACTCTTGCTGAGGCCCTTTCCGCCGGGCTGGAAGCCCGGCTCTACGGCAGGCGAGACGCCTGCCGCTACTCCAAACTCGTAAAGCGTCACGATGCCCGGATGGTTTAGCTTGGCCAGCGCCTTGGCTTCGCGAGCGAAGCGTTCGGCGAACGCCGGATCGTCCCCAATGCCGGGCGGGAGAATTTTCAACGCCACGATGCGGTCGAGTTGCTTCTGACGCGCCTTGTAAACGGCGCCCATGCCGCCTTTTCCGATGAGTTCGAGGATATCCAGTTCCGGAAAGAGCACGCTGAGTTCGGCCACGGGCGGCGGGCTGAACGGCGGCGGTCTGCCTTCCGCGGCGGTATCCGCCGCGGCGCCTTGTGCCAGCAGGCAGGCCGGGCACAGGCCCGCCAATCCGCCGGTGGGCAGCGGCGTGCCGCATTGCGGACAGCGAGGCCCGCCAGCGGGATTTGGATTCATGATGCGACCATTCATACACCCATCTCAGAAGCGAATCCGAGAATTTGTTACAGGAATTCTTTGCGGGCGAAAGGTCGAACCGATCGACGCCGGGATTGTCGCTGAGGAGGACGTCGGCCGACGACTCTCGTAACCCTCGGCAATTGGATCCACAACCGCCTGTGCTCGGGTTGGGTGGCCGGAGCGATTGGCGGCGACCGGATCAATCAAGAAGTCACTCCCATCAAGATACGAATTGGCCCGCAGGCCTCGGGCGGCTACCGGTCGTGGCGATTCGTTGTGTCCCCGGCGGAAGTCAGATGTTTCCAGGGACGGGCCTGGGGCCGAAGGCGGCGACGACCAGTAGCCGGTCGAACCGGTGATCGGTCGTGTGTAAAATGGGCGCGGGTACTATGCCCAGCCTACGACAGCTCGCTCCGGATTTTTTCCAGCAATTTCTTCGTCGCGCGGATGCCCTCCGGTTCACTCAACTGCTCGCCTTCGTATTCGATCCCCACGTAACCATCGTAACCGGCGGTCCGGACAATCTTCAGCATGCGGCAATAATCAGTCTCGAGGCAGTTGCCCTGGGCATCGAAGTCGTTCGCTTTGGCGCTGACGGCTTTGGCGAAAGGCATCAGCTCGGCGACGGCCTGGTAGCGGTCGTAGTCCTGGAAGTTGCCGAAGTCGGGCAGGGTGCCGCAGTTGGGCAGGTTGACCCGCTGGATGACCGAGGTCAGCCAGTCGCCGTGGGAGGAAAGTCCCCCGTGGTTTTCAACGAGGACGTTGAGGCCAAGTTGGCCGCCGAATTCGGCGAGCCGTCGCAAGCCGTCGGCGACCCGCGCACATTGCTCCTCGGGGCTGCCCGTGGAGTAAGCGTTCACGCGGATGGAATGGGCGCCCAGGAACTTTGCGGCTTCCGCCCAGGCGTAGTGTTGCTCGACGGCCCTGCGGCGCTGCGTTTCATTCGCATCTCCCAGGTGGCCCTCGTCGTCACACATGATGAGGATAATCTTCACGCCTTCACCCTCCGCGCGTTGCTTGAATTCGTTGAGGTAGGCCCGATCCTTCGCCTTGTCCTTGAAGAACTGGTTGACCAATTCGATGGCGTCAAGGCCGTAGTCCCGCCGCGCACACCGGGGAAAATCGAGATGGTCGAGCTGCTTTCCGAACAGCGCTTTGTGCAACGACCACTCGGCGAGAGAAATCTTGAACGGTGGCGGCGGGTCGGCGGTCCGCACTTCCGGGGGGCCGATGGTCACACCAGTAACTGACTCGCGAATCATATTTCAACGGGTTGGTCGCTGTGGCGCCGGTGGCGTTAATTCCCGGCGGGCCGCAGCGTTAACTTTTGGGGGCCGTCCGCGCGCTGACACCGTCTCCGGATCCGACTTAAGCATGCTCGCCGGGAAGGTGTAAAGGAATATTTGGTCCGGCCCGGCGGCGCGCGCGCGGCGGTAGCCAAGGAGTAGCAAGCGAAATTCAGGGATAAAGGTTTAAGTTGATTTTGCTGGCGCAACTTTCACGGATTTGGTTGAGTCAGGGCATGTCCATTCATCTTTCGGAAACCCTCGTTGAGGGGTTGCCTCAAGA